>JADLEG010000248.1 GCA_020846275.1 Alphaproteobacteria bacterium
GCACCAGCGAGTCGCCTCCCGGTCTGTGACGGGCATCACATCCCTCAACACGCTCCCGCGCCTACACACGTCCCGGCGGCCAGGTAGGCCGAACGGGCAGCGCAATCGGCCAAGAGGGTTCAGGTAGCGACGAACCGGCAGGAAGCCGCTGCGCCCCCCTTCGCGCGCGAAAGCGCTCCCGGCAGCCTTAACTTCCTGCCCCCGCGCGCCTAGACTTTGCGGCATGGCAAATCCTTCCCCTTTGCCCGTCCACGTCATCGGCGGCGGGCTGGCCGGTAGCGAGGCGGCGTGGCAGCTCGCGCGGGCGGGCGTCGGGGTCGTGCTGCACGAAATGCGCCCGGTCCGGCGGACCGATGCGCACCAGACCGACAGCCTGGCCGAGCTGGTCTGCTCCAACTCCTTCCGCTCGGACGACTGGCAGCACAATGCGGTCGGGCTGCTGCATGCGGAGATGCGGCGCTGCGGCTCGCTGATCCTGATGGCCGCCGACGCGCACAAGGTGCCGGCGGGCGGCGCGCTGGCGGTCGACCGGCTCGGCTTTGCCGCCGAAGTCCAGCAACGCCTGCTCGCGGAACCGCTGGTTGAATTGTGCCGCGAGGAAATCGCGGGCCTGCCGCCCGCCGACTGGGACAGCGTGATCGTCGCCACCGGCCCCCTCACCTCGCCCGCGCTCGCCGCGGCGGTGCGCGGCCTGACCGGCGCGGAGTCGCTGGCCTTCTTCGACGCCATCGCGCCGATCGTCCACCGCGAGACGGTCGACATGGGCAAGGCCTGGTTCCAGTCGCGCTACGATAAAGTGGGACCGGGGGGCGACGGCGCGGACTACATCAACTGCCCGCTCGACCGCGCGCAGTACGAGACGTTCATCGCGGCACTCCTGGCGGGCGACAAGACCCGGTTCAAGGACTGGGAGAAGGACACGCCCTATTTCGAGGGCTGCCTGCCGATCGAGGTGATGGCGGAGCGCGGCCCCGAGACGCTGCGCTTCGGGCCGATGAAGCCGGTCGGGCTGAGCGACCCGCATACCGGCCGGCGCCCCTACGCGGTGGTCCAGCTTCGCCAGGACAATGCGCTGGGCACGCTCTACAACCTGGTGGGCTTTCAGACCAAGCTGAAGCACGGCGAGCAGGTCCGCATCTTCCGCAGCATACCGGGGCTGGAGCAGGCGGAGTTCGCGCGGCTCGGGGGCTTGCACCGCAACACCTATCTCGACAGCCCGCGCCTGCTCGACCGCGCGCTGCGGCTGAAGGCGATGCCGCGGCTGCGCTTCGCGGGCCAGGTCACGGGCGTCGAGGGCTATGTCGAGAGCGCGGCGATCGGCCTCCTGGCCGGACGCTTCGCCGCCGCCGAGCGGGCCGGGCGGGAAGCAGCGCCGCCGCCCGCGACGACGGCGCTGGGCGCGCTGCTCAATCACATCACCGGCGGCCATATCGGCCAGGCGATCGAGGCCGGGCCGCGCAGCTTCCAGCCGATGAACGTCAATTTCGGCCTGTTCCCGCCGCTCGCGGCGGGCGGGAGCCGGTTGCGCAAAGCCGAGCGCAAGCCGGCGATGGCGGAACGCGCGCTCGCCGATCTGGCCGCCTGGCTTGGTGCGCCGGCGGCGAACGCGGCGGCGTGAGATCAGGCCCGCGGCGCCTGCTCCTTCTGGGCTTCCCTCAGCGCCACCAGAATCTCCCCGCGCAGCTCGTCCACGAGCTCGTCGGCCGTGTCCTTCGACACGCCCAGGTCTTCCAGCACGTGCTCGGCCAGCTGCAGGCTCGCCTCGACCGTTTCGGGAACCACATGCGTGGCGCCCGTGTCGAGCAGCAGGCGCGCGTGCTCGGCGTCGCGGGCGCGGGCGTAGATCCTGAGGTCCGGCCAGTTGTCGCGCAGGCACCCGATCGACCGGCACGCGATATCCGGATCGTCCAGCGTGATCACCACGGCCGCAGCCCGCTCCAGCCCGAGGCGCGCCAGCAGCTCGTGTCGCGACGCATCGCCGAAATAGACCAGCCTGCCCTCCTTGCGCTGGCGCGCCACGCCGGCTGCGTCGAGGTCGACGGCGACATAGGGCATTTGCCGCGCCTCCAGCGCCATCGCCACCACCTCGCCCACGCGGCCCATTCCGGCGATCACGACATGCCCGTCCAGGTCGCCGAGGTCTTCGGGCGGCTCGGGCGAGTCGTGGTGCCGTACGTGGCGGCGCAGGCGTCGCTCGACGATTCGCGCCAGCAGGGCGGCGAGCGGCGTCAGCGCCATCGTCAGCGCCACGGCCATGGCGGCGAAACGGCCGGTCTCCGCGGGAAGCACGCCATTGATGATCGCCAAACCCACGATCAGGAAGCCGAATTCGCCGCCCTGGCCCAGGAGCAGACCGAGCGGCAGGGCGACATGGGCCGGCAGGCGGAAGGCACGGCCGAGCGCGGCGATGATCAGCGCCTTGACCGCGAACAGGCCGATCACCGCCAGCACCAGGGGCAGGATATGCGCGGCCATGACCAGCAGATCGATGGTCATCCCGATGGAAACGAAGAACAGGCTCAGCAGCAGTTCCTTGAACGGCGCGATCTCCATTTCGATCTGGTGGCGGAACTCGGTCTCCGCCAGCACCAGCCCGGCCAGGAACGCGCCCAGCGCCATCGACAGCCCGGCCATGCCCGTCAGCCACCCCGTCCCGATCACCGCCAGCAGGCTCAGCGCCACGAACAGCCCCTGGCTGCGAAGCTGGGCGATGCGCCGGAAGACCGGGCGGAGCAGCAGCCGGCCCAGCGCCAGGATCAACCCGACCGCCACGATCGCGCGGGCAAGCGCGATGCCCAGCTCGGGCAGGACGCCGTGCGTCCCGTCTCCGCCCAGCACGCTCAGCAGGAACAGGATCGGCACGACCGCCAGGTCCTGGAACAGCAGGACGGCGATGGCCGCGCGGCCGAGCCGGGTGGCGATCTCGCCGCGCTCGGTCAGGAGCTGGACCACTACCGCGGTCGACGACATGGCCAGGCACGCGCCCAGCACGGTCGCCGCCGGCGGCGCCGTCCCCAGCGTCCAGGCCGCCAGCCCGATCGCCCCGCCGCATACGAGTACTTGGGCCAGGCCCAGGCCGAAGACGGTGCGGCGCATCGACCAGACCCGGTCGACCGACAGGCCCAGCCCGATCACGAACAGCAGCAGCACGATGCCCAGCTCGGCGAACCGCCGCACCAAGTCCGCATCCGCGATCACGAAATAGCCGAGCCAGGGATGGATCTCGGCAAGGCGGCCGAGCCCGTACGGCCCGATCAGCGCCCCGATCGCGAGATAGCCCAGCACCGGGCTGGCGCGCAGGCGCTGGAACAGCGGCACGATCGCCACCGTGGCCACGAGGAACACCACGGCCTCGCGCAGATAGGGGATTTGCTGATGCGCTTCCATGCCCGCCGTTCCGGCCGCTTGCCGGGGCCAGAGTATCAGACCGGCGGCTTCAATAGCGCCCCGCCAGCCAGGCTAGCGTCATCGTCCAGGCCGCCAGCGGCGGCCGGTCGGCCACGCCCGGGGCCAGCACGTCGAAGCCGCGCCGCCGCAGCCGGGCGAGGTTCGCCTCGGCCAGGCGCGCCTGCAACAGGACCGGCAGGGCGGCGCGCGGCACCGCGTCGCGCCGCGACCTTGCCTCTCGCAGCAGGCGCCATGCCGCATCGGCGACGGTGCGCCCCGCCGCGCTGAGACCGGCGCTCGGCCGCAATTCATGGAGGTCGCCAAGCCTCACCCCGTTCGCCGCCAGCAGGTCGCCCGGCAGGTAGGTCCGTTTGGCCCGGGCATGGAAGCCGACCGCCCGCAGCAGGCCGGCCAGCGCCCAGGCCGTGCCGACCTGGCGCGCGGCATGGCGGGCCTCGCCCGCGCCCAGCAGGTCGGCGGCCAGCGCCGCCAATTCTCCCGAAGTCGCCGCGGCATAGGCTTCGAGCGCCGCCAGGTCGGCCGGCGGCCCGTCCTCGAGATCCGCCTCACGCGCATCGATCATGCGCTCCAGCCCGGCGCGGTCGATGCCGCGCCGTGCCGCCGCATCCGCCAGCGCCGTGACCACCGCATGCCGGCGCGGGGTGCCGGCGTAGATGCCCTCGATCGCCTCGCGCCACCATTGCAGGCGGATCTCGCCGAGCATGCGCTCACTCACCTGCTCGCGCGTGCGGGCGATCTCGAGATTGAAGGCGTAAAGCGCCAGCAGGTCCTCGCGCCGGTCGGCCGGCGCGAACATCGCGCAGAGATACCGGTCCGGATCGTGGCGGCGGACCGCGGCGGCGCAATAGGAAAGGGCGTCCGGCGCGCTCACCGGACGCCCCGCCCTGCCTGCGGCCCCGGGCCTAGCCCAGGTTCTTCGCGGCGAAGTCCCAGTTCACCAGCTTGTCCAGCCACGCGGTGATGTAGTCGGCGCGCCGGTTCTGGTAGTCGAGGTAGTAGGCATGCTCCCACACGTCGATGGTCACCAGGCACTTCTTGCCCTGGGCCAGCGGCGTGTCCGCGTTGCCGGTGCGCGCGATGGCGAGCTTGCCGCCGTCCTCGATCAGCCAAGCCCAGCCGCTGCCGAACTGGCCCAGCGCCGCGGCGTGGAAGGCCGCCTTGAACTTGTCGTAGCCGCCGAGGTCGGCGTCGATCCTGTCCTTGATCTTGCCGCCGGGCTGGCCGCCGCCGCCCGGTTTCATGCTGTTCCAGTAGAAGGTGTGATTCCACACCTGCGCGCCGTTGTTGAAGATGCCCGCGCGGTTCGGATTGGCGGCGGTCGTCTTGATCAGTTCCTCCAGCTTCAGCGCCGCCAGGTCCGGCGCGTCCTTCAGCAGGTTGTTGAGGTTCGTCACATAGGCCTGGTGGTGCTTGCCGTAGTGGAATCCGATCGTGTTGGCCGAGATGACCGGGTCGAGCGCGTTGTCCGCGTAGGGCAGTTTCGGCAGCTCGTGGGGCGCAGCCGCCTGCGCGATGTGCACGCGCGCCGCGCCCGCCGCCCGGTCGGCCGCGGCCATCACGGCCGACCCTGCTGCGGTTCCGAGAAAATGACGTCTTGCCATTGCAGTCCTTGCTCCATCTTGCATGCGATCCATTGACGGCCTCCCGGTCCCTGCGGCCCGATTCGCTTCGGACATTCGGGTTCCGACACTAGCGCATGCCCCGGTGCCGGCAAAGACGCAACGCCGGTAGGGCCATGCGGGCTCCATCACAACTCGTCGACCGCGCAAGAAAGCGGCCGGGGGCGCAGCCGCGTTGAATCCGGGCGGCATTCGTTGTACTTAGTGATCAAGAATCAATCCAAAGACGGGGGATGAGAAAATGGCAAAATTCTTCGACTCGCTGCAGAACACGATCCTCGCGGGCATCGCGCTGGTCGTGGTCTATATCCTGATCACGCGCGGCATCTCGTTCGACCACAACTGGTTCGCATTCCTGTTCCGCTGGCTGCATGTCTTGAGCGCGATCATGTGGATCGGGCTGCTGTGGTACTTCAATTTCGTGCAGATCCCGAGCATGCCCAAGATCCCGGACGACCAGAAACCGGCGGTCAGCAAGGTTATAGCGCCCGAGGCGCTGTTCTGGTTCCGCTGGGCGGCGCTGGCGACGGTCGTGACCGGGCTGATCCTCGCCTCGATGAACGGCTACATCACGTCGGCGCTGGCGCTGGGCATCGGGTCGGGCGTGATGAAGAACACCGCGATCGGCATCGGCATGTGGCTGGGGCTGATCATGGCCTTCAACGTCTGGTTCGTGATCTGGCCGAACCAGCAGAAGGCGCTGGGCCTGGTCGAGGCGACGGCGGACGCCAAGAAGGCCGCCGCGGCGGCCGCCAAGCTGTTCTCGCGCATCAACACGATGCTGTCGGTGCCGATGCTGTTCGCGATGGTCGCGGCGCAGAACATCTTCTGACCGCAACCGGGCGCAGTTCTCGCGCAGGAAAACGGGGCCGCTTGGTCCCGTTTTTCGTTTTGACGGCGAGGGCTGTGGCTCCTTAAGGCATGGTTAACTCGGCGGGCGTAGGGTCGCCGGCTGCGCGCCGGACAAGGACCAAGATGGTCGAATCGCTTCCGCCCAGCCCTGCCCGCGGCCATGCCTCGTCCAGCCCCCTGCCCGCCGGCGGGCTGAAATGGGCGATCGCGATCTTTGCGCTGATCGTGGTGCTGCTGGTCGACGGGGTGATCCTCAGCGGGGTGGTGCGCCAACGTCAGGAGCTGATCGACGGCGCCACGCGCCTGGGCGAGCGGACCGTGCGGTCGTTGAGCGAACACACCGCCCAGGTCATGGGTCGCGCGGACCAGACGCTGCTCAGCGCGCAGGATGCCGTCGCCCTCCTGCTGCGGGCGTCGCCGGTCGACGACGGCGAGCTGACCGAGACCCTGATGCGCCACCTGACGCCGATTCCCAACGCCAGCGCGATCCTGCTGATCGACGAGAGCGGCGCCATCCGCAATTCCGCGAGCTCGGTTGCCTGGATGTACGAGGCCCCCGCCTTCGTCCCCGCGGCCTGCGGCGGCGCGCATGCGGCGGCGATGCAGGCATTCGACGGCGGCGAGCCCGGCAGGCAGCCGCACATGGCCCTGACCGCGCCGCGCGGCGAGTGCCGCGTGCAGGTCGTGTTGACCCGGCTGCTGCCCGACCGCGCCGCCGGAGCCCGCCTGGCGCTTGCGATCGTCATCGAGCCGTCCTATTTCCAGACCTTCTACGATTCGCTGACGGCCGAACCCGACGGAACCGCCGGGCTTTGGACGCGCGACGGCCGGCTGGTTTCGGGCAATTCGAGCATCGCGGGCCGTCTCGGCACGGCAGCCGACGCGGGGCCGCGCGACGGCTTGGTGCTGGCCGCCACCATCGCGCTCTCGGAGGCCGACGCGCGCCCGCGCACGATCGTGCTTCCCGACGCCGGCGGGCGCATCGTCAGCTTCCGCACCCTCCCACAGCTCAACCTGGTTGCCTCGGTCGGGAGCAGCGTCGAAGCGCTGCTGCAGCCATGGCGGCAGAGCGCGGTGCAGGCCGGGCTCACCACCGTGCTCGTCACCCTGGCGATCCTGGCGATGACCGTGATGCTGATCCGCATCGCGACCCGGATCGAACGCGCGCGCGGCGCCCTGAGGGCGAGCGAGCAGCGCTTCCGCGACTTCGCGGCCGCCTCCTCTGACTGGTATTGGGAGCAGGATGCCGACCTGCGCTTCACCTTCCTGTCCCCCAGCGCCAGCAGCCATACCGACATGGCGGTCGGCGCGCATATCGGCCGCACGCGGCGCGAGCTGAAACCGCTGGGCCTGACCGAGAAGGAATGGGACGAGCACGACAAGATGCTCAACGCCCATCTGCCCTTCCGCAACCTTCGCCTTCACCGCATCGCGCGCGACGGTTCGGTCAGGCACTTCACGATCAGCGGCGTGCCGGTCTTCGACGTCGATGGGCATTTCCTTGGCTATCGCGGGATCGGCACGGACACCACCGCCGAGGTCGAGGCGCGCGATGCGCTGCAGGCGGTGATCGACGCGGTGCCGGCGATGATCAACGCAAAGAATCTGGAATCGCGCTACGTGATGATGAACGCATTCCAGGCGCGCCTCTACGGCACGACCCCGGCCGAGGCGGTGGGCAAGACGGCAGCCGACCTGCTGGGCACGACCTACGGCTCCTACACCCGCGACCTTGACCGCGAGGTGATCGCGACCGGCCGGCCGGTCGACTTCTACGAGGAGCGCTATGCCGCCGCGGACGGCATCGAGCACGACTGGCTGACGACGAAGGTCCCGCTGCTGGACGCGGCCGGCCGCGTGCACCGGGTCATCTCCGCCTCGACCGACATCACGCGCCGCAAGGCCGCCGAGCGCCGGCTGACCGAGGCGCAGGCGAACCTGGAAGCGGCCAAGGAGGCGGCCGAGCTGGCGAACCACGCCAAGACCAACTTCCTCGCCAACATGAGCCACGAGCTTCGCACGCCGCTGAACGCCATCCTTGGCTTCTCCGAGGTGATGGAAAAGGAGATGCTGGGCCCGGTCGGCACGCCGCGCTACCGCGAGTTCGCCGCCGGCATCCACAAGAGCGGCACCATGCTGCTGCAGCTCATCAACGACGTGCTGGACATGGCCAAGATCGAGGCGGGGCGGCGCGAGCTGCTGCGCGAATGGGTTGACCTGAACGAAGTCGCCAACGACGCGCTGCTGGTCGTGCGCCAGCGTGCCGAGGCCGGCGGCCTGACGCTGGAGGTCAGGGTCGCCGAGAAGCTTCCGGCCTTCTATGCCGACCAGCGCGCGATCGGGCAGATCCTGGTCAACCTCCTGACCAACGCGGTCAAGTTCACGCCGCGCGGCGGCACGGTGGCGTTGACGATCGAAGGCGAGGCGCAGCGCGTGCTGCTGGCCGTTGCGGATACCGGCGTCGGCATCCCGCCCGACATGCTCGACCTTTTGGGCACGCCTTTCCTGCAGGTGCAGTCCAGCATGACCCGCAGCCACGAAGGCACCGGGCTGGGGCTGGCGCTGACCAAGTCCCTGGTGCAGCTCCACGGCGGCGAGCTCGTCATCGCCAGCGAGCAGGGCAAGGGAACCACCGTTACGGTCATCCTGCCGCACCATTCGCAGCAGCGCGACGCCGCATAGCCGCGCATATCGCGGGCCGGAATTAACCTTCGATTAAGCATGCGGCCGATAAGGTCACTCTATCACCAGGTGAGTGACGTCGACGTGAGAGTCCTCTCCCGAGACGGGGCCGCTGCGGGGCCGCCGGGCCGCGCGCGACCGGCCGCGCGGCGCAGCGCATTGCGCCGGGCGATCGTCGCCTCGGCCGTCCTCGGAATCGTCGTCGTCGACGGGCTGATCCTGGTCGGCGTCCTGCGCCAGCGCGAGCAGGTGATCGGCGACGCGGGCCGCATGGCCGACAACCTGACCCAGCTCCTGATCGAGCACTCCACGCACTCGATCGCCCGCGCCGACCAGCTTCTCACCGCCGCCATCGAGATCGCCGGCCCGTCGCTGGCGGAACCCACGCTCGCCCCGGCCGTCGTCGAGACCTTGCGGAAATACGTGTCGGCGATTCCCTATGTGCGGCAGCTCCAGGTGATCGACGCGGATGGCACGGTGCGCCACCGGGTGACCACGGACGCGAGCCAGCCGATCGTTGCCCTGCCCCAGCGTTGCGCAACGGACGATCCGCCGACACCGATTCTTCACGCCGGCACGAACCCGGACACCCCGCAGGTGATACGCCCGCTCGGGCCGGACGGCTGCCTGCTGCCTCTTTTCGTCAGCCGGCGCCTGCCGACAGCCGCCGCCGGCGGTGCGCATACCATCGCCGCCGTCATCTCGCCGACCTTCTTCCGCGCGTTCTACGACAAGCTGGAGATCGGCCCGAACGGCGTCGTGGTGATGTGGGACAGGCTCGGCCAGGTGCTCATTGCGACATCGAACCTGGCGCCCCATGTCGGCCGCACCTTCGCCGACCACCCGGTGCCGCGGTCCGTCGCGGAAGGCATGGAATCCAGCAGCGTCACGGTGCGCTCGCCCTGGGACAGTCGCATGCGGCTGGTCAGTTTCCGCGCCGTGCCCGACCTGCCGCTGATCGCCTCGGTCGGCCTGGCGGAGCACGACTTCCTCGCGGCCTGGCGCAGCCGGGCGATCAATGCGTCGTTGGTTGCCGCCGCCGTCACCGCCGTCTTCGCCGGCATGGCCGCCATGCAGATGCGCCTGGCCCGCCGCGACGAGGACTCGCGCGTCGCGCTGCAGGCGGTGATCGATGCGGTGCCGGCGATGATCAACGCCAAGGACCGCGAGTCCCGCTACGTCTTCATGAACGCCTACCAGGCCACGGTCTACGGCACCACGCCCGCCAAGGCGGTCGGCAAGACCGCGAGCGACCTGCTGGGCGGGACCTATGGCGAGCGCACGCGCAGCCTCGACGCCATGGTCGTCGGCACCGGCAGGTCGACCGGCTTCTACGAGGAGCGCTACGCCGGGGGCGACGGCGTGGAGCGCGACTGGCTGTCGACCAAGGTCCCGCTGCTGGACGCGGCGGGCCGGGTCGACCGGCTGATCACCGTGGCGCTGGACATCACCGACCGCAAGACCAACGAACGCCGTCTGACGCGGGCGCGGACGGAGCTCGAGCTCGCCAAGGAGGCCGCCGAGGGCGCCAACCGCGCCAAGACCAACTTCCTGGCCAACATGAGCCACGAGCTGCGCACGCCGCTCAACGCGATCCTGGGATTCTCCGAGATCATGGCGAAGGAGATGATGGGTCCGATCGGATCGGTGCGCTACCGCGAGTTCGCCATCGACATCCAGCGCAGCGGCCAGCTTCTGCTGCAGCTGATCAACGACGTGCTGGACATGGCGAAGATCGAGGCCGGACGGCGCGAGCTGCACATGGAATGGGTCGATCTGTCCACGATCGCCGACAGCGCCGTCATGGTCATCCGCCAGCGCGCCGCCGACGCCGGGCTCGCGCTCGACATGCAGATCTCGCCGACCCTGCCGGCGGTCAAGGCCGACCAGCGCGCGATCCACCAGATCCTGGTCAACCTGCTGGCGAATGCCGTGAAGTTCACCCCGCGCGGCGGAACGGTGGCGCTGACGATCGGCGAGAGCGCCGACGGGATCGCGATCCGCGTGTCGGACACCGGCATCGGCATTCCGCCGCACATGCTCGAGCGCCTCGGCACGCCGTTCTTCCAGGTGGAGACCAGCTATTCACGCCGGTTCGAAGGCACCGGGCTCGGCCTCACCCTGGTCAAGTCGCTCGCCGGCTTGCATGGCGGGACGTTCAGCATCGCCAGCGAGGAAGGCAAGGGCACGACCGTCACCATCACCCTGCCCCATCAGGCGCAGCGACGCGACGCGGCCTAGAGCTCAGTCCGCCAGCCGGATCCAGGTCAGTTCGTGCTTGTTGTGGAACAGGTGCAGCAGGCGCGAGCCGGGGATGGCGGCGAATTCGCGCGCCGTCGCGTGATCGGTCGGCCCCTGGAACTTCAGCGTGCAGACGAAATTGCGCGCGCGGCCCGCGTCCAGCCAGCGCCGCACGAGCCCGAGCAGCCGGGAGGGGTAGCAGACCACGTCGCAGCACAGCCAGTCGACCGGGCCGAGCGCCGCGGGGTCCAGCGCGAAGGCGCTTTCGCGCCTTGCCTCGACGCCCGGCAGGGCCGCGATGCGCGGATCGAGCGGCGCCTTGTCGACCGCGACGACGCGCGCTCCCAGGCCTTGCAGCACCCAGGTCCACCCGCCCGGGCTCGCGCCCAGGTCGAGGCACAGGTCTCCGCTCGCAGGATAGGCGCCCGCCAGGGTCAGCGCCTCCCACAGCTTCAGGTAGGCGCGGTTGGGCGGCGCGGCCTTGTCCTCGACGAACCGCGCCTCGCCGTGGCGGAACGGGCTGGCGCAGCGCGCCGCCGCCAGGACGGTGCGTTCCTCCAGCAGCGTCCACGAACCCAGCGGGGCCGTGGGCGCCGGCTGCGGGAACACCAGCGGCTTCGGGCGCACCACCGGCAGCTTGGCCTCGATCAGCGCCGCGCGGCGATGCAGGTGGAAGGCGTAGAGCGCCCAGTTGCGCTGGACCGCGCGCAGCTTGGCCGCGGCGTCGGCGATCGAGTCGATCGCGATGCGCTGGACATCGAACCACGCGTTCTGGGCCCAGGCCGCCGGCACGGGCGGACCGGATTTCAGCACCAGCCGGCCGTGAACGGCGTCGATGTCGCCCAGCTCCGCCACAAGCTGATCGAGAAAACCGTCGGCCGCGAGATAGGCGGTCAGCGTCACGCGACGGCGATCAGCGCGGCGGCCACGCGCCGTTCCTCGGCGGTCAGCACGTTGAAGGTGCGGCAGGCAGCGCCGGTATCCATCGGCTCGACGGCGATGCCCCGCGCCTTCAGGGCCGCGCGCAGATCGGGCGCCACGGGCGAGAGCCGCGCCCCGCAGCCCAGCAGCAGCAGCTCGACCTGTGCCGCCGCCCCGGCGACCAGCGCCGCCAGCCCGGCCGCGTCGATTTCCTCCACCCGCGTCACCGGCCAGGCCAGCAGGCGGTCGCGGAACAGGATGATCGAGCCCGCGTACCGAGTGCCCGTCACGGTGAAACCGCCGCCGCGGTAGGAGCCGACGACCAGGGGGGCTGCCTGCGGGGCTGAAGGTGCCGCCATCGCCCGGGCTTCCCCGCGCCCCTCGGATCAGGTCGAGGAGACCGCCGCCTTCTTGGCCACGGCCGGCGTCGACCCGCCGCGGCGCAGGTGCTTCTCGCCGAGAAACAGCAGGATCGGCGCGGCGATGAAGATCGACGACGAGGTGCCGATCACGATGCCGAACAGCACCACGAAGGCGAAGTCCTGCACCGCGCCGCGCGCGAACACCGCCAGCGGCACGGTCGCCAGGAAGATCGTGATCGAGGTGTTGATGGTGCGGTTCAGCGTCTCGTTGATGCTGAGGTCGATCAGCTGGCGCAGCGGCATCGACTTGTACTTGCGCAGGTTCTCGCGCACGCGGTCGTAGACGACGACCTTGTCGTTGATCGAATAGCCCATCACCGTCAGGATCGCGGCGATGCTGGTCAGGTTGAACTGCATATGAATGATGACGAAGAAGCCGATCAGCTTGGTCACGTCCAGGATCAGGGTCAAAACGGCGCCGACGCCGAACGGCCATTGGAAGCGGAAGGCGATGTAGGCCAGCATGGCGACCAGCGCCAATCCCATCGCGGTCATGCCGTTGCGGAACAATTCGCCGCTCACGGTGGCGCCCACCGCCTCGGTGCGGCGGATCTCGGTGCCGGGAAACTTCTCGGCCAGGGTCGAACGGATCTTCTGCGCCGCGCGCTGCTGCGCCTCGTCGCCGCCCGGCTGCTGCTCGAGACGGATCAGGATGTCCTGCGCGCTGCCGAAGGTCTGCAGCCCGACCTCGCCGAAGCCGAGCCCGCCGAGCGTCGAGCGCAACGCGGCGAAATCCGCCGCCGCCGGCGTGCGCGCCTCGATCAGGATGCCGCCCTTGAAGTCCAGCCCGTAGTTCAAGCCGGGGTGGAAGAACAGGATCACCGAGGCCAGGCTGAGCACCGCCGAGACGACAAGCCCGGCGACCCGGCCCTTCATGAAGGGCACCTTGGTGTTGTCCGGCACGAACCGCAGGCGGAACATCGCGCCCTCCCTTCAGACCGGCAGCAGCTTGGTCCGGCGCTGCCGGATCCACCCGACCATGATCATTCGCACCACCAGAATGGCCGTGAACATCGAGGTCAGGATGCCGATGGTGATGGTGACCGCGAAGCCCTTCACCGAGCCGGAGCCGAAGGAATAGAGCAGGACCATCTTGATGATCGTGGTCAGGTTCGAGTCGATGATGGTCGCCCAGGCGCGGGTGTAGCCGATGTCGATCGCAGCCAGCGGCGAGCGCCCGGCCCGCGTTTCCTCGCGGATGCGCTCGTTGACCAGCACGTTGGCGTCCACGGCCATGCCGAGGGTCAATAGGATGCCGGCGATGCCCGGCAGGGTCAGCGTCGCGCCGAGCACCGACAGGACGCCGATGATCATCACCAGGTTCAAGATCAGCGCGACGTTGGCGAACAGGCCGAACAGGCCGTAGGCGCCGACCATGTAGAGCACGACCAGCACCAGGCCGACGATGCAGGAATAGACGCCGGCCTGGATCGAGTCCGCGCCGAGCTCGGGCCCCACCGACCGTTCCTCGATGATCTTCAGCGGCGCCGGCAGCGCGCCCGCGTTCAGCAGCAGCGCCAGGTCCTGCGCCTGCTGGGTGGTGAAGCTGCCGGTGATGATGCCGCTGCCGCCGAGGATCGCGGTCTGGATGCGCGGCGCGCTGATCACCTTGTTGTCGAGCACGATGGCGAACAGCTTGCCGACATTGTCGCGCGTCGCCTCGCCGAAGCGCCGCGCGCCCACGCTGTCGAACTTGAACGAGACGGCGGGCCGGCTGTACTCGTCGTAGCTGGCGCGCGCGTTGGTCAGGTTCTCGCCGCTGACCATGATGCGCCGGCGCACGACGATCTCCGATCCCGCCCCGCCGCGCTCCTCGTATTTCAGCAACTCGCTGCTGGGCGGGATGCGGCCGGCCTTGGCGTCCTCGAGGCTCGTCTCCTCGTCGACGAAGCGGAAGGTCAGCTTGGCGGTGCGGCCCAGGATGTCCTTGACGCGCTCGGGGTCCTTGACGCCGGGTAGCTGGACCAGGATGCGGCTTTCGCCCTGGCGCTGGATGATCGGCTCGCGGGTGCCCATCTCGTCGATGCGGCGGCGCACGATCTCGATCGACTGCTCGATGGCCGAGCGGCGCTTGGCGTCCAGCTCGGCCTTGCGGAAGCCGATGCGGAAGGCGGGTCCGTCGGTGGCGATCTCGGCATCCGGCTCGTCCTCGCGGATCGCCTTGCTCACCGGATCGATCTTCGCGGGGTCGTTCAGGCGGAAGACCACGGCATCGCGGTCCAGGGCCAGGCCGGTGTACTGGACGCTGCGGTCCTTGCGCAGCGTGGTGCGCACGCCGTCCACCAGCGAGTTCAGCCGGTCCTTCAAGACGGAATCGGTGTCGACCTCGAGCAGCAGATGCGAACCGCCCTGCAGGTCCAGGCCGAGCACGAGCTGCTTGTGCGGCAGCCAGCCCGGCAGCCGCGCGGCGGTCTGCTCGCTGAGCAGGTTCGGCAAGGCATAGATGACGCCCAGCAGGCAGACGATCACCGCCAGCGCGATCTTCCAGGGCGGGAAATGAATCATGCCGTCGCTCCCGGCACCGCCGCCGGCGTTATTTCTTGCCGCCCAGGCCCAGGCCGGAGAGAAGGCCGGCGAGCCCTTGCGGCTTCTGTTCGGCGGGCTTCGCCTCGCCGCCGCCGCTGCCGCCCGCGCCGCCGGCCGCCGCCACCGGCTCGGTGCGCGACAGGACCTCGGCGATCGTGCCGCGCGCCATGCGCACGCGCACGCCTTCGGCGATCTCGACGATCACTTCGGTATCGGAAACCACCTTAGTCACGGTGCCGATGATGCCGCCGCCGGTCAGCACGCGGTCGTTGCGCCGGATCGCCGACAGCATGGCGCGATGCTGCTTCATCTTCTGCTGCTGCGGCCGGATCAGCAGGAAGTAGAAGACCACGAAGATCAGCACCAGCGGCGCCAGCGAGACGAAGTCGAATCCGCCCGCGCCGCCGCCGGCCGCCTGGGCATATGCCGGGCTAATCCACATCAGTCGCGATCCCTTTTTGTTTCCGGTCCCTGGCCGGGCGGCGGACTATACCGACCGGCCAGGGAATTGCAATCCGGCGAGACCCCGGTCGCGCCCCGATCAAGGCCCTGTCACGATCTAGCGGGCCGGCCGTCGGATTGCCGCCGCCCAGGCGGTTTGCTAGGTTCCGCGGCCCTTCCCCGAATGGAACGATCGCGATGGCGCAAGCGCCCGAGGACCTGATGCCGCTGCTCCGGCGGATCGCGGATGCGCTCGACCGCCTGGCGCCGCCGATGCGCCCTGCCGCGAGCATCGCGGCGGCCGATGCCTTCGTCTGGCACGCGGAAACCGGCACGCTGGATCCGATCGAGCGCGTCAATCGCGTCGACGTGGCGCTGCTGCGCGGCATCGACCGCCAGCGCGACATCCTGCTCGACAACACAAGGCGCTTCGCCAAGGGCCTGCCGGCCAACAATGCGCTGCTGTGGGGCGCGCGCGGCATGGGCAAGAGCTCGCTGGTCAAGGCGGTGCATGCCGCCGTGAACGCCGAAGGTACGGCCCGCCTGGCGCTGATCGAGATCCACCGCGAGGACATCCCGTCCCTGCCCCCGCTGCTGCGCCTGGTGCGCGAGGCCGGGCGGCGCGCGATCCTGTTCTGCGACGATCTGAGCTTCGACGGCCAGGACGCCAGCTACAAGTCGCTGAAGGCGGTGCTCGAAGGCGGCGTCGAGGGCCGGCCCGACAACGTGATCTTCTACGCCACCTCGAACCGCCGCCACCTGATGCCGCGCGACATGATCGACAACGAGCGCTCGACGGCCATCAACCCGGGCGAGGCGATCGAGGAGAAAGTCTCGCTCAGCGACCGCTTCGGCCTGTGGCTGGGCTTCCACCAGTGCGACCAGGACACGTATTTCGCGATGATCGAGGGCTACGCCAAGCGGTTCGGCCTGTCGATGCCAGCGGACCAACTCCATGCCCAGGCCAACGAATGGTCGGTCACCCGCGGCGCGCGATCCGGCCGGGTCGCCTGGCAGTTCGTGCAGGACCTTGCCGGGCGGCTGGGCAAGCGCCTGGACGCCAGCTAGTGCCCCGAACCCGAAGTTCGCCATCTCTTGATCGCAAGACCGGAGGCGAACTTCGGGTTCCCAGGGGGCACTAGACTTGAAATAGTTGCTAGTGTCCTTTTCGATTCCGAAGTTCGTACGGCGTGCGTCGCAAACACTGACGAACTTCGGAATCGGGACACTAGCCAGCGCCGGCACCCAACTGTTGTCGCTTTCGGGCGCCGAGGCGGCACAATCCAACTCGGGTGCACCGACAGGCAGATATTAACCATTTAGAAGGTATTCGGTTGTTTTTTAACTAATTGGTTGATATTCCTTGGGCGTCCTTAAATACGGCGCTTCAAGTTGCTATCGCTGCGGATGTACTGCGGCGTCGGGATGGCCAGGAATGACGGATGTACCGCTCACCGCCTCGGTGAAGTCCGCGAATACCGCGGAACGCAACCACACGACCTCGCAGGCAATCGACGTCGCCGTCCTCGCCGGACTGGCCGTCGCGGTCATGGGCTGGCTGATCTTTTCGATCAGCGTGCCGCCCCTGGCGGACTATCCCTACAACCTCGCGCTGTTCTTCATCCACGCGCGCACGGCGGTCGACCAGTTCCTGGCGCAGTACTACGTGCCATTCTGGCGCTTCCAGCCCAATCTCGGCCTCGACGCGCTCGCCTATGTGCTGATGCCGTTTCTCGACATCCACACGGTCGGCAAGATCACGGTGTGGGTCAGCTTCGCGAGCCTGCTGGCGGGCGGCATCGCGGTCCACCGCGCGCTGCACGGCTATTGGTCGCTGGTGCCGCTGATGGCGGGCGTGCTGGTGCTGAACCGCTACTTCACCTCGGGCTTCCTCGAGTTCCTGCTCAGCCTCGGCTGGGCGATGATCGGCTTCGCGGCCTGGATCGCGCTGCGCGAGCGGCCGGTGGCACGGCTCGTGGTCGGAACGCTGTTCAGCTTCGGCGTCTACCTGGGCCATCTCTACGCCTTCGGCGTCTACGCGGTCTGCGTCGGCGGCTACGAATTCACCTATCTTCTGCGCGACCTGCGCTTCTGGCACTGGGTGCGCACGCGCGGCGCGCTGGCGGTGGCCCAGGCCGTGCCCAGCATCTGCGTGTTCCTGTTCGTCAGCCCGACGGTCGGCGGAATCGGGTCGACGCAATGGCGGCCGCTGAAGGACAAGCTTGCCGCGCCGATCGTGCTGCTGCCCGGCTACGACCTGCCGCTCGAGCTATTCCTGCTGGCCGTGCCGTGCGTGGCGCTGGCGATTGCCTGGTGGTTTGGCCGGGCAAAGCTTCGGCGCGAGTTCTTCCTGGCGATCGCGATCTTCGCCGCGCTCTACATGATCATGCCGGACATCCTGTTCTCCAGCTACGCGGCCGATCGGCGGATGGTCGTGCCGGTCGCGATGCTGGCGATGCTGAGCTTCGACTGGAAGGCGCGGACGGCGCAGGCCCGGCTGCTGCAGCTGGCGCTCGTCCTCGGCGTGCTGGGCGCGCAGATCGCGCATGTCGCCATCGAGTGGCGCAAGTCCGATCCGCTGCTGGTCGGGCTGATGCGCCTGACGACGATGGTCGAGCAAGGCGCGAAGGTCGGTGGCGTCACCATCGTGCGATCGGACCAGTACCTGACCTTCCCGCCGCTGCACGAATTCCCGTCGATGTTCGTGCCCCAGCGCTCGGCCTTCGTGCCCAATCTCTACGCCTACCCCACCGATGCCGCCGCGCCGGTGCGCTATACCCCGGCCTACGTCGACAAGACGCATCGTCCGCCCGTGATCTATGTGCCAGCCGACGGCACGGACGCGGAGATCCAGCAGATGCTCGACCGCTACCTCGACCGGATGGACAAGATCGGGATCGGCTATTTCCTGGTGATCGACGAAGCGCATGCTCCGATCCGTCTGCCCAAGAGCTTCACGCCGATCGGATCG
Source organism: Alphaproteobacteria bacterium (assembly GCA_020846275.1). Lineage (GTDB taxonomy): Bacteria > Pseudomonadota > Alphaproteobacteria > JAEULC01 > JAEULC01 > JAEULC01. The sequence goes on from JADLEG010000248.1 coordinate 18,084, forward strand.
GCGGGCGACGGCAAGGCGCGGCTCTACCGCATCGATCGGCCGAAGGGTTCCTGACCGCTATCGCAGCGCGCCGAGCTGGGCCGTCCGCGCCGGCACGCCGGCGAGCTGCTTTTCCGGGTCGACCGGCTGCTTGCCCTGGCGGATCTCGAAATGGAGCTGCGGGCTGGTGACGTTGCCGGTCATGCCGACCGTGCCGATCGGCTGGCCGCGCTCGACCTTGTTGCCGCGATAGACCGCCATCGTCGCGAGATGCGCATAGGCGGTCATCCAGCCGCCTTCGTGGCGGACCAACAGCATGTTGCCGAAGCCGCGCAATTCGTTGCCGGCATAGACGACGACGCCGTGCTCGGCGGCCTTGACCGGTGCGCCCCTGGGCGCGGCGATGTTGATGCCGTCGTTGCTCAAGCCCCCGATCTGCGGCCCGAACGAGGCGATGACCTTGCCTTCCACCGGCATCATGAAGCCATGCATCGATCGCGGCGGTGGGGCGGGCAACGCGACGTTCATCGCGGACGCCGCCGGGCCTTGGGGCTGCGCCGGGGCCGCGGGCGCGGCGGGCACAGGCGCGACGGGCAAGGGGGTGGCAGGCGGTGCCGCTGACGCCTCGCTCGGCGCTGCCGCGGCGGGAGGCGGCGTCGGTGCGGGTGCCGTTGCCGGTGCTGCGGCAATGGCAGTGCCGGGCGGCTTGATCTCCACCGTCTGCGCGATCGGCGGCAGGGTGACGGCGCTGACCGCATTGCGCGGCGCGCTTGCGGGCGCCGACGTGCCCGACGCGGGCTGGCGGACGAGGGCGGCGGCCTGGATTGCGGCCGGCACCTCGCCGGCCCCGGTCGCCGGTGCGGGCATCTCGCCGGGCAGGCGCAGGACGCGCCCGACCGCGATCGAATAGGGTGCCGCGAGCCCGTTGAGCTTCGCGACCTCGCCGGGCTGCGCCCCCTGGCGGCGGGCGATGCTGTAGAGCGTGTCGCCGCGCGCAACGGTATAGGTCCGCGGGACCGTCGCCGGCGCGGGCGCCGGGGCCGAAGCAAGCACCACCGGCGCGCCCTGCGACGCGGCCATCGACACCGGCCTGATCTTCGGCACGTCGCGCGTGTCCGGCTCGAGCATCGCGCAAGCCGGAAGCAGGGCGGCCAACAAGCAGATTCCGAGGACACGCCGATTCCATCCGTCATGCCCGGGCTTGGCCCGGGCATCCACGCTTTCGCTCGTGGCACCCGCAAAGGCTCGCGTGGATGGCCGGGCCAAGCCCGGCCATGACGGTAGGGTCAAGGTGTGCCCGCGCATCACACCCGCAGCTCCGGCGGCGGGGCCTGGGAAACCAGCGGGACGAAGCGCACGGTCCACAGCTCCTCGACGGTGAAGTCGTCGCCCGCGCGGCGCACGCGCAGGATGCGCTGGTCGCGCGCGACATCGCCCACCGGCACGACCATGACGCCGCCGTCCGCGAGCTGTCCGGCCAGCATCTCCGGCGCGATCGGCGCGGCGCAAGTGACAAGAATGCGGTCGAACGGCGCCTGGTTGGCCCAGCCGCGGCTGCCGTCGGCGCAGCGCGTGGTGACGTTGCGCAGCTTGAGCTGCTCCAGGCGCTTCTCGGCCTCGTAGAGCAGCGGCTGGTGGCGCTCGATCGTGTAGACGCGCCGGCACAGCCGCGCCAGCAC
>JADLEG010000249.1 GCA_020846275.1 Alphaproteobacteria bacterium
CGCGCACCACCTCGTCCTCCACCAGCGCCATGATGTCGTCGTCGTAGACGTTCTTCTTCTTGTCGGCCACGTCCTTGAAGCGCTTGAAGGCGTCCTCCAGCGCGTTGTCGCCGAGCTGGAAGCCCAGCTCCTTCAGCTTGGCCTTGAAGGCATGGCGGCCGGAATGCTTGCCCATCACCAAGGTCGACCGGTTCAGGCCCACCGATTCCGGGGTCATGATCTCGTAGGTGCCGGCGTGCTTCAGCATGCCGTCCTGGTGGATGCCGGATTCGTGCGCGAAGGCGTTGGCGCCGACGATCGCCTTGTTCGGCTGCACCGGGAAGCCGGTGATGGTCGACACCAGGTGCGATGCCTTGGTGATGCACTCGGTCCTGATGCCGGTCGTGTAGGGCATGGCGTCGTGGCGCGTGTGCAGCGCCATGACGATCTCCTCGAGCGCCGCGTTGCCCGCGCGTTCGCCCAGGCCGTTGATCGTGCATTCGACCTGGCGTGCCCCGGCGTTCACGGCGGCGAGCGAGTTGGCGACGCCCAGGCCCAAATCGTTGTGGCAGTGGACCGACACGATCGCCTTGTCGATGTTCGGCACGCGGTTGAACAGCATCTTGATCAGCGCCGCGAACTCCTCGGGCACGGCATAGCCCACCGTGTCGGGGATGTTGATCGTGCGCGCACCGGCCTTGATCGCGCTCTCGACGCAGCGGCACAGGAAATCGTGCTCGGTGCGCGATCCGTCCTCGGGCGACCATTCCACGTCGTCGCACAGGTTGCGCGCGTAGGAGATGCTGTCGACCACCGCCTGGTGCACCGCGTCGGGCTCCATCTGCAGCTTGTACTTCATGTGCAGCGGGCTGGTGCTGAGGAACGTGTGGATGCGCGCGCGCTTGGCGCCTTTCAGCGCTTCCCAGGCGCGGTCGATGTCCTTGCGCCCGGCGCGCGCCAGGCCGGCGACGATCGAATCCCGCACGGTCTTGGCGACCGCCTTGACGGCATCGAAATCGCCCTGCGAGGCGATCGGGAATCCGGCTTCGATGATGTCGACGCCCATCTCCTCCAGCACCGCGGCGATGCGCAGTTTCTCCTCCAGGTTCATGGAGGCGCCGGGCGACTGCTCGCCGTCGCGCAGCGTGGTGTCGAAAATGTAGACGCGATTCTTGTCGGCGGATTTCGTGCTGCGGGTCATGGGCTTATCCTCGATCCAATGCTTCCGCGGCTGGACACGGAGCCTCGCATGGGCATGGTTAATCGAGAGTTAACCAATTCGCCCGGCGGTTGGGGCAAGGAACGTATCCTACGCCAAGCGCCCCGCAGGGCGCCAGTTCTAGCCTGCGATCTGCTCGGCAAAATGGCAGGCGGTCAGACGGCCATCGACCGTCCTCAGCGCCGGCACATCCACCTTGCAGCGGTCCTGGGCAAAGGGGCAGCGCGTGTGGAAGGCGCAGCCCTTGGGCGGATTGAGCGGCGAAGGCAGCTCGCCCTTGACGATCTGCGGGTCGATGCGCTGGCCGGGATCGACCCGCGGCGTCGCCGCCAGAAGAGCCATGGTGTAGGGATGGCGCGGCTGGGTGAAAAGCAGCTCCTTGGGCCCGTGCTCGACCGGCCGGCCCAGGTACATCACCAGCACGTCGTTGGCGATGTGACGCACCACGCTGAGGTCGTGGGAAATGAACAGGTAGGCCAGGTTGAACTGCTCCTGCAGGTCCATCATCAGGTTCAGCACCTGGGCCTGGATCGAGATGTCGAGGGCCGAAACCGGCTCGTCCGCCACCACCAGCCGCGGGTTCAGCATCAAGGCGCGGGCGATCGCGATGCGCTGGCGCTGGCCGCCCGAGAACATGTGCGGATAGCGGTTGTAGTGCTCGGGGCGCAGGTTGACGGCGGCCAGCATGGCCAGCGCCCGCTTGCGCCGCTCGGCCGCCTTCATCGGCGTGTTGATGATCAGCGGCTCCTCTAGGATCGCGCCGACCTTGCGCCGCGGATTCAGCGAGCCGTAGGGATCCTGGAACACCATCTGCACGGCGCGCCGCAGCTCGCGCTGGGCCGTCGCGTCGCCGCTGAACGGCTCGCGTCCCATCAGCTTCAGCGTGCCGCCGCTCGGCGGCTCGATCAGGGTCACGACGCGGGCCAGGGTCGACTTGCCGCTGCCGGACTCGCCGACGATCGCCAGGGTGCGTCCGGCCGCGAGCACGAAGCTGATGCCGTCCACCGCCCGCACGGTCGCATGGCCGCGGAACAGTCCGCGCCTGATGTCGTAGTGCCGCTTGAGGTCGACGGCCTCGATCACTACGTCGCCGGCGGCTCCGGTCTTCGGTGCAAGGGCGGCGACCATCACGCCGCCCCCAGCGGTAACAGGCAGCGCACGGCGCCCCCGTCGGTCGGCAGCAGCGGCGGGCGGGCGGCGCGGCAGACATCGCGCACGCGGCCGCAGCGCGGGTTGAACAGGCAGCCTTCGGGCCGGTCGCCCAGCCCCGGCACCATGCCCGGGATGGCCGGCAGGCGGCGCTGGCCGGCCGAGCGCTCGGGCAGGGCTTCGAGCAGCGCGGCGGTATAGGGATGGCGCGGATGGCGGAACAGCTCGGCCGCCGGGCGCTCCTCGACCACTTGGCCCGCATACATCACCGCCACGCGATGCGCGGTCTCGGCCACCACGCCCATGTTGTGGGTGATCAGGATCAGCGCCATGCCGCGCTTGCGCTGCAGGTCCAGCAGCAGCTCCAGGATCTGGCGCTGGATGGTGACGTCGAGCGCGGTGGTGGGCTCGTCGGCGATCAGCAGGCGCGGGTTGCAGGCGATCGCCATCGCGATCATGACGCGCTGGCACATGCCGCCGGACAGCTGGTGCGGGAAGGCGCCGAGCCGCGTGTCGGGATCGGGGATGCCGACCTGGTCGAGCAGCTCCACCGCGCGCCGCCGCAACTCCTGGCGCGAGCCGCCGAGATGCGTGCGCAGCCCCTCGGTCAGCTGGAAGCCGACCGTGAAGCACGGGTTCAGGCTGGTCATCGGCTCCTGGAAGATCATCGCGACGTCGCGGCCGGTAATGCCGCGGCGCTGACGCGGACCCAGTTTCATCAGGTCGTGGCCGGCGAAGCTCATGCGGTCCGCCGTCACGCGCCCGTTGGCGGCGACCAGGCCCATCACCGCCAGCGACGATACGCTCTTGCCCGAGCCGGATTCGCCGACGATGCCGAGCACCTGCCCCTCGTCGACGGTCAGGTCGACGCCCTCGACCGCGCGCACCTCGCCGCCATGGGTGGCGAAGGCGACCGACAGGTTCTTGATCTCCAGCAGGGCCATGGCGGTCAGCGCTTGAGCTTGGGGTCGAGCGCGTCGCGCAGCCCGTCGCCCATCAGGTTGAAGGCCAGCACGGTCAGCAGGATCGCCGCGCCGGGCAGGGTCACCACCCACCAGGCGCGCTGGATGAACTGCAGCGCGTCGGACAGCATCGTGCCCCATTCCGGCGTCGGCGGCTGGGCGCCCAGGCCGAGGAAACCGAGCGCCGCGGTATCGAGGATCGCGGTCGAGAAGCCGAGCGTGGCCTGCACGATCAGCGGCGCCAGGCAGTTCGGCAGCACGGTGATGAACATCAGCCGGGGCAGGCGCGCGCCGGTCATGCGCGCGGCGGTCACGTAGTCCTTGGACAGCTCGGTCAGCACCGCGGCGCGGGTCAGCCGCGCGAAGCCCGGCAGCACCACGACCGACACCGCCAGCATGGCGTTGAACAAGCCGGGCCCCAGGATCGCCACCACGACGATCGCCAGCAGCAGGGCCGGCATCGCCAGCAGCGTGTCCATCGCCCGCATGATCGCGATGTCCACCGGGCCGGAGAAGAAGCCCGCTGTCAGTCCCAGCACCACGCCCACCAGCAGGCCCAGCGCGATGACGAACACGCCCACAGCCATCGACACGCGGGCGCCGTGGGTCAGGCGCGACAGGATGTCCCGGCCGATGTCGTCGGTGCCGAGAACGAAGCGCCAGGTGCCGCCGTCCTGCCATACCGGCGGCCGCAGCAGCGCGTCGCGGAACTGCTCGGCCGGGGGATGCGGGGCCAGGACATCGGCGAAGATGGCGACAAGGCCGAGGAAGATGATCACGCCGAGCCCGGCCAGCGCCCCCTTGTTCTGGCGGAAGTAGCGCCAGAACTCGACTAGCGGGTGCGGCGGGGCGGCGCTGTGCGCCGCGGCGGGGATCGCGCCTGCGTCGGTGGCCATGGCGCTAGCGTCCCTTGCGGATGCGCGGGTTGATCAGCCCGTACATCACGTCGACGGTCAGGTTGACGAGCATCACGATCGAGGCGGCCAGCAGAACGCCCCCCTGGACCACGGGGTAGTCGCGCCGGCGGATCGATTCGATCAGCCACTTGCCGATGCCGGGCCACGAGAAGATGGTCTCGGTCAGGATCGCGCCGCTGAGCAGCGCGCCGACCTGAAGCCCGATCACCGTGATCACCGGGATCAGCGCGTTGCGCAGCGCGTGCAGCCCCACCACCCGCCAGGGCGGCAGGCCCTTGGCGCGCGCCGTGCGGATGTAGTCCTCGTTCAGGACCTCGAGCATCGACGACCGCGTCATGCGCGCGATCACCGCCAGCGGGATGGTGCCCAGCGCGGCGGCCGGCAGGATCAGGTGCTGCAGCGCCGAGCGGAAAGCGCCCCATTCGCCCGCCATCGCCGCATCCAGCAGGACGAATCCGGTAACCGGCTCGACGAAATACTTGACCGCCATGCGGCCGCTGACGGGCGTCCAGCCGAGCGTCACCGAGAACAGCAGGATCAGCAGCAGGCCCCACCAGAAGATCGGCATGGAATAACCGGTCAGCGACGCGCCCATCACGGTGTGATCGAAGACCGAGTTTCGCCTGACCGCCGCGATGATGCCCGCGGGCAGCCCGATCAGGACGGCAAGCGTGATCGCGGTCAGCGACAGTTCCACGGTCGCCGGGAACAGCGACAGGAATTCCGACAGAACGGGCGTGCGGGTGATGATCGAGGTGCCGAACTTCCCGTGGGCAAGATCGCCGAGATAGTAGGCGTACTGGACCAGAATCGGCTTGTCGAGGCCGAGGTCGGCCTTCATCTGGTTGTAGACGGACTCCTCGACGTTGCGCTCGCCGAAGATCAGCAGGATGGGATCGCCGGGGATCAGCCGGATCATGGCAAAGGTCAGCAGCGTGACGCCCAGGAAGGTCGGCACGATCAGCGTCAATCGCGTCAGCAGGAACCGCAGCATCCGCGCCCACCCCAAGCGCCCGGCCGAACCGCGCCGCCGCCCGCGCTACCGGCCATTCAAAGCAACCCAAAGACAAGGGGGAGCGTCGGCCGCTCCCCCCGTGCCTTGGTCGATCAGGCCCGCGCCATCACTCCTTGATGTCGACGCCGTAGAACAGATGCCCGCCGAACGGATGCAGCTTGAAGTCGATGACTTCCTTGCGCACGGGCTTGTACTGGATGGAATGCGCGACCGTGAACCACGGCGCCTCTTCCTTGAAGATGACCTGCGCCTTCTTGTACAGCTCGGTGCGCTTGTTGACGTCCGAGGTCTTGCGCGCCTGCTGCATCAGGTCGTCATAGGGCTTGAAGCACCAGCGCGACGACGAGGTCTTGGCCGCGTCGCAGCCCAGCAGCACGTTCAGGAAGTTGTCCGGGTCGCCGTTGTCGCCGGTCCAGCCCAAGAGGATGGTCTGCTGCTCGCCGGCGCGCGCGCGCTTAAGATACTCGGCCCATTCGTAGGTGACGATCTTGGCCTTCACGCCCACCTTGTCCAGGTCGGCCTGGATCATTTCGGCCATGCGCTTGGCGTTCGGATTGTAGGGCCGCTGCACCGGCATCGCCCAGATGTCGGTCTCGAATCCGCTGCCGAGGCCGGCCGCCGCCAGCAGTTCCTTCGCCTTCGCCGGATCGTACGGATAGTCCTTCACGTCGTCGTTGTACGACCAGATGGTCGGCGGGATCGGGTTCTTGGCCAGCTTGCCCGCGCCCAGGTAGACCGCGTCGATGATCGCCTGCTTGTTGACGGCGTAGTTCATCGCCTGGCGCACGCGCTTGTCGTCGAACGGCTTCTTCTCGGTATTGAACGCCCAATAGCCGATGTTGAGGCCCTCCTGCGACATCAGGTTGATGCTCGGGTCCTTGCGCATCGCCTCGAGATCGGCGGGGTTCGGATACGGCATCACGTGGCATTCGCCGGCCTTGACCTTGGCCCAGCGCACCGACGCATCCGGAGTGATCGAGAACACCAGGTCGTCGATCTTCGCCTTGCCGCCCCAGTAGTTCGGGTGCGCCTTGTAGCGGATCACCGCGTCCTTCTGGTAGCTGACCAGGTAGAACGGCCCGGTGCCGATCGGCTCGAGGTCGAGCTTTTCGGGCGTGCCGGCCTTCATCATCGCCTCGGCGTATTCGGCCGACTGGATGGAGGCGAAATCCATCGCCATGTTGGCGATGAACGGCGCCTCGGGCGCATTCAACTCGAAGACCACCGTGTAATCGTCGGTCTTCTTGATCGACTTGAGCAGCTTCGGCATGCCCATGTCGTCGAAGTAGGGATACTTGCCCGCCGAGACCTTGTGGAAGGGATGCTCCGGCTTCCACGCGCGCTCGAAGGTGAAGATCACGTCATCGGCGTTGAAGTCGCGCTTCGCCGTGAAGGTCTTGCTGCCGTGCCATTTCACGCCCTTGCGCAGCTTGAACGTGTAGACGGTCCCGTCCTCGGACACGCTCCAGGATTCGGCCAGGCCCGGGATCACCTTGGTGGTGCCGCGCTCGAATTCGGTCAGGCGGTTGTAGAGCGTGCGGCCCGAGGCGTCGAAGGTCGTGCCGGCGGTGTAGAAGGCGGGATTGAACCCCTCGGGGCTGCCTTCCGAGCAATAGACCAGCGTCTTGGCGACGGCCGGGCTGGCAATGCCGAGAGCGACCGCGACGCCCAACGTCGCGAGTCCGGACAGAGTTTTCATGGAAACACTCCCTCATCGAAAATAGGCGCGCCAATTCTCGGTCGGCGCTTCTGGGGCGAATTAGTCGCCGCCCCCGGGATGCTTGTCAACCGGCGATGGTCGGCCTGCGGCGGAAGTGATCGCTCGACCGGCCATGCGCGGCCTCTTGCAACGCAGCAATTTCCAGGGGTCTGGAAAAAGCGAAGAAATTCAGGCTAGTTTTGCAACGATCGAGAGAGAATGGCCGCCGGCGAGGGGCATCGTCGCGTTCGGGAGGAATCAATCAGCCGCGTGGAAGTGCGAACGGCCCCGGTCGATGCGGGCAGGGCGGTCTTGGCGATCGAACCGTTTCCCGGAATCGAGGTCCTCGGGGAATGGTGGGGATCGCTCGAGACGAGCGCCGCCGCGAGCTTCTTCCTGCAATGGCACTGGATCGGCGCCATGCTCGCGGAGTCGAAAATCGCGCCCTTCGTCCTGACCGCCCGCGACGGCGGCAGGCTGATCGGATTGGGCCTGCTCAAATCGGCGCTGCGGCGCCGCCACGGCGGGCTGGTCCGCTCGCGGACCCTGTTCCTCAACGAGACCGGCGATCCGGCCTGCGACAACGTCTTCATCGAGTACAACGGCTTCCTCGTCGACCGGGCCTATGGTGCCGCGCTGGAGCAGCGGATGATGGCGTTCCTCGCCGGCAGCGATCCGGCGAGCATCGGCTTGGCGGAATGGGACGAGTTGCGCCTGGACGGGGTTTCGCAGGTCTACCATGCGCTTGCCGTGGCGTCCGGACTTGCCGTTCATATCAGCGCGACCGGCGCGACGGCGCGTGTCGATCTCCAGGCGATCAGCGATTCCGGCAGGTCGTATCTTGACGGGCTGAGCGCCAATACGCGCCAGCAGGTGCGTCGCGCGGCACGCGGCTTTGGCGAGAGCGGCGCGCTTGCGATCGACGTCGCCGGCAGCGTCAAGGAAGCCCACGCGTTTCTCGACGCCCTGGCGGCATTGCACCAGTCCTATTGGACGAAGCGCGGCCGTCCCGGCGCCTTCGCTGAGCCGTTCATGGCGCGCATGCACCGCCGGGTCATCGCCACGGCCCTGCCGCGGGGCGAGGTGGAACTGCTGCACGTGCGCGCCGGCGCGCGGACGATCGGCTATCTTTACAACCTGATCCATGACGGCTGGGTCGGCGCCTATTGCAGCGGCTTCGCCTATCCGGACGACCCGAAGCTGAAGCCGGGCTATGTCGCCTACATGCTGTGCATCGAGCGGCATCTTGCGTCGGGCAGCCGCGTCTTCGACTTTCTCGCCGGCGACGATCGCTACAAGACAAGTCTTGGCAAATCGGGCGAGACCCTGTTTCATCTCGACCTGCAGCGCCCGCGATTGATGCTGAAGCTGGAAGCGAGGCTCAGGAACCTGCGTCGGCGAATGCGCGGTCCGAGCGCCTGATCGCGCTGGACGGCAAGAGGGGGGAGGGCAGACGTGGCGGAGCGGAACAAGGACAAGGTGTCGCGCGTCGCGGTGATCGGCGCGGGGCTGATCGGGCGGGCCTGGGCCATGGTGTTCGCGCGCGCGGGGGTCGAGGTGGCGCTGCACGATTCCTCGCCCAAGGCGCTGAAGGACGCGGTGAAGCAGATCGCGGTCTCGCTGGCGGACCTCAAGCGGGCGGGACTGCTGAAGGATCCGCGCGCCGCGCTGAACCGCATCCAGCCCCAGCCCGATCTGGCCGCCGCGGTCCGCGGCGCCGAGTTCGTGCAGGAGAACCTGCCCGAACGGCTGGACGTGAAGCAGGAGGTGTTCCGCCTGCTGGATCGCCTGGCGCCCAAGAGCGCGATCCTGTCCAGCTCGACCTCGACCTTCCAGCCCTCGCTGTTCACGGCCGACCTCAACGGCCGCGCGCGCTGCCTGGTCGCGCATCCGGTCAACCCGCCCTACCTGGTGCCGGTGGTGGAGCTGAGCGGCGCACCCTGGACATCGCCCGCCACGATCAAGCGCGCCCGCGCCGTCATGCAATGGGCCGGCATGGCGCCGATCCAGGTGCTGAAGGAGATCGATGGTTTCATCCTCAACCGCCTGCAGCTCGCTCTGGTCAACGAGGCGTTCCGCCTGATCGACGGCGGCTATGTGACGCCCGCCGATCTCGACGTCACGGTCAAGGATGGGCTTGGCCTGCGCTGGGCCTTCATGGGGCCGATGGAGACGATCGACCTTAACGCCGCCGACGGGACGGCGGGCTATCTGCGCCGCTATGGCGAAGCGATCCGCCGCCTCGACCGCGACATCAAGGCGCGGCCGGACTGGCGCGACGCGCTGATCGAGCGGCTGCATGCCGAGCGCCGCCGCGTCTCGCCGCTATCGCGGCATGCCAAGGCCCAGGCCTGGCGCGACCGGCGCCTGATGGCGCTTCTGGCGCACAAGCGCGACGCGGCGCGCAAGATTAAACCAGCTTGACGGCCGCCCCGGTCTGCATCGACTTGACGGCTGCCTCGGCCAGCACCAGCGCCTGGCGGCCGTCGCGCGCGCCGACGCTCGGCTTCTCGCCGGCGTTCACGGCCTCGATGAAGTGGGCCATCTCGGCGGCATAGGCTTCTGCGTAGCGCTCCAGGAAGAAATAGAGCGGCTTGTCGCGCGTCACGGCGTCGCCGCCCGCGCGCTCCACCGTGGTGGGCACCCGGTTGGCGGCTGTTAGCATCCCCTTCGATCCCAGCACCTCGATCCGCTGGTCGTAGCCGTAGACGGCGCGGCGGCTGTTGTTGATGTGGGCCAGCCGGCCGCCCGATGTGCGCATCACCACCATCACGCTGTCGGTATCGCCCACTTCCTCCACGCGCTGATCGACCAGGACGCTGCCGGTGGCGAAGACCTCCACCGGCTCCTCGCCCAGAAGCCAGCGCGCCATGTCGAAATCATGGATCGTCATGTCGCGGAACTGGCCGCCGCTGACCTTCAGGTATTCCTGCGGCGGCAGGCCGGGATCGCGGCTGGTCACGATCACCTGCTCCACCGCACCGATCTCGCCGGCCTGCAGCCGCTCATGGAGGGACTTGAAGCTGGGATCGAAGCGGCGGTTGAAGCCTACAAGCATGGGCACGCCGGCCTCCTGCACGGCCTTCAGACAGGCATCCACCCGCGCCAGCGACAGGTCGATCGGCTTCTCGCAGAAGATCGCCTTGCCGGCATTGGCCGCCGCGATCGCCAGGTCGGCGTGGGTGTCGGTGGACGAGGCGATCACCACCGCACCGACACTGGGGTCGCGCATCGCGGTCTCGCGGTCGGTCGCCTTCGCTCCGTACCGCTCCGCCAGGCGTTCGGCCGCCTTGGGATCGACATCGACGACGTAGCGCAGGCGCGCCCCGGGATTGCGCGCCAGGTTGCCGGCGTGAATCTGGCCGATGCGCCCCGCCCCGAATTGCGCGAACTCGATCATGCTGTTCTCCTTGGCCGGCTTTCCTTGTTGCGGCCGTCATAAATCCGTAATCTGCCACCCGGGTCAACGGGGAAGCGCCGGATGAAGAAGACCATACGCCTTACCATGGCCGAAGCGCTGGTGCGCTACCTGGCCGCCCAGTCGACGGCGATTGACGGGCGCAGCGTGCCGCTGTTCGGCGGCGTGTTCGCAATCTTCGGCCACGGCAACGTGGCGGGCATGGGGCCGGCGCTCTACCAGCACCGCCGCGCCCTGCCGACCTTCCGCGCGCATAACGAGCAGGCGATGGCCCACGCCGCGATCGCCTTCGCCAAGACCAGCGCGCGCCGGCGCATGATGGCCTGCACCACCTCGGTCGGACCCGGCGCCACCAACATGGTGACGGCCGCCGCGGTGGCGCATGTGAACCGCCTGCCGCTGCTGCTCCTGCCGGGAGACCTGTTCGCCTCGCGCCGGCCCGATCCCGTGCTGCAGCAGGTCGAAAGCTTCGCCGACGCGACCGCATCGGCCAACGATTGCTTCCGGCCGGTCTCGCGCTGGTTCGACCGCATCACGCGGCCCGAGCAGATCCTGGCCAGCCTGCCGCAGGCGCTGCGCATCCTGACCGATCCGGCGGAATGCGGTCCGGTCACGCTGGCCTTGCCGCAGGACGTGCAGGCCGAGAGCTACGACTACCCGGCCGATTTCTTCGCGCCGCGCGAGCATCGCCTCCGGCGGCCCGGACCCGATCCGTCCGCGCTCGACGATGCGGCGGCGGCGACAAGGCGCGCGCGCCGGCCGCTGATCGTGGCGGGCGGCGGCGTCAAGTACAGCCTGGCCGAGAAGGCGCTGGCCGATTTCGCCACGGCGCACGGCGTGCCGGTGGCCGAGACCCAGGCCGGCAAGGGCTCGCTTGCCTGGGACCATGCGATGAATGCCGGCGCGATCGGCGTCACCGGTACCGCCGCGGCCAACGCCCTGGCGCGCGAGGCGGACCTTGTCCTGGCGGTCGGCACGCGGCTGGGCGATTTCGCCACCGGCTCGCGCGCATTGTTCGCGAACCCGAAGCTCACGCTCGTGGGGCTCAACGTCGCCGGGTTCGACGCCGTCAAGCATGGCGCGCTGGCGCTGGTCGGCGACGCGCGGCGCGGGCTGAAGCATCTCGACATGGCGCTCGACGGCTGGCGCGCGCCCGAAGCATGGACCGGCAAGGCCAGGCGCCTGACCGCCGCCTGGACGAAGACCGCGGACCGCGCCGTGCAGGCGCCCCGGCGCGGCAGCAACGCCTTGCCGACCGATGCGCAGGTGCTGGGTGCGGTCAACCGCGCGGCCGGGCGGGACGGGCTGCTGCTATGCGCCGCGGGCGGGCTGCCGGGCGAGCTGCACAAGCTCTGGCGCGCCGAGGACGCGACCGCCTACCACGTCGAATACGGCTACTCCTGCATGGGCTACGAGATCGCCGGCGGGCTGGGCGCCAAGATGGCCGCACCCGACCGCGAGGTCTTCGTCATGGTCGGCGACGGCAGCTACCTGATGATGAACTCCGAGATCGCGACGGCGGTGGCGCTCGACCGGAAGCTGATCGTGGTGATCCTCGACAATCGCGGCTTCGGCTGCATCCACCGCTTGCAGACGCTGGGCTGCGGGCTGGACCGGTTCAACAACCTGCTGCCCGACGCGGCGCCGGCGATCGACTTCGCGGCCCATGCCCGCAGCCTCGGCGCGCAGGCGGAGAAAGTGGCCGACATCGCCGGGCTGGAGCAGGCGCTCAAGCGCGCCCGCGCGGCGCGCGGCACCTACGCCATCGTCATCGACACCGATCCGCAGCGCGGCACGGCGGAGGGCGGCGCCTGGTGGGACGTGCCGGTGTCCGGCGCGGCCAAGGCCGCCTACGACAAAGCCCGCGCCCGGCAGCGCCTAGCCTAGCAGCCAGCGTGCGCCATCCCAGGTCAGCTTCAGGCCGGTGATCAACACAAAGCTGTAGCAGATTCGCATGAACAGCTTCTGGCTTACGCGATGCATCAGCCACGCGCCGCTCAGCATGCCGACCGGCGCGAGCGGCGCCAGCACCAGCGCCGTCGCCATGTTGCCGGCGCTCAACTGTCCCAGCCACCAGTAGGGCAAGAGCTTCGCGTAGTTGACGAAGGCGAAGAACACGACGGCCGTCGCCACCAAGGTCGCCTTCTCCAGGCCCAGCGGCAGCAGGTACATGTTGATCGGCGGCCCGCCGGCATGCGCGACGAAGCTGGTATAGCCCGACAGCGCGCTGCAGGCCCACGCTTTGAAAACGTTGGGCGCCGCCGGTTTCCCGGGGCGCAGGCCCAGCCAGTGGTCGAGAACGAAGGCGATCGCAAGGGCGCCGATTCCCAGGCGCAGCACGTCCTCGTTGAACATGCTGAACGTCAGCGCGCCCACCGTGATGCCGGCCAGGGACGCCGGCAGGATGCGTCTCATGACCGCGCCGTCCCATCGCCGCCAATAGGTCCACAAGCCGACCAGGTCCATGATGCAGAGGATCGGCAGCATGATCGCGGCCGCCTGCGGGACGGGCACGCTGAGCGCCATCATCGGCACGGCGACAAGGCCGACGCCCGACCCGAAGCCGCCCTTCGAGATGCCGGCGATCAGAATCGCCGGCACCGCCAGCGCATAGAACAACGGGTCGGCTATCACCCCAGCAACGATACCTGCGGCATTGCGCCGGCGGCGGGCGCGGTCAGTCGGTCGGCTCGGGGCCGAACACGCGCCGCCCGCTGCGCGTCGTACCCGGTGGGCGCGCCTGGCCGCCGAACACGTAGCCGATCTTGCCCGAGGGCGTTTCCACCTTGAGCCATGGCGTCTGCCGGCCGCCGGGGATCACCTCGAGCACCTTGATCGCCTGTTCGTCGACATAGTACTCGCCCGGGATGAAAGCCGTCCGCGAGGTCGGCTGCGGGTAGATGCGGATATTGCCCTGGCCGCCCGCGGTCTGCGCCGTCCAGTATTCGATCTTCTGCTCGGGCGCCGGGGCGGCGGCGGGAAGCTGCGCTGCCTGCGATTGCGCGGCGCCTGTCGTGAGCGCCGGCGCGGTGCCGGCAGCGGTCGAGGCCGCCTGGCCGGGCAGGCTGGGCACGCCCGAGGCTGCGGGCGGCGGCGGAGCGGCGGCGGGCGGCGCCGCCGCGGCCGTGGCGCCGCCGACCAGGACACCGGTGAGCTGCGAGCCGTGCATGTAGCCGGCATCGGCGCCCAGGTACGATACGCGGTACCAATCCGTCCCTGGCACGTCGCCGGTGACGGTCACCGGCTGGCTGGCGGGGATGGTCGAGGTTTGCGGCGAATCCGCGTTGGGTTGCTGGCGCACGACTGCCTGGCGGCTGGTCGTGTACTGGCGCCCGACGACCGCGCGGCCGCCGCTTGACGCCGGTGCTGCCGTCGTCAGCAGGGAGGCGGAGACGTAGCCCTCCTTGCCCTGGTGGGAGACGCGGTACCAGTCGCCGGCCTTGGTGCGGCCGGTGACCCTGACCTCGGCGCCGCCGCGCACGCTGCCGATCTGCGCGGCGCGCGCGCTGGGCTGGGCGCGGACCACCGCGTTGCTGGCCGCGGCATAGGTCGCGGTCATCGGCTCGATCTCGACTGCGGCCGCGGCCGGCGGTGGCGCGGCGGGTGCCGCGGCCGGGGTTGGGGCAGGGGCGGCCGCGGGTGCGGCGGGCGCCGCCGCGGGGGCCAGGCCCGCGATGCGGGCCCTGGCCAGGGCGGCGAACTTGCCGCTCGGGAACGTGTCCAGGTAGGCCTTGTATTCGGCCGGGTTCTTGCTGTCCTTGATCGATTCCCAGAAGGTGATGTCGGCCCGGTCGTCGGTCTGCGCGAGCTGCTGGCGGTCGCTATCCGCACCCGCGGCCGCGGCAAAGCCGCCGGTGGCGGCCAGCAGGAATGTTGCCGTGGCGATGCCTGCGCCCCGAAGCCAGCGGCGCGCACGTTTCTTGGGCTCCATCATCCTCCCCTCCGGTCGATACGTGACGGCCAGAGAGTGCCGCCGCCCGCCCGGCGATGCAAGCCCGCGGCGGGCAGGCCTTCCGGCCGGGACGGGCCGTTGATTTGCGTCAATGCGTCTTGACGAGGTGCGGGTCAGCATTAACCCAATATTCAGCTGATCCGTCCAACCAAGGAGAAGGCATCATGGCGAACGAAAGCGGAAAGTCCGTCCAGCCTGCCAGCGGCGCGCAGCCGGGGTCCGTGAGCCCGTGGCGCAACATGCATGACGAGATCGACCGGCTGATGTCGGGCTTCTTCGGCCCCAGCTTCGGGCGGTTTCCCAGCCGGCTGTTCGAGTTCGAGCCGCTGCCCCGCCAGGCGGCCGCTGCCAGCGCCTTGACGCCGCGCGTCGACGTGACGGAAACCGACCAGGCGATCGAGCTGGCGGCCGAATTGCCGGGCATGGAGGAAAAGGACGTCGAGCTGCTGGTGCAGGATGGCGTGCTCACCATCCGCGGCGAGAAGAAGCTGGAGAAGGAAGAGAAGAAGAAGAACTACCATGTCGTCGAGCGCCAGTACGGCAGCTTCCAGCGCTCCTATGAGCTGCCCGACATCGTCGACCAGGACAAGATCGCCGCGAAGTTCGACAAGGGCGTGCTGCAAGTGACCCTGCCGAAATCGGCCAAGGCGAAGGAAGCCACCCGCAAGATCCAGATCGGCAAGAAGTAAGTCGCCGCTAGCCGGGCGGGCGGCCGGGAGCTTGGCCCCAGCCACCCGCCCCGGCGGGGTTGGGACGATCGTCGCGTGCGCCGACGATCACCGCAGCAGGCGGCGCAGGTGTTCGATCAGCTCGCGCCGCTCGGCGGCATTGTCGATGCCGCGGAATTCCATCTTGTTGCCGGGCGCGACCGCCTGCGGGTTCTCCAGGAACCGGCTCAGCGACTGCTCGTCCCATTGGAAGGTCAGGCTCGCCATCGCCGCCGAATAGTCGAAGTCCTTGACGCCGCCGGCGCTGCGCCCGAACAGGCCGCCGAGCATCGGGCCGGTGCGGTTGCGGTCAGGCGAGTGGCAGCCTTCGCAGCGGTCGTAGAGGCGCTTGACGGTTGCGTCGTCCGCGACGGCATCGGTTGCGATCAGGCCAAGGGCAAGAACAGCGAGGCCGCGCCGGACGCTCACGCCCCGCGCCGCAGCTTCTCGGTCGCCGCGCGGTCCACCGCCGGCGGCTCGCCGGCCAGCGCCACGCCGAATTTCGCGCGCGCCTGGTCGGGCGTGTAGTAGCCGCGCTTCACGTCGGCCAGCACCAGTTCGGGCTCGCGCGCCAGGGGATCGCCGTAGCCGCCGCCGCCCGGCGTCGAGACGGCCACCACGTCGCCCGGCCCGATCTCGATGTTCTGGTCCTTGGAGAGGTGCGGCGGGGTGTAGGCGCGCCCGTCGCGCGTCACCGTCACGCGGTTGACCCCGCCATCCGTGCCGCCCAGCGCGCCCAGCGGGCCGGTGCGGCCATGGTCCATCACCATCGAGGCGCGCGCCTGGCCGCGGCGCAGGCGGATCTTGTAGTTGACGCCGAACCCGCCGCGCCGCTTGCCGGCGCCGCCCGATCCCTCGTGCAGCGAATATTCCTCGAACAGCACGGGGTAGTACTGCTCCATTACCTCGATCGGCGTGGTCTTGGAGATGCCGATGGTCGAGCAGCCGTTGGAGATGCCGTCGCCCACCGCGCTGCCGCCATAGCCGCCGCCGCTGATCACGTACATGATGTAGTTGCGGTTGCGCTCGGGGTCGTGGCCGCCCAGCGCCAGGTTGCCCGAGGTGCCGGCGGGCGCGGCGAACAGCCGGTCGGGGATCGCCTTGACCATCGCGTTGAACACGGCCTCGGCGATGCGCTGGCTGACCTCGGCCGCGCAGCCCGACACGGGCCGCGGATATTCGGCGTAGAGGAACGTGCCCTTGGGGTCGGCGATGTGCAGCGGGTCGAAGGTGCCGGCGTTGATAGGCACTTCCGGGAAGATGTGCTTGATCGCCAGGTAGATCGACGAGCGGGTGGTGGCGATCACGCTGTTCATCGGCCCGCGGCAGGGCGGTGAGGATTTCGACAGGTCGAAATGGAGCTCCGTGCCTTCCTTGCGCATGGCGAGGCGGATCACCAGCGGCTCGTCCGTCACGCCGTCGCTGTCGACATAGGACTCGCCGTGGTAAGTGCCGTCGGGGATCGTGGCGATGCGCGCGCGCATCAGCCGCGCCGCGCGAGCCTTCAGCTCGCCGATCGCGCCCTCGACCGTATCGCGGCCATAGCGGTCGAGCAGGTCGGTCAGGCGCTTCTCGCCGATCGTCAGCGCGGCCGCCTGGCCCTTGATGTCGCCGATGCGCTGGTCGGCGATGCGGATGTTCGACAGGATGATCGACAGAATCTCCTCGTCCATCACGCCCTGCTTGAACAATTTCACCGGCGGCAGCCGCAGGCCTTCCTGCTCGACCTCCGTCGCGTTGGCCGAGAAGCCGCCCGGCACCATGCCGCCCGTATCGGGCCAGTGGCCGGTGTTGCTGAGCCAGCAGAACAACTCGCCGCGATAGAAGAACGGCTTCACGAAGCGCACGTCCATCAGGTGCGTGCCGCCGAGATAGGGGTCGTTGACGATGTAGATGTCGCCGGGCTTCAGGTCCTTGGCGCGGTCGATCACCGCCTTGGCGCCGAACTGCATCGTGCCGACGAACACCGGCAGGCCCAGCTCGCCCTGCGCGATCAATTCGCCCGTGCTGCGGTGATAGATGCCGTCCGACCGGTCCAGCGCCTCGGAGATCACCGGCGAGAAGGCGGCGCGCACGAAGGCCAGGTCCATCTCGTTGCAGACCTGCTGCAGCCCGTTCTCGATGACCGCCAGGGTGACGGGGTCGAGCTTGGTCTTGGATGCGATGTCCTTCACGCCTGATCTCCCGCGCTGGCCCTCACCCGGCTCGCTACGCTCGCCACCCTCTCCCGCCTGCGGCGGGCGAGGGTCAATAGAATCCCTCGCCCGGCGGAGCCGGGAGAGGGTGGGGCCCATCGCGCAGCGATGGGAGGGTGAGGGCATCGAGGCACGTTAGCTGCCCACGCTCACGACCAGGTTCGCGAACCGGTCCGCCTCAACGCGGTCGCCCGGCTCGATCACGATCGTGCAGTCCAGTTGCTCGACGATCGCCGGCCCTTCGAACGCGGCGCCGGCCGGCAGCTTCTCGCGGCGATAGACAGCCGTTTCTTGCCAGCCGCCTTCCGCGAACCACACCTTGCGCCGTTCGACCAGCGCGCCGTCGACGTCGCGTGCGCGGCCCTCGGCCGGCAGCAGCGCGTCGAGCGGCAGGGCGGGGCGGCGGCCGATCACGGCGGTGTGCAGGTTGACCAGCACCGGGCGGATCTCGGGCAGCGCCACCTCGAAGCGCTTCCAATAGGCGTCGGCAAAAGCCTGGTGCAGCGCCTCGCGCGTCACGTCCACCGAGGGCAGGGCGACCGTCAGGATGTGGCTCTGGCCCTGGAACTGCATGTCGGCCTCGTGGATCACGGCGATCGCGTCTACCGCCACGCCCTCGCGCTGGATGGTGGCGCGGCCCTCGGCGATCTGCGCCTCGAGCGTACGCTTCACCAGCCCCATGTCCAGGGCGGGCAGGGGTTTGTTGATCGTGTTGACGTAGTCGTGGCGCAGGTCGGCGACGACGCAGCCCAGCGCATTGGTAATGCCCGGCCGCGCGGGGATCAGCAGGCGCGGGATGCCGAGCTCGCGCGCCAGCGCCGCGGCGTGCAGCGGCCCCGCGCCGCCGAAGGCGAACAGCGCGAAGTCGCGCGGGTCGTGGCCCTTGGCCAGCGACACCATGCGCACCGCGCCCGCCATCTTGTCGTTGGCGACGCGCACGATGGCGGCGGCCGAGCCCTCGGCGTCGAGGCCCAGCGCCTTGCCGACCTGCCCGACCAGCGCGTCGGCGATCGTGCGCATCGACACCGGCGAATCGACGGCCAGCAGGCCCTTGGGGTTGAGCCGGCCGAGGAACAGGTTGGCATCGGTGATGGTGGGTCGCGTGCCGCCGCGGCCATAGCAGATCGGGCCGGGCTTGGCGCCGGCGCTCTCCGGCCCCACGCGCAGCATGCCGGAATCGTCGATATGCGCGATCGATCCGCCGCCCGCGCCGATCGTGTGCACGTCGACCATCGGCACGTGGATCGGCATGGCGTACTCGAGTTCCAGTTCGGCCGAGACGCGCGGCACGCCGCCCTGGATCAGGCCGACGTCCGAGCTGGTGCCGCCCATGTCGTAGGTGATCAGGTCGGGATAGCCGGCCTGGCGCCCGGTATAGGCCGCGGCCATCACGCCCGAGGCCGGGCCGGACATCACGGTATTGACCGCGGCTTCCGCCACGATGCGGCTGCTGACGGTGCCCCCATTGCCCTGCATCACCAGCAGTTCGTGCGCGAAGCCCTTGCTTTTCAACTCATCGCGCAGGCGCTCGATGTAGCGGTGCAGCACCGGCTGGACCGAGGCGTTGACGGCCGCGGTGACGCCGCGCTCGTACTCCCGGTACTCGCTGAGGATCGCGCTGCCCAGCGTGACGTAGCCGTTCGGCCAGATGCCGCGCACGATCTCGCCGGCCCGGCGCTCGTGCGCCTGGTTGATATAGCTGTGCAGGAAATGGATCACCACGGCCTCGCAGCCCTGGGCCAGCAGCGCCTCGGCCGCCTGGGCGACGGCGGCTTCGTCCAGCGGCGTCACCACCTTGCCGTCGGCGTCCATGCGCTCGGGCACTTCCGCGCGCAGTTCGCGCGGAATCAGCGGGCGGAACTGGCCGGTCAGGCCATAGGGCGTGGGACGCGTGCGCCGGCCGAGCTCCAGGGAATCACGAAAGCCCTTGGTGGTGATCAGGCCGCAGCGCGCGATCTTGCGCTCGAGCAGCGCGTTGGTCGTGGTGGTGGTGCCGTGCACCACGGCCGACAGCGCGGTCGGGTCGTCGCCGCTGGCCTTGATCGCGTTCAGCACGCCGAAGGCCTGGTTCTCGACGGTCGTGGGCACCTTGGCCACGCGCACCGCGCGCGTGACCGGATCGATGGCGATCAGGTCGGTGAAGGTCCCGCCCACGTCGATGCCGACGATGCTGCCTGTCATCGCGTGTCGCCTCTTTCTTTCTCGTCCCCCCTCCCTTGACGGCAGGGGAATCGCATATGAGCGTTGGTGCGGCCTTGCATTGGTGTCGAGGATGGATTCTGAAGGTCTTTCCAGCATCTGGAGGGGCCGATGGAGAATTTTATCGCGATCTTTTCCGCGCTGGCCGA
>JADLEG010000250.1 GCA_020846275.1 Alphaproteobacteria bacterium
CGAAATCGGTGATCGACTCCATCGCGGCGATCCATTTCTCGCGGGTCGGGTTGGGCCCGGCGCGCCGGAAGGCCTCGACCGTCACGATCGCGACCGGGACGCCGAAATAGTAGAAGTTGGTCGGCGGCCCGGCCTTCGGCAGTTCGTCCTTGGTCAGGTACTTGGTGAAGATGTCCTGCATTTCCTTCATCGCCGGGGTGTTGAGCCGCGCTTTGAACTGGTAGGGCTGGTAGAAGCGCTCGCGCACCGCGGCGGGATTGTTGACCTGCTGGACGGTCTGGTCGAAATCGGCGCCCAGCGCGCCGATGACGGGGGCATTCACGGCGAACTTCTGCATGTCGCGCAGCAGGATCACCAGTTCCTGCTGGTACAGGCAGCCCATCACGGCCTGCGCACCGGACTGCTTGATCTGCAGCGACTGCGCCGTGGCGTCGGTCGACCCGCGCTCCATGGCGGTGCGCACCACCACCTCGCCCCCGTTGGCCTTGATGTACTCGGCCGCCGGGTTGCAGTAGCCATGCGCCCAGTCGTTGCTGTGCTCGATGATCGCGATCTTCTTGATCGAAGGATTGGTCATCGCGAAGCCCGCCATCGCCTGCCCCGACTCGATGCCGGTATAGGTGGCGTGGAACATCGCCGGCACGGTCGGCCGCGTGAGCTTCGGGTTGGCCGAGGCGCCCATCCACGGCACGCCCTCCTGTTCCAGCATCGGCTTGATCGCCATGGCGACGCCGCTGCAGGGATGGCCCATGATCATGAAGACCTTGTCTTCGTAGATCAGCTTTTTCGCCGCCGCGATGCCCTTGGCCTCGTTGCAGGCGTCGTCGGCGAAGACAGTCTCGAACTTGCGGCCGTGGACGCCGCCCTTGTCGTTGATGTAGCGCAGATAGGCCTCGGGTCCGTAATTCAGCGGATTGAACACCGCCGAGTCGCCCGAGAACGGTCCCAGGTTGCCGATCTTGATCGTCTTGTCGGTGATCCCCTGCGTGTTGTCGGCGAGTGCGGGAACCGCAATCGCCAACATCGCAAGGGCCGCAAAGGCAGAAAGCGTCTTGAATTGGCCCATGGCTTGGTCTCCCCGATTGAAGCCTTCCCTCTGACCGTTCCTGGTGACGCGACGATATGCACCCGCATCGCACCGGGCGCTATTGGAATGCGATATCGTGCCGCCTTCCTGGCTTTGCGATCATGCTATGGCCTATTCCGCCGCGCGTCCAACCTGGCGTTCGGCAAGGCGCTGCAATTCGCGATCGAATACGGACAAACGCGGCGCCGCGTCGGCGAGCAGCGTCGCCAGCGATGCGCGCGGATCGGCCGCAAGCTCCGGCACCACCGCGAGCATGATCCGCCGGCGCTCCTGCTGGCGCGCGGAGACCGGAAGACCGGCCAGCGCGCCGATCAGCGCATTCATCCGCGCATCATCGAACACGCGCTCCCACGCATCGCGCTCGAGGCCGAACGAAAAGGCGCCGGCCGCTTCCCGCGCATCGGCGCGACGCGCGCTGGTGGCGCGCTCGTCGACCGCATCGCCGCTCATGACGACGCCGTAGTCGCGCAGCGCGGCCTCCGCCGTGATGAATCCACGACGCAGGTCGGAAAGAACGGCCGCCGGATCGCGCCGGTAGGGATCGCCCCAGCCGCCGCCCCCCGGCGTCATGACCGTGACGACATCCCCCGCCTTCAGCTCGAGCAGATCGACCTTGCCCAACTCGCGCTCGTCGTTGCCGCCCAGGTTCAGAACGGTCCGCGCGGACTTGCCGGGGCGCCCGCCGGCCGCGCCATAGGGCTGGAAGCGGAACCGCTCCATGCCACGGCCCAGCACCTGCGCCCCCTCGATCAGCACGCGGAACGTCAGCACCAGGCCGGCGCCGCCGCGCCATTGCCCGGCGCCGCCCGAATCCGGCCGGATAGCGTAGTCGATGACCTCGATGGCGGCATCGCCTTCGACCGTCTCCAGCGGGTTGTTCGCCAGGTTGGAGATGCTGCTGTCGCGCCCGTCCACCCCGTCATGACCCTTGCGCGCGCCCATGCCGCCGATCATCGGCTCGACGACGATGACATTGCGCTGCCCGTTCGCGCCGGTGGGCTCGGCCAGCACGACCGGGATGGTCACGCCGCCATTGCACGCGGGCAACAGGTCCGGCGCCGCCTTGGACAGCGCGCCGGCCAGCGTCTCGTTGACGCGGATGGCCGCCGCATGGCGCACCCCGGTCGCGGCCGGAAAGGTCGGGTTGACGATCGTGCCGGACGGCGCATGCACATGGACGGGGCTGAATATCCCCTCGTTCAGCGGAATCGTCGGATCGAGCGTGCTGATGAAATGCACCATTTTCAGCGTCAGCCAGGGATGGCGCCTGCCGCCCGTGGGGATGTTGTAGGCGGCCATGACCTGTGGATCGGTGCCGGTGTAGTCGATCCAGGCCTCGCCATCCTTCACGGTCAGCGCGAGCCGGATCCGCAGCGGGATGCCGGTGACGAGGTCGTCGTCGAGATAGTCCCAGAACTCGTAGCGCCCGTCGGCGAGCCGGCGCAGCGCCGCGCGGGCGCGCAGGGCCGTGTATTCGATGATGTCGTGCTGCGCCGTCACGATCGTCTGCAATCCGTGCTGCGCGATCATTTCCATGACGCGCCGGCGCCCCACCTCCAGCGCCGCCAGCATCGCGCGGATGTCGCCCAGGTTGGTATCGGGCGTCCGGCAGTTCGCCAGGAACAGCGTCAGGAAGTCCGGGTTCATCTCGCCCGCCCGCACCAGCTTCATGGGCGGGATCAGGAAGCCTTCCTGGTAGACCTCGCGGCTGCGCGGCGAAATGCTGGACGGCACGGCGCCGCCGACATCGGTGATATGGATGAACGACCAGCCGTAGCAGATGATCTTGCCTTCGTGGAAATAGGGCTGGATCAGGTGGACGTCCGGCGTATGCGTCGCCAGGCCTTCCGACGCATAGGGGTGGTTGGTCACGATCACGTCGCCCGGCGCCAGGTCCTTGACCGCGCGGATCGACGGACCGCAATCCAGGTCGATGAAGCCGGAGACGCCGATCACCGCCGGATAGGCGAAGAACTTTCCATCTGGCTTCACCAGCGCCGTGCCGAAATCCGCGGTCTCCTTCACGTAGAGCGTGCGGCCGGTGCGCTGCAGGGCATAGCCCATCTCCTCGGCGGTCGCGATCGCCTTGTTCGACAGGATCTCGAGCAGCATGGGATCGATTTGCATCGCTACCTCGTGACCGGCGTCAGGCGCGGGTGATGTGAAGGTTGCCGCCGCCGTCGACCCGGGCCCGCCAGCCGGCGAGCATCCAGGTCGTGGTGTCCTCCTGCTCGATCAGGGCCGGGCCCGTGAATTCCTGGCCCGGATGCAGATCGCCGCGGCGATGGACGCTGGCTTCGATCCATTGGCCGCGCTGGAACACGCGCCGCCGCGCATAGGGCACCGGCGCGCCCGCGCCGGGCCGGGCTGCCGGCGCCGCGACCGGCGGCACCTTGCCGACGATGCGCAGGCGCACGGTCGTGATCTCGACCGGGCTCTCCGCGTCGCGGAAGCCGTAGACGCGCTCGTGCGCTTGGTGGAACAGTTCCGCGAGCTCGGCAGCATCCGTCCCGCCCTTTCGATCGGGCAGCGATACCTGCAGCTCGTAGGCCTGGCCGACATAGCGCATGTCGGCATCGCGGACGACCGCCGTAGCGCCGACGATCTTGCCCTCGCGGTCGAGCCAGGCGCGGGCGTCCGTGATCATCGTGTCGAACAACGCGTCGAGTGCCCGCGCCACGGTTCCGTCCAGCCGGCGGCGGACCGTGCGCACATAGTCGCGTTTGATGTCGGCCAGGATGGCGCCCATGGCGCAGAACGTGCCGGGCGCCGGCGGCACGACGATCGTGTTCAGCCGCGCCTCTTCGGCCAAGAGGTTGCTGTGCGTCGGTCCCGCGCCGCCGAACGGCACCAGCGCGAAGCCGCGCGGGTCGAGGCCGCGCTGCGCCAGGCCCTTGAACAGCTCGGTCGCCATCTTCGCGGTCGCGACGTTCAGCGCGGCCTCGGCCGCCTGGGCCGCGCGGTCGGCGCCGGCGAGCCCGATGCGCTCCGCCACCGCGTCGAGCGCCGCGACCGCCGCCGCCTTGTCCAGGGTCATGCGCCCGCCGAGGAACGCACCGGGGTCGATCACGCCCGCCGCCACGTAGCAATCCGTGACCGTCGGCTGGGTGCCGCCGCGGCGGTAGCAGATCGGGCCGGGGTCGGCGCCGGCGCTGTCCGGGCCGACCTTCAGCACGCCGTGGGCATCGACCCACACCAGCGAACCGCCGCCCGCGCCGATCGAGGATACGTTCACCACCGGCAGCACCAGCGGGAAGTCGCCGATCATCGTGCGGGTGGTGTATTCGGGCTCGCCGCCTTCGGATACCGCGATGTCGCTGCTGGTGCCGCCCATGTCGAAGGTGATGATGCGCGGGCTGCGCGCCAGCGCGGCCGTGCGCGCGGCCGCAACGACGCCGGAAGCCGGGCCCGACATGACGGTCTCGATCGGGCGGGCGCGCGCGCTGTCCAGGCTCAACGAGCCGCCGTTCGATGCGGTGATGTAGAGCGGCGCCTGGACTCCGATGCGGTCCATGCGCTCGCGCAGGGTCGTGTAGTAACGCTCGAGCAGTGGATGGATATAGGCGTTGAGCGTGGCCACCAGGGCGCGCTCGTACTCGCGGATCTCCGGCCAAACATCGGCCGAGCAGCTCACCAGGATGCCGGGGAGATGCGCGCGCAGCCCCTGCGCCACCCGATGTTCCAGCGCCGGATTGGCGTAGGAATTGAGCAGCATCACCGCGACCGCCGAGACCTTGGTGGCGGCGATGTGCCGCGCCAGTTCGGCCAGCGCCGCGTCGCTTGGCTCGATCGTGGCCGAACCGTCCGGCCGGCCACGTGCGGCGACCTCGAACACCAGGTCGCGCGGCACCAGCGGCTCTTCCTTTTGCGCGTGCAGGTCATAGGACGAGGGCATGCGGCAACGCGCGATCTCCAGCACGTCGCGGTTGCCCCGGCTGGTGACCAGCGCGATGCGCGCGCCCCGCCGCTGAATGATCGCGTTGACGCCAAGCGTGGTACCGTGAACAACCAGCTCGACATCGGCGGGTTCAAGCCCCGCGCGCTTCAGCAAACCCTGCATGCCCCGCTCGACCGCAAGCGAGGGATCGGCGGGTACGCTCGGTTCCTTGAAATAGGTCAGGGCGCCGCTCGCGGTATCGGTCAGCACGAAGTCGGTGAACGTCCCGCCGACGTCGATGCCGACGCGGCAACGGGACTTTCCTGCGATCGCAGCGGTCAAGGTTGCACTCCGCCATCCCCGGTCCCGTGACCCGCGCCGCATCGCGATGCAAGGCCGACCGCCTGCACGAAGTGTGGCCCGCAGGGATACCATGGTCAATCGCAACGAGCAGATGACGGCGATTGAAATTTCTATCGCCATGCGATGCGAATCGAGCGATTGCCGGCTTCTCGCGTCGCCTATCCCGGCGTGGTACGCGCTGCGCGGCGGCGGACGATATAGAGGCCGCTGGCGATCACGACGGCCGCGCCGAGCACCAGGTTGGCGCTGGGTATTTCACCCCATATCCAATAGCCGAACAGCACGCCCCAGAAGATCGCGGTGTAGTCGAAACTGACGATCGTCGGTGCCGGAACGAGGCGATAGGCCTGGGTGACCGCAAGATGGGCACCACCGCCCAGCACGCCCAGCCCTACCAGGAAAATCCAGTCGGACGGCGGCGGATCGCGCCAGTCCAGCGGCGCCAGGCAGGCGGTGCCGAGGATCAGTGCCAGCGTATAGTAGAAGACGATGGTGGGCGTGCGGTTATAGGCGCTGAGCTGACGCACGAGGATCAGCGAATAGCCGATCAGCCCATTGCCCATCAGGCAGGCGGCGGCGGGTATCAGCGCCACCTGGCCCGTGGGCGGCGCGATCACCATGACGCCGATGAACCCCGCCAGTACCGCCAGCCATCCGCTGAGCCCGACGCGTTCGCCCAGGATCGGCGCGGCCAGCGCGGTGACCCACAGCGGCACCGTGAAGGAGATCGCGACGGAGTCGGCCAGCGGCAGGTTGGCGACGCCGTAGAAGACCAGCGTCATCCCCGCCACGCCCACCACGCCGCGCAGCACCATGCCGCCGATCCACCCGGGCCGCGCGATCGCGGTCGGCCCTTGCGCCAGGAACAGTGGCAAGGTCGGGATCATCGCGAACAGGGCGCGGAAGAACGCGAGCTGCGTGACGGCGTAGCCGGCGCTGGTCCATTTCACCAGGGCGCCCATGGAAGAAAAAAGGAAGACGGCCAAGACGGCCCAGCCGACCCCGCGCAGGTCATTCTTGCCTAGCCGCACGGGCCGACTCCGCTGCTGGCATGCGCCACCACATCCATCTCCGGGCACGGCTCGCCGGCACTATAGCGGCGGTCGTGGTCGCTGGGCACCGCTTTCGCGGCCATGGATTCCGGCGGCCAGGGTCGAGTATGGTTGCCGCGATCCAACATGGCAGGTGCTGAATGTTTCCGCCCAAAGACAAGCTGACCGTCTGCTTCGCGCATGTCGCCTATCAACTCGGGCCGCAGTTCGAACGGCGCAAGAGCGGGGTCAAGAGCTTCCAGGTGTGGAACCGCGACGATCTCGACAGCCGCATCGGCGACGCCGACGTGCTGGTGATCTCGGGCCTGTGGCGCAACGACCTGCTGGATCGCGCCAAGAAATTGCGCTTCATCCAGTCGATCGGCGCCGGCACCGACCAGTTCTCGCGCGAATTGCTGACGGCGCGCGGGGTCCGCCTGGCCAGCGCGCGCGGCGTCAATGCGCGGGCCGTCTCCGAGCATGCCATGTCGCTGATCCTGGCGCTGGCGCGACGCCTGCCGGAGGCGCGCGACAACCAGGCCAAGCATGCCTGGCGCGGCATGATCAGCGACATCGGCGGCCGCGAAGACGAGTTGGGCGGCAAGGTCATGGTGCTGGTCGGGCTGGGCGGCATCGGCGGCAGGCTGGCGCAGCTTGCCAAGGCGTTCGACATGCGCGTCATCGCCGTGCGCCGCGATCCGGCGGGCGGCAAGGGCGCGGCCGACTCGGTCCATGGCATGGGCGAGCTGAAGACGCTGCTGCCGCAGGCGGATTTCGTGGCGCTCACTTGTCCCCTGACCAAGGAAACCGAGAACCTGATCGACGCCGATGCGTTCGGCCGCATGAAGAAGTCCGCCTTCCTGGTGAACGTCGCGCGCGGCAAGTGCGTGGACGAGGCGGCGCTGTGCGCGACGCTCGCCCGCGGCGGCATCGCCGGCGCCGGCATCGACGTGACCGCCGAGGAACCCCTGCCCGCTTCCTCGCCGCTCTGGGATTTCCCCCAGGCCCTGGTCACGCCGCACACCGCGGGCGAGACGCGCCGCTACGAGGACAACGTCCTCGACATACTGGAAGACAACCTCAAGCGCCTGTGGAGCGGCGACGCGTCGCTGCGCAATCAGATCGTATGAGCATGCGGCAACGTTTGCGTATTGACACACAATACGCAAACGTTGTGTGCGACCGAATTTCTTGGCGACGAGCGTAGACCTTTCCCGCCGACGCGTCGTAGGTTTGCGTCCGGCAGGGGAGCGTATTCGTGGCAGGAAGATTCGATAACGGCCAGGAAAGTTTGCGGGCGCTTCTGGCGCCGCGCTCGATCGCGATCATGGGCGCCAGCCCGACGGAAGGGTCCTTCGGCAAGCGCCTGGTCGGTGCCATCACCTCGTGGAGCTATGCCGGCAAGGTTTTCCGCATCAATCCGCGCTACGAGACGATCGACGGCGCGCCTGCCTATCCCAGCCTCGCCGCCCTGCCGGAAAAGCCGGATTGCGTGGCCTTCGCGATCAGCGACGAACGTGTCGAGGCCGGCCTGACCGAAGCGGCCAAGGCCGGGATCCGCGGCGCGGCGATCTTCGGCCGCTGCTACGAGAAGTCCACCGGCTCGAACGTCACCCTGCCGGCGCGGCTGGGCGCGATCGCCCGCGAGGCCGGGATGGCGGTCTGCGGCAGCAACTGCATGGGCTTCGTGAACATCGCGGCGGGCTTGCGCGTTTCCGGCAATCCGCCGCCGATCAGCGATCCGCCGGGCGGCGTCGCGTTGATTTCGCACAGCGGCTCGACCTGGTCGGGCCTGGTCGGCAACCAGCGCCAGCTCCGCTTCAACTACGCGATTTCGGCGGGCCAGGAGATCGCGACTGGCGCGGCCGACTACATCCGCTACATGCTGACGCAGCCCGAGACGCGCGTCATCGCCTGCATCCTGGAGACGGTGCGCGACCCGGACGGCTTTGTCGCGGCGATCGCGGAGGCGGAGCGGCGCGGCATACCGGTCGTGGTCCTGAAGCTAGGGCGGTCCGAGCAGGGGCGGCGCTTCGCCCTGGCGCATAGCGGCGCGCTGTGCGGCTCGGACGCGGCCTTCGGCGCGGTGCTGCGCCGGCACAACGTGGTCGAGGTACGCAGCGTCGACGAATTCACCGACACGATCGAGATGCTGCAATCGCCCCGCAAGCCGACGGGTGGTGGCATCGGCGCCGTCACCGACTCGGGCGGCGAGCGCGAACTGATCGTCGACCTGGCCGCCGACCTGGGCGCGCCCCTGGCCGAGCTGACGCCGCCCATCGCGGCGCGGCTGTCCGAGGTGCTTGACCCCGGCATGACGCCCGTGAACCCGGTCGATTCCTATGGCGACGGCCGCACGCTGATCGAAGACTGCCTGAAGGTGATCGCCGAGGATCCCAATGTCGGCGTGGTGGCCCTGGCGACCAACCTGGTGCATGGCCGCCCCTATGTGAAGGTCGCCAGCGCTTCGATCGAGCGGGTCGCGGCCGGAACCGACAAACCCGCGGTCCTGTTCGGCCATATCCACAGCACGGTCAGCCGCGAGGAGGCCGCGCGGCTGCGGGCGTTGGATATCCCGGTGCTGATGGGCACGCCGACCGCGCTGCAGGCCATGTCGCATTTCCTTGCCTGGCATGCCCGGCGCGTGGACCGCGACCGCGACGCCGGAGCGATGCCCGCCCCCGTCGCCGCAATGCTGCCGGCCTGGCGTGCGCGGCTGGAGAAGCAGGATGCTGCCCTGTCGCCGCAGGACGCCGAGCAGCTGCTGCGCGATGCCGGCGTGCCGACGGCGCCCAGCGCCTTTGCGTCGACGGCGGACGAGGCTGAAGCGGCCGCCCAACGCCTTGGCTATCCCGTGGCCCTGAAGACGGCTGCGCCCAACCTGCTGCACAAGACCGAGGCCGGCGGCGTGACGATCGGCATCCGTGACGCTGCCGCGCTTCGCGCCGGCTATGCTGACATCGCCCGGCGCTGCGGGAAGCTGGTCCAGGTCCAGCGCATGGCCGATTCCGGCACCGAGGTGCTGCTGGGCATGGTAAACGACCCGCAGTTCGGCCCGGTCGCGACCATGGGCATCGGCGGCATCTTCGCCGAGGTCTACAAGGACACCGTGCCCTTCGTGCCGCCGATCAGCCCGGCCATGGCCCTGCGCCTGCTGCGATCGCTGAAGGGCTATGCGTTGCTGACCGGCGCCCGCGGCCGGCCCCAGGCCGATCTCGACGCGCTGGCCCAGCTCGTCGCCCGGTTCTCCTGGCTGTGCGCCGCGGCGGGCCCGCTCTTGTCCGAGCTCGACGTCAATCCGGTGATCGCCTCGCCGCGGGGCGCGGTCGCCGTCGATGCCCTCGTCGTCCCCCTTTCCGCCACCAAGGCGAACCTAGACGCAAAGGACCTGCCATGACCCTGGAGACGATCAAGGTGCGCCGCGAAGGGCGCATCGGCGTCCTGACTCTCAACCGTCCGCAGGTGCTGAATGCCCTCAATCGCACGCTGATGCGCGAGGTCACCGAGACGATGGATTCCTTCGTCAAGGACGACGGCGTGCTGGCCATCGTGGTCAACGGCGAGGGCCGCGCCTTCTCCGCGGGGTTCGACATGAAGGAATCGGCCCAGCGCCAGACCACCACGATCGACCAGTGGCGCGCGGTGCTGGGGGCCGATTTCGACTTCATCATCCAGTTCTGGGATTGCCCGAAGCCGACGATCGCCGCGGTGCACGGCTATTGCCTGGCCGGCGCCTTCGAGCTGGCGCTGTCCTGCGACATCACGGTGGCCGCCGAGGGCACGCGCTTCGGCGAGCCCGAGCCCCGCTTCGGATCGGGCATCATCGCGATGCTGCTGCCCTGGGTGGCGGGGCCGAAAGCGACCAAGGAGCTGCTGCTGACCGGCACGGACCAGGTCGACGCGCGCCGCGCGCTGGAGATCGGCATCGTCAACCATGTCGTGCCGGCCGGGCAGGAGCTCGACAAGGCGCTGGCGATCGCCAACGATGTCGCGGCGAGCGCCCCGCTGTCGGTGCAGTTGACCAAGCGGGCGATCAACCGCACCTACGAGATGATGGGGATGCGCCAGGCGCTGCTGGCGGCGCTCGATACCGACGTCCTGATCGAGGCCCAGGGCGGGCCGGAGCGCGCGGAGTTCAACCGCCTGCGTCGCGAGAAGGGGCTGAAGGCGGCGCTGGAGTGGCGGGACTCGCGGTTCAAGCGCTGACGCCCCGGCGGTCCGCCGGCGGAGCCCCGCTGCCGCTGTTCAGTCGCGCATGTCGCCGCTGATGAAATGTCCCAGCGGGGCCAGCGTCTCCACCCGGTCGCAGATCAGCTTGAACGAGGCCAGCATGGGAACCGCGAGAAACGCGCCCATGACGCCCCACATCCAGTACCAGAAGACGATCGAAATGATCACGAGGACGGGATTGAGGGTGAAGCGCTTCGCCAGCAGCATCGGCGTGACGCTGTCAGCCTCGATCAGGTGGATCGCGAGGTAAATCCCGGCCGGGATCAAGGCGGTCATCGCCGAGTCGAACGTCAGCAGGCCGGCCAGGAAAAGGATCGCCGAGCAGCACAGCGGGCCGATGATCGGGACAAAGTTGAAGACGAACGCAACCGTGCCCCACAGAAGCGGGTCGGCAAGGCCGCAAAAATACGCCGCGATGCCGGTAAGCGTGCCGACCAGCAGGTTCATCAGGCTGATCGTCACCAGGTATTGCGAGAGGTTGCGCTCGATCTCGCGGGAGATCTCCACGACCTGCTTCTTGTTGCTGTAGGTAGGGACGATCTCGATCAGTTTCCGCAGAAAAAGGTTGCCCGATACCAGCAGGAAGAACAGCAGCAGCATGGTGGTGAACCATCCCACCACCAGGCTCCGCGTGCCCGTGAACAGCATGCTGCCCAGGCCCTCGCCCTTCACGGTCACGGGGATCACCGGCGTTGCGGCATTGTCCGTCAGCTTGTCGACGTTCTGGGTCACGCGCGCCAGTTGCTGCATGGGCGCCTTCAGCAGGTCGGCCCAATTCTCCAGTTTCGCCATCGCCTTTGGGGCCTGCGCGAACCATCCCGTGGCGGGTCCCGACAGTGGAATCATGACCGCCGCGACAAGCCCGCACAGCAACAGCACCAGCAGCAACGCATTCAACACTCGGGGCGTGGGCATCCGGTCGAGCAGGCGCATCGCCGGCTGCAGCAAGGTGCTGAGAATGAACGCGAGAACGATCGGGATGGCAAGTTCGCGAAGGAAATAGAGCGCCGTCAGGCACAGAATGACGAAGATGCCGGCGAGCAGTACGACCGGGAGGCTTTGCGGCAGGGCGAAATCGCCTTCTTCCTCACCGGCCTTCGCGAGCGTGAGCAGACGCGGCGCGGGCGGGGCCGCTTTGCCATCCGGCGCCTCGTCGGGGATTTCTTCAGCGAGCTCGATTTGGCCTGTCACGGTTCATCCCTGCATGCCCCGCTCGCGACCGAGGGCAAAGGCGGCGCCAGCCCCAAAAGGGCTGGCGCCATCGCTTGTGTGCCGCTTAGAACGAGAAGCCGAACGAGAAAGTCGGCGGATACACCGGCGGAGAGTAGATCACCGGCGGCGGCGAGTAGTACTGGGGATAGGAGGGGCCGATATAAACGTGCGGATGGGCGCGGCGCCAATCATCCCGGTCCCAGTGCCGATGACGCCAGTGGTTGTCGTCCGCCCTGGCAGGGGTCGCCGGGACGCTCGCGAGCGGAAGCGCGACGGCCGCGGCCATCACCGCCAAGGCGCCCGCGCGAATGATGTTCTTCATCTTGCAGCTCCTTTGTCCGTGCGAGGGGTCAGTTCGTGGCCTTGGGGATGCCGGTCCCGGGGGGGCGCTCGGCACCGCTGGCGGCGGCGGCCTGGTTGTAGCGGTGGAAGACCTCGTCGGCGGCCCGGCGCTGATCGGCCGACATGCTTTCATAAAGCGGCGTGAAGGCATCGATCATGTTCTTCAATGCGTCGGAATGCGCCTCCGACATCTGCTGGTAGGACTTCAGGTCCTCGATCGCCGACATCTTGGCCCACGCATCGCGGCGCTTTTCCATCGCGGCTTCCATGCTCTTGCCGTTTTCGCGCATCGCGGCCGCGACGCCCTTCCATTTCGATTCCTGCTCCGGACGGATGCCCAGCCGCTGGTGCAGGTCCTGGACGCGGGCTTCGATCCGCTCTTCGGTCGTATAGCTGCGCGCGGCGACGTTGGCGGGCGGCACGGCCTGCTGCGCGGTGGGCGCGACGCGCTGGGGGGCGGCCGGCGCTGCCGGCGGGGTGGACTGGGCTGCGGCAAGCCCGGTCATGCTGGCGAAGGTCAACGCGGACACCAGGCCCGCGCGCGCAAGGGAGAAGGTTGCCATGAGTTGCTTCCTCTTCTGATACCGTCCCCCGGTTTGCCGGAACGGCCCCGGGCAAACCGCCCGAGGCCGTTCCCAGCAGTCTTAGGAATCGCGGTTCAGGCGCATTGCGGTCGACTTCGTGCCGGCGCTGCCGGTGCCTTCGAAGCCGTCTTGCGTGAACCGCCCGGAGATGGCCAGCGGGTCGCCGCCGTCACCCGAGGACTTGTTCTTGTCCTTCAGGAACCCTTTGCCGGAGAAATAACCCGCCGAGTCGACGATACCGTCCAAGGTCACCCGGTCGGTCGTATCCTCGTAGTGGATGTGCAACTGCCCGCCCACCACGGTTGCCTGCACCGCAAAGCTCTGGCCGCGGGGCTCGATACGTCCGGACCAGAGGCCGTCGAAGGGCATGGCCGCCACCGGCTGCACGGACGGCGGCGGCAGGATCGGCTGGTAGGGAACGATGACGGTCGCCACGGCCGTACGACCGTTGATCTGGCGCAGCGCCTCGTCTCGCCCCGCACGCGCGGCGCCGATATCCGGCTGCAGCGCCAGGGCGTCATTATAGGCGTCGAACGCGCTTCCCGGCCGCCGCGAGGCCAGCAGCGCATCGCCCAGGCGCGTCATCAGCTCGGGATCGTTGGGCTGGTAGCGGCTCGCCGCCAGACAGGCATCGAGCTGCTGCGGCCCCGGCGTGCGGCACCGGCTCGCAAAATCGGGGTACTGGGCGTTGGCGAACGGCGCGAGGCCGGCAACCATCGGAATTGCCAACATGGTGGCGGTGGACAAATACCGGACAAGGCGTGATGCAGCCATGCGGGCTCTCCTTCAAGTCTCGTTTGAGGCGCGATCGAGCTAGTTCGTCTCGCGCATGACTTCGCCGCCGGGCGACACGGCGACATTGATGTCGCCGCCGCCGGCGCTCGCCGTGGCGTGCCAGACGTTGTCGCAGCCCTTGCGAAGATCGCGCACGTTGGTCAGGCCGGCGGCCTCGATCCGACGACGCGCATCAGCCGCCGTCGAACCGTCGATCCGCTCGCCGAACTCGCAGTTGTTGCTGACCTGCGACCATTTGCTGTCAAGCTTGGGCGCCGTCTGGGCAGTGGCACCGGCAGCGAAGCCGGCGGACGCCAATATCGCGACCGCCGCAATGATATTGCGCATCATTGGAACACCTCATTCGCTAGGAAACGAACCGTCCCATCGCACGGAAAGCGCCGCTGCGATGCGTTGGTAGCCAAACGCGTCCCTGTGGGGATGGTTCCGGGAAGTGAGCGCGGCTTTGCGCGCCGTCAGACTAGTCGACGCCCCCGGTCGGGATCGGAAATACGACCTTTAGACAAAAATCGGCGGGACGCCTGGCGAGTTCCAGTTTGCCGCCAAGCTGCTGAACGAACCCCCGGACAAGGGTCTGGCTCAAGCCGTCCGAATCGGACAGCAAGGGTCGCGTCTCGCTGCGTATCAAAAGCTCTCCGCGGCCTTCGGGATGCAGCAGCAGTTCGATCCGCAGACTGCATCCATGCGCCGCGGCCGGTTCCGGATTCAAGCAATTGATGACGATCTCCGCGATCATCAACCCCAGCGGCCCAGCTTGGTCCGTGGACAGCTCCATCGGCGGCGCGATGATATCGATGCTGACGAGGTCACGGTCCTCGTCGTCAGCCATCCCGGCGAGTTGCGTCACCAGTTCGTTCAGGAACGATTGGATCTCGATCGCCCGCACCTCCTGGCGCCGATACATGTGCTGGTGCAGCAGCATCAGCGCGACGATGCGCTCCCGCGCGACATGGATCGCCGAACGGGCCACGGGGTGGCGGATGCGATGCGCCTGAAGGCTGAGCATCGACGAGACGATCTGTAGGTTGTTCTTGACGCGATGATGGATCTCGTGGACGAGCTGGTCGCGCTGGGTCAGAAGCTCCTTCAGCTTCACTTCGCGGTCGGTCACCGTTTCCGTCACCTCGACAAAGCGCCTGGCCAGCCGGCGCAGTTCGGCCGGCATCGCCGGCAGACCGGGCGGGGGTGTGAACGGCACCTCTGACCCGCCATAGGAGCGGAACGCGTTTCCCAGCATCCGCAAAGGCTTCAGAACGGAATAGTGGGCGCCAAAGGTGACGACCAGGACGCTGAGCCCCAGCAGCAGCACGATCTGCGTCAGGCGGAAGGCGAAGTCGGCATCGGCATGGCTGATCGTGGGGCTGGCCGGCAAGGCGGCCATGAGCAGAAGGGAATCCGTCAATGGACGCACGGCATAGAAGACCTGTTCGCCGCTCTGGGTCCCGCTCTCGAACACGGAATCGGTTCTCGCTGTCGACAGGCCACCGGCGACGGGCTGGGGCAGCAGCTCATCGCCGCCGACGATGTTCACGGCCCGGTCGCCGCCCCGCGGCAGGATCCACACGGCGCTACCTTCCGGCATGCGGCCATATCCGGGCATGCTGGCAAACGCCGCCACGGGCATCGTGGCGCCGACGGTGGCGACGATCCCATCGTTGCCCGCAATGGGCAGCCCCGCCAACAAGGCGCCTCGGGATTCCGGGAATTCCACAGTGGTGAGCGCCACGGAGAAGCCGCCCGTGGTCTTGACCGATTCGAAAAGCGCCGACGGGCTGAAGCCGCCGCCGCTGCGCCCGGTGCTGCACTTGAGATGGCCGATCTGGTCGAGCAGGAAGAAACCGCCGAAATACTTTCCGGTAGAGACGATCTTCTCGATCAGGCTGCGGTCGCAGGCAGGGGACGACGCCGAAGCGACTTGTGGGGCAAGCGCGGTCAGAAGTTGCTGCGTCGCCGCCAGGACTGTGGCCTGCTCGCGCAGCACGGCGTCGGCCAGCATGGCGACCACGCGGCGGCCTGCCGCCAAATCGGCTTCGCGCCGGTTGACCGCGTTCGATATTGCAGCCACGACAACCGGAATCGTCACCAGTATCAGCAGGAGGACGAGACGGACCCTGACCGATAGGCGACCGACCCACCGCGGCTTCAAAGCACCCACCGTGTTATCCCAGCCCGTACGAGGAAGCGCGGCAGGACGATTTTTCGCTGACCGATCCGCCTAGGACCGCCCCGCGCATGAGCGACGCCTGCGCATTCCAGCCGCCTAGTGTCCCGATTCCGAGGTTCGTCAGTGTTTGCGACGAAAAGGACACGAGCAACTATTTGAGTCTAGTGCCCCTTTGGAACCCGAAGTTCGCCTCCGGTCTTGCGATCAAGCGAAGGCGAACTTCGGGTTCGGGGCACTAGTTATCCTTGATCTTCTTGTCGTCGATCAACTGGAGGAGCTCGTCGGGAACGGGCTCGTGCGCCACGTCCGAGAACATGTCGCGCAACTCCCGTTTCAGCCACAGATCGAACGCCGTCGACGTCTTGTCAGCACGCCTCGCCGGTTTCGGTGCCTGCCGCGCCTGCGCGCCGCCGGCAGCCTTCCTGGCGCTGTCGGCGGGTCGATCCGTGGGTCGTTTTGCCATGATGGTGTCAATCCGCAAAGACGCCACGGTCGCGCACCCAGTGGCCCCAAACCCGCCGTCACGCGGAAGGAAGGCAGCCTGCATAATTCCCGACATGCCGTGCATTCCTCTAAGGCGGTAAGATACCGCTCACCACCAACTATCGCAATCGCTAGAGCAGCGTCTGGGCTGCGGTGCCGGTGTCCGCCGGATCGCAGCTGACCCCACCCCGATCGGAACGACGTGCCTCTGGCGCCGGAACGTCGCTGGCCGAAACCCCGAGCAGATCCTCGTGCAACTGGCGCCGGGCGCGGCTGATGCGGCTCTTGACGGTCCCGGTGCGACATCCCATGACGTCGGCGATTTGGTCGTGGTTGAGTTCCGACAAGGTCGACAACAACAGCGCCTCTCGCTGAGCGACCGGAAGCCGGTCGATCGCGCCCACCAGCTCACGCAGCACGAGGCGATCGTCATGGGATTCCGCCACCGCGATGCGCTTCGCCACCACGTCGTCCAATGGCACCGTGTCGCGCTTCTTGCGGATACCGGAGATGAATTCGTTGCGAAGGATCTTGTGCATCCACGCGGCGAAGTTCGTGCCGGGCTGGAAACTGGTCTGCGCCGCCAGCGCGCGCACGACCGTGTCCTGCACCAGATCTTCCATGCCGTGCCGGTTGCGTGTAAGTGCCAGGGCATGACGACGGAGTTGGGGGAGGATCGCCTTCAGGTCATCATGGAAGCTCATTGTTTGGCTCCGTCCTGTTTTTCCCGATTTCTCTGATGAACCAACGAGCGCACCTGGCATTGGTTGCCGGCGGTGAACATCGAAAAAAATTATGTCGGCCCAAAGGGTTATCGACGCCAGCGTCGAACGCCGCGGGTTCCTGCGGCCCGCATGCCCGCCTTCAAGTCAGGAAGAGGGCGTTCTGCCGGCCGCTTGCTCGTCCGAGCCCCCGCCGGCTTCCAGGTCCGCCTTCAGACGCGCGCGCGCCCGGCTGACCCGCGCCTTCATGGTGCCGATGGCGCAATTGCAGATTTTCGCGGCTTCCTCGTGCTTCAGGCCCCGCATCGTGACCAGGACCAATGCCTCGCGCAGCTCGGGCGGCAAGCGCCAGAACGCCGAGCGAAGATCGCGGACCGCGAGATGCCCCTCCTGGGGCGGGTCGATGCGCAGCACCTCGGCAGATCCGACAAGCGCGGGGTCGGCGGAAACCTCGCGGCGCTGGCGACGGCGTTGATCATAGAAGACGTTGCGCAGGATGGTAAACGTCCATGCCCCCATGTTCGTGCCGGGCCGGAAGCTATGCAGGGCCGCCAGCGCCCGGGTCAGCGATTCCTGAACCAGATCATCGGCGCGTTCCCCATCACGCTCGAGGGATCGGGCGAAGGCGCGTAGATCGGGCAGGAGCCCGACCAGGGATCGCCTGAGTTGCGCATAGGTCGCGTCGGCGCTCAACGGTCGGATCCCATCTGATAAGATGTGTGGCCCGCGAATGAGAAAGCTCAAGATTGCATGAAAGGTTCAAGGGGAGTACGTTTTTCCCAAGGACGCATTGCATTTCTTGCGCGAGCCGAGCGTGTTGGCGCCGGCATGCGAAGGACAAACCCCATGACGCGGCCCTCAGCCAAGACGATAATCGCGAAGCATATTCCTTATCTTCGACGATACGCGCGCGCCCTCGCCGGCACGCAGGCCGCGGGCGATTCCCTGGTAGCCGAGGCGCTGCGGTCGTTCGGGTCGGCGCCTGAGAACGAAGACGAATTGCGGGTCGCCCTGTTCCGGGCGGTGACGCAGTCCGCGAACGCCATGTTCGTTTCCAAGCCGCCGTCGACCGACGCGCTGTCGCTGGCCGAGCGCCAGATTCTGCTGCTGACCTCGTTGGAAAGCTTCCCGGTCGACGCCGCGGCAGAGGTTCTGGGCGTGCCGGGCAGCGAGGCGGTGCAACTGTTGGCGGATGCGAAGGAGCGGCTGCGCGTCAATGCGCAGACCGATGTGCTGATCATCGAGGACGAACCGGTCATCGCACTTGATATCGCGGAGCTGGTTGCATCCTGCGGCCACCGCGTCGTCGGCGTTGCCGCGGCGGAGCGCGAAGCGATCGCCCTGGCGCGCGACAAGCGGCCCGGTCTCATCCTGGCGGACATCAATCTTGCCAATGGCGGCGACGGCCAGAGCGCCGTGGCCGAAATCCAGAAGCAAGGCGCCGTGCCGGTGATCTTCATCACCGCCTATCCAGAACGGCTGCTGACCGGGGCGTTGAACGAACCGACGTTCCTGATCACCAAGCCGTTCGATCCGCTGCGCCTGGCCATCACGACCTACCAGGCCGTGAGCGGCGGCCTGCCCTTCAAGTAGCGCGGGCGCCGCCCCCAGACGCCTGGCCTGCCGCGACTTGTCTGTGGCCGGATGCGGGTCAAGGGAACTTTCTTCGCCGCAATGCGTTGATCCGGTGGCGCTTCCGCGGCTCGTGTCCCCGTCTCCAAGGGTGGGCCCGGCCTGAGGCGCCCGGAGACACACATGCTGACATGGGCCTTGATCTTCCTGGTTGTCGCGATGGTGGCCGGAGCCTTCGGTTTTTGGGGCCTCGCCTCCACGGCGGCAGGATTTGCAAAGGTTCTTTTCGTCGTCTTCCTGGTGCTCTTCCTGGGATCGCTGGTCGTCAGCATGACCGGCCACGCCTGAGGTACCAGACGCACCCGACTCCCCTTGTCCTGAAGGAGCATCCGCAATGCGCAAGCCGATCCTGATCGCCACGGCGATGCTGGTTGCCGTCGCGTCGAACGCCTGGGGTGCCGACGCCCCGACGGATATCGGCAAGGTCGCCTCCACCCTGGCCGCGGGCGTCGTCGCGGCGGCAAAGTCGGAAGCGCCGGGCGAACGCCTGCGCCTGCTGCGCGAAGCCGCCGGACCGGTGATGGACATGAAGACGATCGGCGAAGGCGTGCTGGCCTATGCCGGCGCCAAGGTGCCGTCGAGCCGCCAGGCCGAGGTGCTGGACCAGGTCGTCGACTATGTCGGCGGCAGGATCGTGCAGGAGATCGAGCGTATCCGCCCGGAAAGGGCCAACGTCGGGCCAGCCGAGGTGAAGGGCGAGAGCGACGCGCAACTCAGCATGTCGCTCGTCGGCGTCCGCGATACGATCGACGTGCGTTGGTATTTCCGCAAGATCGGCGCGACATGGCGTATCGTCGACGGGGAAGTGTCGGGCAGCCGATTGACGACATACTTCGGGGAGCAATTGTCGCGCTACGCGCACGGCGTCGACCAGCTCGTCGACTACCTGCGCGCCCAGCAGAAGCGCAGCCTGACCGCCTCGCGAACCTAGCGGACGGCGATCAGGCGCCCTCGCGCCCGG
This sequence comes from Alphaproteobacteria bacterium, assembly GCA_020846275.1. Classification (GTDB taxonomy): domain Bacteria; phylum Pseudomonadota; class Alphaproteobacteria; order JAEULC01; family JAEULC01; genus JAEULC01. The sequence goes on from JADLEG010000250.1 coordinate 19,484, forward strand.
TGTCCTTGGGACGGCCCATCTCCCGCCGCCCCTCCGCATCGTCGCTTTCCCTGCGAGAAAGCCCGCGGGGCCGTGCTGGCCGCCGCGGGCTGGGTTTGTCTTCGGGCTTGTGTGGCGATGGCGACCCCTTCGTCGCCGTGACTTGGTGCCGCCTGCTCGACATATTCGATCGCCTCTTCGCCGGCCGCCCGGCAGTTGACTATGACGACAACCGCTCCCAGTCCTTCACCTGCTTCTCGGCCTCGTCCTTGGCAATGCCATAGCGCTCCTGCACGCGACCGATGAGCTGGTCGCGCTTGCCCTCGATCTTCATCAGATCGTCATCGGTGAGGTTGCCCCATTGCTGCTTGACCTTGCCTTTGATCTCTTTCCAATTGCCCTTGGCGATATCCCAGTTCATGCGTGTGCTCCGCGCTGACAAGTCCCCGCTGTCGAACGTATCGCTGGGCGCGGAGTTCCGGCCGGAACCGGGCGCGCCCCGTGTGCATTACCTCTGCATGACGCACGATCCCGACACCGCCCAGCCCGAGCCCGCCAAGCCGATCGAAACTCCGCCCGTGGAATTTCCGCCGGCGAAACCGCCCGAGGCGCCGCCGGTGGTCCCACCGTCCGTGCCGCCGCCCGTTTCCCCTCCGCCTGCCCGAGCTCGGTCGGCCACACGCCACTAAAGCCTTGGCATAGCGGCTCTATTTCGATTGCCCTGCGACAGTCCCCTACCGTCAAGCGCCTCGCGACAAGTCGCCGGGGAATTCTTGCGACCAGCGCTCGCCTTCGCCTAAGCTGGCCGCTCCTTTGGTTGGAACTGGGCCTCGCAATGGAACCTGCCGAGGCTGACGCGGCGACGGCCACCCAGGCCGGATTTCCTGCGTTGATGCGTTCGACACAGGCAATCGTGCTGGTCAGCGTCATCGTCATCCTCGTCTCGGTGTCGATGTTCGTGGTCTACGAGGCTGCAAACCGCCGCAGCCGGGCCAGCGAAGCGCGGCAGGTGATCTCCAGCATTTCGCTGATGCTTGCCGAGGAGGTCGGCCGCATTCTGGATGTCGCCAACCTGGTGGCAGGGCACGCCATCGAGATCAGCCGCAATCGCAGCTGGGACGATATCGAGCAATCGCGCGCGATCTTCGACGAGCTCGCCCGGCTGGACCGCGCCTACAGCTTCATCTCCGCCATCTGGCTGACCGATGCTTCAGGCATGCCGCGCCAATCGACGCGCTCCTTCCCGCCGCCGCACGTGAGCGTTGCCGACCGCGAGCACTTCAAGGTCCAGCGAGAAGCCGACCGGGGTCCTTTCGTCAGTCCTTTGGTCCGCAGCCGGGTACGGACCGAAGCAAACATCGTGATGAGCCGCCGTATCCAGGACACGTCCGGCGGCTTTCAGGGAGTCGCGCTCGTCGTCCTCGATCCGCAGTATTTCCTGCGTCTCTATCGGGAAATCCAGGTCGAGTATCCGGTCGCGATCGAGGTCGTCCGGTTCGACCGGTCGATCCTGCTGCGCGCTCCGACAGCCGCGGTGGAAGAGTCGCTCGACGCCGTGAAATCGACGGGACCGGCCCTCGAAGCAACCAGCGCCGCCAGCGGGCTTTTCGCTGCAAAGGAACCCGGCGAGAGCGGCGAGCGGATGCAGGCCTATCGCCGGGTCGAGGGGTTCCCGTTGTATGTTGTCGTCAGCGTCCTCAACGCCGATGTGGCGCAAAGCTGGCTGAGCGCAATGTATGTACATGGAGGGTTTGCCGCCCTGGGCCTGGTGGCAGCATTGGCTGCTCTCGCCCTAGCCCATGCCTATGGCCGGCGAGAGCAGCAGACATTGCGCGATATCCGCGGCCTGAATGCCTCACTGGAAATGCGGGTGAAGGAACGCACGCAGGCGCTTGAGCACTTGCTGCAGGAAGTCACCCATCGCGTGAAGAACAGCCTTCAACTCACGGCCAGCCTGCTGCGCCTGCAGCAGAACAACGTGCGGGACCAGCCGACACGCGAATACCTGTCGGATGCGCAGACGCGCGTGCTGACCATCGCCCGGCTGCATGAGCATCTGTACCAGGCAGGAAATTTCCGCCAGGTCGAGTTGAAGCGTTATCTCGGGACGATCTGCGCCGATGTAGGCGGCGCGTTGCCGGGTCACCAGATCAGCTTCAAGAGCAGTTTCGGTTCAGCCCTGGTGCCGGTCGATCTCGCCATCCCCATTGCCCTCGTGCTGACCGAGCTGCTGACAAACGCCATGAAGCATGCGTTCAGCGGCGATGCCGGCAGCGTGGCGGTGTCGCTCGATGGCGATGGCGAAAGCGGCAGGCTGGAGGTGGCCGACAATGGCCGCGGCCTGCCCTTGGACTTCGATCTGCACCAGGCGCAGGGCCTGGGCATGCGGATCGTGCTGGGCTTGGTCAAACAAGCCAACGGCGAAATCTCTGTCGATTCCGGTCAGACGGGCACGCGATTTGAAGTGCGCTTTCCCTTGTCTGGCGGCGGCGGTCCATAGTTGACCCGCATGCGCTAGTACCTCGAACCCGAAGTTCGCCATCGCTTGATCGCAAGACCGGAGACGAACTTCGGAATTGGGACACTAGCGGCGCCGCAGCATGCCCATCAACAACCCCGCGCCGAGCAGCGCGATCGTGGCGGGGTTGAGGTTTCGCAGCACCGTGCCGATCTGCTGCGCGAGGATTTCCGGCGATTCGAGATCCGCGGCGAGACATTGCTGCGGCGTGGCGCCGATGGCGGGTCCGACCGACGCGGCAGCCGCTGCAGGCCGGTTCAGGAGAGCCGCCAGCAGCGTGACCATACCGGCAATGCCCATCAATGCCAGCCCAACCAGCAGCGCGGACATGCTGGGCGAGAGGCGAAGCTCGACGAGCGCTAGATAGCAGGCGGAGATCAGGAAGCCGGCGCCCACCACCGCCAGCGCGGCGATCACCGCCCCGGCGACGACGCGGGCGCGCCACATGACGCGGCGCCTCAGCGGCGGCCGAAGAACGACGCCGCTGCCAGTCCCAGCGCGAATGCAGCCGTCAGCGATGTCATAGGGTGCTCGGCGACGGTTCGCCGCACTTCCTCGGCCGAGCGTTCCGTCGCTGAACCCGCTTCGCCCAGCAACCCTTGCAACTGGTCCTGCACGCTGTTGATCTGGCTGCGCGCCTTTTCGATACCGACGTCGGCGCCGGCGGTGGTTAGCTGCTCGAGATCGCGTACGACCGCGTTCAGGTCGTCCTGCAACGCGCGATAGCTTGCCTGCAACTTGCGGGCACTTCCATTCACTCGGGCCATGTCGGTCTCCTCTCCCTATTGCGCGCCTGCAGACGCGCCGAGCTTCGTCGGCGCGACCGGCTCGTCCTCGGCGGGACTGGTGATCTGCTGCAGCGCAAGGCGCACGTCACGCAGCATCGAGTTCTCTTCGCGCACTAGCCCGGTGCTGGTGCTTGTCATCGCCTCTTCCTCGGCCACCTGGATCAGGCGCGCGTCCAGTTCCCATTGCTTCAGGATCTTGCGTTTCTGCTGCAAGGTCAGGGACTGCTCCTCCAGCACGGCCTGCGGCCGCTGGAATGCGCCTTTCGGGTCGACCAATGCACGTTCGTAAAGCGGTTGCTCGCTGACTGCCATCGACAGGTCCTCCATGTGATGGCCGCGATACGGCCGTTCGGGCAATAAACGCCCCCCGGCCGCGAGCGTTCCCGCCGCTCGCCCCCGGAACAGCCCCCGGCGCCCGCGATCGGGTCAAAGGCTCGTGACGTCGACGGCTACTTCCATGCCCAGGAAATCCGAGGTCGTTCCGTTGAAGACGCCGGCCACGGGCGAAGCCTGGCCGGGTTCGCGCACCACGGCGACCGGAATGAGGGCCGCGTCGGCCACAAGGTCATTGGTGGGGTCGAAATGGGTCCAGCCGGCCCCCGGCAGGTAGACCTGGGCCCAGGCGTGGGTCGCGCCCGCGGCGGCATTAGGCACTTGCCCACTTCCGCCCGCGTCGCGACCGGCATCGTAGAGATAACCGCTGACGAACCGTGCGGCGAGGCCGAGGCTTCGCGCGGTTTCCATCATCAGATAGGCATAGTCGCGGCAGGTGCCGCTGCGACGCACGAGCGTGTCGATCGGCGATTGGGTTCCATAGGCATCGCGCGGTACGTAGCAGAACGCGTCATGCATCGCGTTGGAAATGGCGTTCAGCACCCCGATCGTCTCCGCCTCGCCATTGCCGTTCCTTCCCGACGCCAGGAACTCCTTGGCCCAGGTGTCGACGGCATGATCGGGGTCCGACACATGGCGTTCCTGCAGCCCCGCCAGGTCGCGAATCTCATCCGCCGAGTATGCCAGCGGCAGGCTGCGTGCGTGGTCGGGCACCATGTATTCGATGGCGGCGAAGGGAAATCGCTCGACATCCAGCGAACTCTCGATAGTCAGCTCCAAAGCCTCGGTCGCGAATTCCACCATCGCCACGCTGTTGGAAAATACGTCGTACTGCCAGACGACCTGGCTCGGTGCCGGCGTGATCGTCAGCGTGGCCGCATGCAGCTTCATCTCGTGGCTGTCGCGCGGACGCAGCATCAGGCGATGCCGCCCGAGTTTCACCGGCCGGGCATAGCGATAGGTCGTGACGTGCCGCAGCCTGAATCGCATCAGGCGCCTAACGCCCCGGTGCCTACCGCGTTCCCTGTGGGCGGACGCCCTGCATCCCTACGGGCCCTGGTCGATCGCCGCCCGTACCCGCGCCGCGAGCTGGTCGATCGTGAAAGGCTTGCTCAGCAGCAAGGCGTCCGCGTCGACCTCGCCATTGTGCACGATCGCGTTCCTGGTGTACCCGGTCGTGAACAGGATCCGCAGCGCGGGCCGTCGGCGACGCGCTTCCTCGGCCAGGGCACGCCCGCTCATTTCCGGCATGACGACGTCGGTGAACATCAGGACGACGCCGGGACTCGACTCCAGGGCCGTCAGCGCCGGTTCGGGCCGCGCGGCATGGATGACCGTATAGCCAAGCTCGCGCAACAAGGCGACGGTGATCGCCCGCATGCGGTCATCGTCCTCGACGACGAGAATGATCTCCTCGACCTTGCCGCGCACGGGCGGCGCGGCGGCCGCCGGCGCTTTCTCCGTCCCCTCGGCATGATGACGCGGCAAATAGATCTTGAGCGTCGTGCCGGCCCCGGGTTCGGAGTAGATCTTGAGATGGCCGCCTGACTGCTTGACGAAGCCGAAAACCTGCGAAAGCCCCAGCCCGGTACCCTTGCCGACGGGCTTCGTCGTGAAGAACGGTTCGAAGGCACGCGCGATCGTCTCTTTCGACATCCCGTGCCCGGTATCGTCCTCTCGACGATCGTGTTGCTGCGCCGGCCCAGCTCGACGAACGTGGCTGCCGCAACCATGACCGCACCGAGCAGCACGAAGCTTGCGATCGCCGCCGCCACGAACAGGGCATCGCGCGTAGACCGCGCGCGCGCGGGCGCCGCCGTCACGAGACGCGTCCGCCGGTCGGAAAGGGAGACTGTCGCATCTGCCGCGCGTGCTCTCAAAACATGTCGGGAAAAGCCGATGGCTGCTCTGCCTGCAAGAACCGACCTGCAAGGCTTCGACGACAGGTTATAAAGCCGGCCTCAAGGCGTCCAGGTTCCGATGGGGATGCGCTTGCCTTGAAGCTTGCCGCAGGGGTCGCGCTTCGTCCTGCGAGCTGCCCTTGGAAATCGTTCGGCGTGATCTGGCGATGCATAGCGGCGAGCCGATCGTGCATGCCGCCCGATCGACATCGGGCTGAACTCGAGGCGGCGTGCCGCCGCGCCTGGGAGCGCGCCGCGGCTCGCGACCCGTTGGCCCGCTGATCGTCGTGGCGGAGCGGGATTTCCTGCGCAGCAATGAAGCGGCGATGCGAGAAAAGTTCGCATTATCAATATCTTGAACTAAGGCAACCTTTTGCCGCCTGGCGCGTTGTTCGACGGGTTATTGTGACAGGCGCAACGGAAGCGCCGCGGGGTAAACAGCATGAGCGCGGCTGGCTTCGGGGTGACGGCAGCACCGGCCTATCTTCAGCGGTCCGCCGACACCCGGCCCAGAATTCTCGCCAGCACCGAGGAGGCTTCGACGTCAGCCACCGTGCCACTCCAGAAGCGCCCGGACCCGACCTTCGATCGAGCCGGCGTCGGCATGGCCGAAGTCGATGCCAACGGAACGTTGCTGCGGGCCAACGCACAGCTTTGCCGCCTGATGGACTACCAGCCCGGCGAGCTGGTCGGGCGATGCATTTTCGATGAGACCAATGCCGAAGAGGCCGAGGCGGATCGCGATCAACTCCGGCGCCAGGTCGACGGCGCGATCGATCAATACTCGCTCGAAAAACGCATCCGCCGGCGCGACGGCAGCTATTTCTGGGCCTCGGTCACGTCGACCAGCGTGCGCGATGCGGAAGGCCGGTTCCTCTACGCGGTGCGTGTCCAGCACGACATCTCCGAACAGAAGCTGGCGCAGTGGGCCCTTGCCGCCCGCATGGCGGAGCAAGCCGCACTCCACCAGTTCGCAGAGCGCCAACAGGACGCGAACTCGTTTGACGGGATCTACCAGGCCGCACTGGACGCGATCAACCACGCTCTGCAATGCCAGCGTGCATCGATCCTTCTGTTCGACAAGTACGGCGCGATGCGGTTTGCCGCCTGGCGCGGCCTGTCCGAGGACTATCGCCGTGCGGTCGAGGGGCACTCGCCCTGGGCCAAGGATTCGGCCGATCCCCGACCCATCTGCCTGGACAACGTCGCGCAAGCCGATCTTGACGACTCGCTGAAGCAGATCGTCGCGGCCGAAGGCATCGCCGCGCTGGCTTTCATCCCGATCCAGGAAGGCGGGCGGCTGCTGGGAAAGTTCATGGCGTACTACGACGCGCCCCACGCCTTCACCAACGAGGAGCGCGACCTGGCGCTGACGCTGGCGCGGCAGCTCGGGCTGGGCATCGAAAGCATGCGCGTGCGCCAGGCGGCCCAGCAGCTGGCCTCGATCGTGGAGTCGTCCAGCGACGCCATCATCGGCAAGAGCCTCGAGGGAATCATAACCACCTGGAATCGCGGCGCGGAAAACCTGTACGGCTACGCGGCCGAAGAAGCGATCGGCAAGCCGATCACCATGCTCATCCCGCCCGACCGGCTGAGCGAAGAGCCGGGCATTCTGGCGCGAATCCGCAACGGCGAGCTGGTCGACCACTTCGAAACCGTTCGCCGGCGCAAGGACGGCAGCCTGGTCGATATCTCCTTGACCATTTCGCCGATGCGCGATTCCAAGGGACGGATCGTCGGCGCCTCGAAGATCGCCCGCGACGTCACCGAACGCAAGAAGGCGGAGGCGGAGGTGCGCGACAGCGAGCGGCGCCTGCAGGAACTGCTGACAGCCATACCGGCGGCGATCTACACGACCGACGTGGCGGGCCGGGTCACCTACTACAACCAGGCGGCCGTCGATCTGGCGGGCCGCACGCCCACCATCGGCAGCGACGAATGGTGCGTCACGTGGAAGCTCTACTGGCCGGACGGTACGCCGATGCCGCACGACCAATGCCCGATGGCGGTCGCGCTGAAGGAAGGGCGGGAGGTTCGCAACGTCGAGGCGATCGCCGAACGCCCGGATGGCGTGCGCATTCCCTTCATTCCCTACCCCACGCTGCTGCGCGATTCGAAAGGCGCCATCGTGGGCGCGATCAACATGCTGGTCGATATCAGCGAACGCAAGCAGGCCGAAAGCCAGCAGCGCATCCTGCTCAACGAGCTCAATCACCGGGTCAAGAACAACCTGCAGATGCTGCAATCGCTGCTCTCCACCTCGGCGCGGCGCGTGAAGAATCCGGAAGCGCAGGAGATCCTCGGCGAAGCCAGCCGACGGATCTGCGCCATGGGGGCGGCGCAGCGGGTCCTGTACGACAATCCCGATGCAACCAGCTTCAGGGCCGAGGATTTCCTGAAGGCCGTCTGCGAGAGCACGCAACAGACCCTGCCGCCGGACGTCGAGATCGAGTGCAAGGCGGCGCCCGGCAAACTGTCGAACGACGTGGCGATGCCGCTGGCCTTGATTCTGAACGAGCTGCTGACCAATGCCGTGAAGCACGGACTGAAGGGCCGCAACCAGGGCACGATCCGTGTCGGCTTCGCGCATCATGGCGGTTCATACACGCTGTCGGTCGAGGACGACGGCCCGGGATTCGACCTGCAGGCGGTGCGCGATCGATTGTCGGGCCTCCGGCTGATCCAGGGCCTGGTTCGTCAGCTGCGGGGCGAATTCGACGTCGCGACCGATCCCGTATCGCGCTGCACCGTCACGTTCTCCTAGGATTGCCCGATGCATGCTATGCGGGCAATCGCCTGGCCGCACTATATCGGCGACAAAGCGACCGTGCCGCCGCCGCGTCCGCGCCTGGTCTTCGCCCGCGAGGACGAATCCCGGACCGGCAAGGGCTTATCGGAGCCGCCGCGCATCATGATCGTCGAGGACGACTTTCTGGTTGCGCTCGAGATGGAAGGCGCATTGACCCACGCCGGCTATACGGTCGTCGGCGTCGCTATCACCGCCGACGAAGCGATCGAGATGGCCAAGGCGAAGCAGCCGTCGCTTGCGGTCATGGATATCAGGCTCGCCGGAAGCCGCGACGGGGTGGATGCGGCGCTGGATCTCTACCGGCTCTACGGCATCCGGTCGATCTTCGCCTCCGCCCATGGCGACGAACACGTGCGCAAGCGCGCCCTGGGCGCGGCGCCGCTGGGCTGGCTGCCGAAGCCCTATACGATGACATCCCTGATTGCGGCCGTCCGCGCGGCGCTGAAACAGCGCGACAGCTAGGCTAGCGGCTGCTCGCCCGCCGGCGCTTGGTCTGCCGCGGCGCGCTGTCGTTGGCGGCAACCCGGCCGCCGCCCTTGCCGTCCCGCGCGATGCTTCGCCGCAGGGCATCCATGATGTCGATCACCTCGGCGGTGGGCCGTTCGCGTTCCTTGCCGGTGATGATCCGCTTTCCCTTGCGCTTCTGCTCGATCAGCTCGCGGACGGCGGTCTCGTAGTGGTCCTCGAACAGGTCGGGCTGAAACTCCGCGACCTTCTGCTCGATCAAGCGCTGGGCCAGCTCGATCTGGCCCTTGTCCGCCTTGATGTCGGTGATGGGCGCGAAATAGGCCTGCACGCCGCGAAGGTCCTCCTTGTACCGCAGCGTCTCCATCAGCATCCCCTTGCCGCAGGGCTGGATGCAGGCCAGGCGCTCGCGGCCACTGAGCACGATCTGCCCGATGCCGGCCTTGCCGGTCTTGCGCAGCGCGTCGCGAATGACGACGAAGCCCTCGATCGCGCCCTCTTCGGCGGGCGCCACATAGTATGGCGCGTTGAAGTAGAGCGGATCGATCTCCTGGCGGTCGACGAACTGGACGATATTGAAGCTGTCGGACGATTCTAGCCTCAGCGCCTTGAGCTCGTCCGGCTCGACGATGATGTAGCGGTTCTTCTCGAACTCGAATCCCTTGACGATATCGGCCGGGTCGATCTCGCCGATGCCGGGGACCGTCTTGGTATAGCGCACGCGCTCGCCGCTCGGCCGGTGGATCTGGTTGAAATGGACATCGCCGTCGCTGTCGATCGCCGTGAAGATATGGACGGGGATGGAGACCAGCGACATGCGGATCGTGCCCGCCCAGGCGGGGCGCGCGGGCGGCGTGATCTTTCCGCGCTTCTGCTTGGTGGTCCGTGGCATATGCATACCCGCGCGAGTGTCAGGATGGTCCCCCACAGCCAAAGCCCCAGCCCGTTCGGCGTTCCTCTGCCCAGCGCCGGAATCGGGAGTCGCAGCGCGTCCTAGGCGCTGGAATGCCGGGGCGTGCGCAGCCACAGCGCCTGGTCGATCATGGCTTTCAGCTTCTCGGGCTGGAACGGCTTGGCCATGACGAAGGCCGGCTCGGGACCCTGCCCGGTCAGCAACCGCTCCGGAAAGCCGGTGATGAAGATGATCGTCGCGTCGCCGGTCTCCAGCATTTCCTGGGATGTCGCAATGCCATCCTCGTTGCCGGCAAGGCAGATGTCGCTGAGCACGATGTCCGGCCGCTCGCGCGCGAAGCGGGCAAGCGCGGCGCTGCGGGTCGAGGCGACGCCGCGGACGTCGTGCCCCCACGACCGCGCGGACTCCGCCAGATCCATGGCGATCAGCGCGTCGTCCTCGACGATCAGAATGCGGCCGCCCGGCGCAAGCCGCATCTGGGTGCGCACGACGGAGAGACGCCGCTCGACCTCCTTGGCGTCGATGCCCAGGATCAGCCCGGCCTCGGCGGCCGAGAACCCCTCGAGGTCCATCAGCAGCAGGACCTGCCGGTCGAGTTCGGCCGTGACGTTGCCGTAGTGCCGGTCATGCGTCGCGATGCCGCCGGAGCCGAACTGGTCGGCGCCGAACGACTGGCAGACCTTGTCCCAAACATTGTGGAACGCGATGAAGAGATCCTTGCGCGGAAAAGGCGTCCGCCGCAGCCATTGCGGCTCCTGATTGATGGTTTCCAGGCAGGTTCGCACATAAGTATCGCCGCGCTCGGTCGTGCCGGTCAGCGCGCGGGCGTACCGCCGCAAATCCGGGATAGCCGATGCAACCTCGCGTGCGTATTGGTCCATTTTATCCCCCAGCCCGCTGAACGACCCATCCGCCAACGCGACTCCGCCCCGCCGGTTCCTCGGCTGGAAGGGCCCGAGAAACCGGCGGTTTGCGGGGGAACATTGTGCCAACCCTGCCGTTAGCCTGGGTGGAACGCATCAACAGGAGACGGCAATGCAACAGGAATGCTGGATGGGCGGGGAGGATGCCGAACGCCCCACCAAGGGCATGCCTCAAGGACGGCCGCCATCGGAGAAGGTCATCCGGAAGCAGGACGACGACGATATGGCAAAGGGCCGCCAACCGCCTTCCGCGCCCCGGCCGCCGCGGACCGAGCCTAATCCACAGGTCTAGACGGCGCGGCCTGCAGGTCCGACATAGCAAGCTCGGCGATGGCGCGCGCCAGGTCGTCGACCTGGAACGGTTTCTGCAGGATCACCGATCCGACATAGGCGCCGCCCAGCGCCTTCTCGCCGTAGCCCGTCGCAAACACGAAGGGAATCTGACGGCTGCGCAGGATTTCCGCGATCGCGAAGCTGGGCTGGCCGTTCACATTCACGTCGAGAATGGCGAAGTCGATTTCCTGGCTGCGTGCCAGCTCAAGCCCTTCGGCAAGATGGGACGATACGGCGGCGACTTCGCAGCCCAGCTCGGCCAACATATCCTCGACCAGCATGGCCACCAAAACCTCGTCCTCGACGACCAGCACGCGACGGCGACGTTCGAGCGACATGGCTAGCCCATTTCCTCGAGTACATGTTCCAACGGCGCTTCGATCGAGCAGACGACGCCCGACGGCGGGTAGGACAGGCGCACCCGGCCCCGCAATTCGGCCGGCAGCCCGCGCTGGATCAGCCGCGACCCGAAGCCCTGGCGCGTGGGAGGCTTCACAGCGGGCCCACCGCATTCCTGCCATGCCAGCGACATGCGCCCATCGGCGGAGGTCCAGGAAACAACCACGCGGCCGGCTTCGGTCGACAACGCCCCGTACTTGATGGCGTTGGTGCAAAGTTCGTGCAACGCCATCGAGACGATGACCGCGCTCTTCCGGCGCAGCCGCAACGATGGCCCCTCGATTTGGAAGCGCGCATCGTTCGCCGCCAGATGAGGACGCAGGGAGGCGGTCACGATGTCGCGCAATTCCGCGCCGATCCACGTATCGTCGGTCAACACGCTGTTAATGCTGCTCAGCGCGGCGAGCCGGGCGGTCAGAGCCTGGGTGACGGGCGCGGCGACGCCGGCGTTCTTCAGCGTCTGGGCGGCGATCGCTTGCACCATCGTCAACATGTTCTTTACACGGTGGTTCAGTTCGTGGATCAGCAGCTCGCGGTGCGCCTCCGCATCCTTGCGGTCGGTGACGTCGCGAAACACGACGCCAAGCCCGTCCCCGAGCGGAAACAGCCGGTACGCGAGCCAGCGCCCGGAAATCACGACCGAGGGCGTCTCGGCAAGCACGGGTTGCCGCGTTTCCATGGCCTGGACGAACACGCCGCCCAGCGCCGTGTTGCGGGCTCCCGGAAAAATATCCCACAACACCCGTCCCAGCACGCTTTCCGCCGTGCGGCCGAAGTGTCTTGCCGCTGCGCTGTTGAAGCGGGTGATCCGCCACTCGCGATCGAGCGAATAGAATCCCTCCCCGATCCCCTCCAGGATCGTCGTAAGCTCGTTGCCGGCTGCGGCCGCGTCGGGCATGGCGGGAAAACTACATCCGTTCAACGCCACGCGCCACGCGGCCGGGCGGACCTCACAGGTCCGAGAGTTACTGGCCAACAGGCCGATCAGCGCGCGGACTTGGGCTTGTCGAGCACCGCGGGATCTTCGCCCTTGGCGCGGGCCTTTCCCGCCGCTTCGGCCTGCTTGAGCTCCTCGTGTTCCGCGCCGTCCACGGCCGCGCGGGCAGCCTCGGCGCCCTTCTTCACCTGGCCCGACTCCACGAACTTCCGCGTCTCTTCGTTGTAGTTGCGCGCGGCCGTCCTGTTGCCTTCCCCTTCGTTGCGCTGCGTCATGTCAGCCACTCCTTTGCACATACGGTTCAAATGAATTTCTTGGTGCAGGCACGCCAGAAACCTTGGCGATTCAAGGCGTCGGGTCTCCGCGGGTTCCCATCGCAGCGGCGAAGGCAACCGCGGGGATCGCGGGACGTTAGGGAAGACTGGTTCATTTCTAACGGGATACGGAACATGCAATCGGCAATCCGGCACGGAGTCATGGCGGTCCTGACGGCCCTGGCCTTTCTGTCCATCCCGGCGGTATCCGCCGAGGTCATGGCCCCGGAAACCGCGAGAACCTACATGGAAGAGGTCGGCAACCGGACCGTCGACCTGATGAAGCCATCCACGAGCCCCGGTGAACGGACCCACGGCTTCATCAAGGTCATGCTGGAAAGCCTCGATTTTGATTCGATCGGAACCGCCGCCATCGGCCGGCTCGCGCGCAGCGCGACGCCCGAGCAGAAGCGCGAATTCACGCCGCTTTTCGCCGCCTACGTGATCGACGTCGCGATCGAGAAATTCGGCAATCTGGAAATCACCAAGTTCGGGCTCGGCCGGGCGCTGCCGCAGCCGAATGGGGACGCCAAGGTCTATACGCGGATCCAGGTCGGCGAACAGCCGATGGAGGTTTACTGGCGTGTCCATGCCACGGACAGCGGTCCGAAGGTCAACGATATCGAGGTCGCCGGCGCCAGCCTGACGATCAGCTACCGCGGCGAATTCGAGCGCGCGGGAATTGCGACCGTGCCCCAGCTCCTTGCCCGCCTCAAGGAAATCACGCGCGGCTCGAAATCCCTGCCGATCACCCAGCAGGCCTTGCGCTGACCGCGCCCGCCCGTCAAAGGGCGGAACCTGCCTATCGACCTGCCGTTCAATAACCAGACCCCCGAAACGGCGGGAGAGAACCCATGTATTCAAAGGCATACGCGCTAGCCGCCGCACTGGCGACCTTTGTTGGCGGTGCCGCCGCGGCGCAACCCTCCCAGTCGGCGTCATACGGGCAGTTCGCCGAACGCGAACTGTCAGCGCGGCCCTACTACGCGCCGGAGAACGCGGTACCGCGCGCGCTGTCGTTCTGGCCCTACATCGACTGGGATCAGCTCGGCCGGGGCTGCGACACGGCCGAGAAGGCCGACGGCACGAGCATGCATGACGCCCGCCGTCGCTTCGAGTCGGCCGGATTCGCCGACGTCCGCGACCTGCGGCGGGACTGCGACAATGTCTGGCACGGCACTGCCCGGATCGAGCAGCGCCAGGTTCGCGTGCAACTGAAGCCCGAGGGGCCAGTCGTCCTCGAACCCGCCCCGTAGTTCGGCGCCTATTGCAGCGGCAGGATCGGCTGGGCCGATCCTGGCGCGTTGCGATGGCGCTGATGCTCTCGTTCATTCAACTGGTCAGCCGTCAGATTCGACAGGTCTTCCGGCGACAATTCGGGTCGCTGCAGAGGGTCCGGCGGCTGCGCGACTTGCGTCAGCGCGTTGGGTGCCGCGGCAATCGGCTGCGACGAGGAGGAACCTGGCGACACCACCGGTCGCCCGACCAATGCATCGAAGGCAGCCGTGTCGCGCGCATCGACGGTTCGGCCATCGGTCTTTCGGCCGTAGGGAACTAGGCTGACGGGCATACGCCGGTCGCCCGGTGCGACCGATGCAGGGCCGGCCCCCTGAGCCTGTGGCGGCGCGGAAACCGGATCGGGGCTTGGCAATGCCCTTGGCGGGCGGACGGGCCTGGGCGTCGCCAGGGCGGCCGGCGCGGCGCTCCCGATTGGCGCGGGCATGCTTACTACCGTGTGCGGCTCCGGGGGCGGGTGCCCCACGAGTTTAGGAGGCGTCGCCTGGTCCGTGAGCCGCTGCAGGTTCTGCATGGTCTCGGTCATGTCCCGGCTGATCCGCGGGCGACGGTCTGGTTGGTGCTCCTCGACCACCACGCGCGGCACGGGCGCTTCGCGATCATGCCCGGCGACGAAATACGCCGCGGCGAGAACCATTGCCACCCCGCCGGCGGCGACGCCGATTGCGGCAGCGCCGAACCGTCGCATGCAGCCCTCCTGTTCCGTGCTCACCCGGTCGAGCCCGCTGTACCGGAAGGCAACCGCTGAGCAAATCGGAGGTTCCGCCGTTCGCCTCAGCCACACGCCGCTTCACGCCGAAGGCGGGCGCGCTCCCACCAAGCTGACCTTGCCGTGGGCGCGCAAACGGGCGCCGTTGCTCGACTTGAGCAGCGAACCCTGGAATTCCATCGGCTCCAGTTCGACGCTCTCGCCATTGCCCAGGGCGCGGCCGATCGCCTCCACCACACGGATATCGGCGCGGCCGTCTGCCGCCGAGGACACCGGCTCGGCGCCGTTCAGGATGCAATCGGAGAAATGCAGCAGCAGCGGGGCGAACTGGTCCAGGGCCGGTATCGCCTTGTGCCGTCGGCCGTTCTTCCCGGCGAGATCCAGGCTGAGGCGCTTTTCGCCCTGCATGTCGTAGGCCTGGTCCAGTCGCAGTCGCCCTTTTGCGCCGAACGCCTGGTAGCTGGACACATCGGCGGCGCCGAAGCTGCAGGTGAAGCTGGCGAGCCGATCGCCCGGGAATCGCATCGAGACCTGAACCGTCTCGTCCACCTCCGCCGACCGGGCGTCCCGTCCGCGCGTCGCCGTCGCGTAGATATGCACCGGCTCGGCGCGGAATACGTGGCGCGATGCGTTGATGCAATAGATGCCGAGGTCATAGAGGGGGCCGCCCGCAAGCCCCGCCTTGGTCCGAATATTGCCGGCGCGGACCTGCTGGGCGAACTGGGAGGTGAAGAACCGCATGTCACCCAGCCGACCGCGGTGGATCAGGTCATAGGCCTCCAGGTTGCCGGGCTCGAAATGCAGGCGATAGGCCGTCATCAGCTTGGTGCCGGCACTCTCGGCCCGATCGATCATGCGCAGGCATTCCTGCTCGGTGGTCGCCAGGGGTTTGTCGCACAGGACGTGAATACCGGCCGCCAGCGCGCGGACAGCGAAGTCGCAATGCATGGCATTCGGCAGACCGATATAGACGGCGTCGACCGCACCCGATGCCAGAAGCATGTCGAAGTCGTCATATCCCGCGACGATCGGCGCGTGGTAGCGGCGTCCCAGGGCGCGCAGCTTGCGCGGCTCGCCGGACACGAGCGCGGCCAGCTCGCTGTTCTGCTTTGCGTTGGCGAAGGCCGGCAGCATCGCTGCCTGGCTGATGAAGCCCAATCCGACAACCCCGTATCGGACCTTTCGCGTCGCCATGATCCGCTTCCCCTACGCCGCGCGTCCGCGAAGCGCCAAGCCGAAGGCGAGCAGGCTCCAGCCTTGGAAGGTCAGGTCGATCGCCAGCATCAACCCCAGCACCCACAAGCTGCTGACCGGCCAGCTGGCGAACACCACGATGCCAGTCAGCAAGGTCAGCACCCCGCTGGCCGCGATCCAGCCAGCCCGCCGGTGCGACCGCGCCTTCAGCCCGACCCAAATCCGCAGGCCGCCCGCAACCACCAGCGTGCCGGCAAGCAACAGCGTCAGGAGCGCCGACGCCAGGAGCGGGTTGAAAAAGGCTGTTAGCCCCGCAACTGCATAGAGAATGCCACTAAGGAGCCAGAAAGCGACGCTGCTCCAGCCCTTCACCTGGAAAGCGTGGATGAGCTGCCCGATGCCGGCGATCAGCATGAGGGCGCCGATGAACAGCACGGAGGCCACGGTTGCCGCAAAGAGGTTCAGGACGGCCACCAGGCCAAGTGCGATCAATCCGCCGCCCAGCACGGCAAACCAGGGCCATTTGGCCCGCAAATTTTCCGATGCCAGGGCGAGGTCGGCGAGGGGGGTAACCAAGGTCATGGCGCGTCTCTTCCGGTGGTCCGACCGATATCAACGCAGAAAACGGCTGTTGGTTGCGCCGTCAGACCCCAAGCTATTGGACGATCACGATCTCCGCCCCCCCGACCCTGCCCTGGACGTCGACCGTAACGCCGTCGCCCTGCCGGCGACAGACCAGGTCGACCCGGGCGTCCCCGATCGCGATCCCGCCCAACCCAATCTGATCGACGGTGGCCGGCAGCCGGGGCCAGCGCAGGCGCAGCTGCCGTTCGCGCGGGCGGAAATCCAGCCCGAGCAGGCTTCCGACCAGCGCATAGACGGTGCCGCAGGACCAGGCCTGGGGAGAACAGGCGACCGGGTACGTCGTTGGGCCCTGGTTTGGCCGGCGCGCGAAGCCGCAGAACAACTCCGGCAGCCGGTGCAGGTCGAAGGACGAGGCCGCGTCGAGCAGGTCCTGGGCTAGACGACTGAGCTCGGCCAGGGCGCCGATGCGCGCCAGCCCCAGCGCGATCAAGGAATTGTCGTGCGGCCAGACCGATCCGTTGTGATACGATATCGGATTGAAGCGCGCCTGGCCCTCGGCGATCGTTCGGATTCCCCAGCCGGAGTAGGAATGGCCGTCGAACAGGCGGCTGACGACCCGTTTCTCGCGATCGGGCAGCGCGATCCCGGTCAGCAGGGTGTGGCCCGCGTTCGACGACACGACGGCGCAGGGACGCTTCCGCCCGTCCAGCGCCAGGGCGAAGGTGCCGATCTCCTCGCACCAGAACGCCTGGTCGAAGCGATCGCGCAACGCCGCCGCCCGCTCCATGAACTCGGCTTCCCGCGTTGCGTCACCCAGGGCGGCCGCAAGCGATGCGGCCCCCATGAAGGCGCCATAGACATAGGCCTGGACCTCGCACAGCGCGATCGGCGGCTCGGCCAACTCGCCGTCGCGGTGAAAGATCGCGTCATGCGAATCCTTCCACCCCTGGTTCCGCAATCCATGGCGGGTGTTCGACTGGTATTCGACGAAACCGTCGCCGTCACTGTCTCCAGGGCCGGTGATCCAGGCGAGGGCCGCGCGTATCTGGGGCCAGATCTCGCGGATCAGGTCGATATCGTTCGTGCGCTGGTAGAACGCACCGGCCAGCAGGACGAACAGCGGCGTGGCATCGACGCTGCCGTAGTACTGCTTGAAGGGAACCTCGCCCAGGTTCGCCATCTCGCCGCTGCGGGCTTCATGCAGGATCTTGCCCGGCACGGCATCGGCCGCAGGGTCGGTGAAGGTCGCCTGGGTCGCGGCGAGGAACCGAAGGACGCCGCGGGCGATCTCCGGTGCCGCCCAGAGGGTCTGCAAGGCGGTGATGATGCCGTCCCGGCCGAACGGGGCCGCGAACCACGGGATACCGGCGAAGGGGTATGGCCCGTGCGCTGTCAGGGTCACCAGCATCTGCAGGTCGGACCGCGATCGCAGCAGCCAATGACCCATGGCGGGGTCGTGCGATCGCAATGTTGCGCCGAGCGTACCGTGATGGACTTCCGAGGCCAGCGCGACCCGCCCGCCTGGCCTGGCATCGCCTGACCTGCAGGAGACGACGATCGTGGCCATCCAGTTCTCGTTGGCCTGCAGGGTGACGCGATACTGGGCGCCCTGGCGGCCAAGGCGATCCGGCGGCGGATCGAAATGGATCTCGCTGTGGCGTGCAATGCCGTCGAGGCCGACATAAGCATAGGCCGCGCACGGCTTGCGGATTTCCGGGGCCAGAAAGCGGCCCCGCCGCGCCCGGGTCATGCCGCGAACCTCGAACATGTCGGCGAAATCGGCGCCCACGCTGAACTTGCAGAGGACTTCCACCGGAAAGGCCGCAAAACAGGTCAGGGTCAGCGTGATATGCAGGGCGTCGTCGACGATCCGTGCCTGGCGCAGGATGTGAACCGAACTGCGGGGAAGATGCAGTTGGTCGCCTTCGTAAAGGTCCGGATTGGTCAGGTCGGCCGAGAAGGTCCGGTTGTCGCTGAGGATGGAAGAGTTGAGAAGCACGGGTCGGATATCGTTGACGGTCAGGAGCAGATGGCCAAGGAAGCGGGTGTCGGCGAGATAAAAGCCCTCCGGCCCGGGTCCGAGCGCCTGGATGTCGCCGAATTCGTCGCACACCAGGAAGGCGGCCCCCGACTTGAGCGTCCGGCGCGCCGGCCCCAGGCTGGCCGCTCCCGGCTGCACGTAGTAGGGACTTGAGGATTCGCCGGCCTGTGTGTCGAGCGCGGGGCTTGTTGCAGCCACGACCAGTCCTAGTCCGCAGCAAGAACGAGGGGCCGGCGCGATCTGGCGAGACGCTCGTAGAGCGAGAGGTATTGCTGCGTCATCCGGTTGACCGTGAAGCGCCGCTCGAATTCCGCCCGGACGCCGCGCCGGTCGATGCGATCGAGCTTTCCGACCGCGGCGGCCGCCTCGCCGGCGGTCTCGACGACAAATCCGGTGCGGCCGTCGTCCACGACTTCCGAAACCGATCCGCGTCGGCGCGCGATGACGGGCGTCCCGCAAGCCATGGCCTCGATCATGACAAGCCCGAAGGGCTCGGGCCAATCGATCGGGAACACCAGGGCGGCCGCGCCGCCGAGCAGCTCCTGCTTGGCCTGACCCCCGATCTCGCCGAGGAACTCGATATCGGGGTGGTCGAGCAAGGGTACGATCACGCTGTCGAAATACGCCTTGTCGACGTTGTCCACCTTGGCGCCGATCTTCAACGGCATGCCGACCTCGAGCGCGATCCTGATCGCTACATTCAACCCCTTCTCCGGCGTGGCGCGGCCGAGGAACGCCAGGTATTCGCCCGGCCCGGACGCAAATCCCAGCAAACCGGGCGGAAGACCGTGATTGATGTTGCCGGCCCAATTCAAGTCCGGCAAGGGCTGGCGTTGCGCCATCGTCAGCGACACGAAGGGCGAGGTCGGGAAGCGGGCCAGCACGGTCCCATAATCCGCGAGATCCAGTCGTCCGTGCACCGTCGTCAGATACGGCGTCGCCATGCGGCTGAGGACCGGCAGCGGCAGGTATTCAATATGGGAATGGATGATATCGAACTCGCCGGCGCGCCTGCCGACATCCTCGATCATCGCCAGGTGCACCGCCAGGGGATCGCGACACCACTCGCTGGTGCGAAGCGACGACCGTGCACAGGGGACGAGCGTGGCGCTTGTGACCGAATCCGCGCTTGCGAAGAGCGTGACGTCGTGCCCCAGCGAGACCAGCTCCTCCGTCAGGTACGAGACGATCCGTTCGGTGCCGCCATAGCGCTGTGGCGGAACCGACTCGTGCAGGGGCGATATTTGGGCGATACGCACGTGTGGCCCCTCCTCCGGGGCGGAGAACAAACGCTTGCGTTAACCCTTTGGTTCCCGCCATGGATCGGATTCGCTAGCGATCGTCGCGTTGGCAGATCTCGGCGAGCGCTCGAGAGGCTGCGTAATCGGCGCCGCGCGCGACGGCAATGTCGCTCAGTGACACAAGTCCGATCAGCCGCTGCGCACGATTGAGGACGGGCAGACGCCTGACCTTCGAGGCCGACATCCGGCAGGCCGCGTCGGTCACGGTTTCGTCCTCGTAGCAGGTGGCGACGCCTGTGGACATCATCTCGCGGACGTAGCCCTCGTCGGGATCGATGCCCCGGCTGACGGCACGCACCACGATGTCGCGATCCGTGATGATGCCGACAAGCCGCCCGTTCTCGACGACGGGCAGCGTGCCGCAGCCGTGGGCTTGCATCGCCTTGGCCGCTTCGCGCAGCGAATCCTCCGGCGCCGCGCATTTCACGCCAGGCGTCATGATCGCGCGGACGAGCAAGCCAGGGTCGTCACGGCTGGCGTGGGCTGCCGCGTGGCGGTCGACAGCCGATGCCGACACTTGCATCACCTGGAAGCGTAGGTGAACGCGGGGAAGGTCTTCATCCGCTCCTTGGTCGCGCCAGGCAGCACGCCAATATTGTCCCGCCACGCAATGGATTCATACGGTATGGCTACCAACCGGTCGCCGACCCCCAGGAACCCGCCCACCGACACGATCGCCACGACCACGCGGTCATCCGCGCGGATCACCAGGTCGTCGATCTTGCCGACGGATTCGTTGGCTTCGTTGACGAGGGATGCGCCGACGATCTTCGAGGCCCGATAGCCCTTCATGACGGTCGCTGGCTCGATGACGGTGACCCGCGTGACGGCGGCGGTCTGAGCAGCCAGCGGATTGGCCTGGACCAGCAAAAATGCAAGGGCGGCCGCGCCCGTGTGCTTCAACATGCTTCCTCTCCATTTCTCAAGCTGGGACGGGATCATCAACGCATGCCGCAAAGGCGCGTTCCGTCGGATGCCATGCGGTTCGCCACCTTGCCCGCCCCTATCTTCGCATCGCGGTGAAACGCTTTTCGTTCCCAGGAGTTAATGGCGCGGGGAACGACAGGTGGAGACCAATCATGAAGAACCTTCTTTTGGCAGCAGCGGCGCTGGTCGCCCTCTCGGCTCCGGCATTCGCCGCTTCGGATTCCGCCTGCAGGGCGGAATGGGACAAGGCGGACGTCAATCGCGACGGCGTTCTGAGCGGCGCGGAAGCCGACCCCTACTTGGCGCGCATCGCGTCGCCCCCGCAGGACGGGCGGATCACATCCGCCATGTTCATGGCGGATTGCAAGGCGGACCGCTTCACCACCGCGGGCACGAGCGGCGCGGCGACCGGCACCTACACGGCGAAGACCGATCCAGGCGCGCCGCTGGCCGGTGCAAACAGCTTCACCGAAGCGCAGGCCCGCGACCGCATCGTCAATGCGGGCTATTCGGACGTGTCGGGGCTTCGCAAGGACGAGCAGGGCATCTGGCGGGGCACCGCGAAGAAGAACGGGGCGCAGGCGAGCGTGGCCGTCGACTATCGCGGCAATGTCGTCGCCCAGTAGCAATCACGAACACCGTTCAAGAGGATACGATCATGACAACCATCTCGAAGGTCTATGACAGCTGGGACCAGGCCCAGAGCGCGGTTCGCGCCCTGCAGGCCAACGGTACGCCGGCCTCGGAGATCAGCGTCGTCGCCAACAAGTACATCGACGACCGCTACGCGACCGACCGCGACATTCGGGCTGTTGCGCCCGACGAACCGTCGGCCACCGGCATCGGCACGGGTGCCGGCGCCGCCGTGGGCGGCGGGGTCGGCCTGCTGACCGGCATGGGGCTGATGGCCATTCCCGGCCTGGGCCCGGTCGTGGCGGCCGGCTGGCTCGCGGCGACGGCGGCGGGTGCTGCGGCGGGTGCCGCGACGGGCGGCATCGTGGGCGCGCTGGTCGATTCCGGCGAGGACGACACCACCGCCAATGTCTACGCCGAAACCGTGCGGCGCGGCGGCACGATGGTAACCGTGCGCACGGACGAGACGCGGCGCCCGGACGTCGAAAAGGTGCTCAATCGCTACCAGCCCATCGACCACAAGAGCCGGGCTGCCGAGTACGGGGCGAGCGGCTGGCGGGCCTTCGACGAGAAGGCCGGTCCCTACCACCCGAACGCGAGCGAGGTGGAGCGCATCCGCCGCAAATGGACCGACGCGGCGTAGCGCTGCGCGACCGCTCCGAGAAAGGGCCCCGCCGATATCGGTGGGGCCTTTTTCATTGCCGCGTCCGACAGCGGGAAGGCGGCTGCCTCCCCCGATTGCAACCTTGGCAACATCGTCCCGTTGCGTGAAGAGGGCAGCGACACCCGTGCAAGACCCTGCGGCAAATTTTTCGAAGGAGATGAAGATGGCCGAAAAGACCAAGCGTCGCTATTCGCCCAGCGTGGGCAATGACGTGAAAAAGGAGATGCATCGCTACAAGCGCGGCACCGCGAAGAGCGGCCCGGGCGGCAAGGCCGGCGGGGTCAAGAACAAGAAGCAGGCAATCGCGATCGCGCTGTCGAAGGCGCGGAAGAAAGGGAAAAAAGTCCCGAGTCGGCGGAAGGCTGCCTGACGCCCGTCCACGTCCACCTCGCTATGCTGCGCGCCAAGGAAAAGAAAAGGCCGCCATCATCTGGCGGCCGAGTTTAGGGAGGGGACCGAGGCGCCAAACGCCTTGGTGCAGTTCAAAGGCGCGGGACGGCACAGGGTTCCAATGGGGGGATGAAATTTGGCGCGAGATCTCGGCGGCGATGATCCGCGGTTGGAACTTGCCGGAACAGAGTGCGTTCGTTGCCTGCGTGCAGCGGCGGGGAAGTGGGGATCGGGATGGACGCGACGCCGAACATCGACGCGGCAGCCGATCAGCCGGCTGAACCAGACCAGCCGGACAAGCGCAGCTTCCTTGCCATGCTCGGCCCCGGGCTTGTCACCGGCGCCGCGGACGATGATCCCAGCGGCATTGCAACCTACAGCCAGGTCGGCGCCCAGTTCGGCTATGGCCTCTCCTGGACGTTGCTGTTCAGCTTTCCGCTGATGGCGGTGATCCAGTCCGTCAGCGCCCGGATCGGATGCGTGACGGGCTGCGGCATCGCCCAGAACCTGCGGCGCCACTACCCCGCTCCGCTGCTCTGGGTGGTAGTGTCGCTGCTGATCGTGGCCAACGTCGTCAATCTCGGCGCCGACCTTGGCGCCATGGGTGCGGCGCTCCACCTGCTCGTGGGCGGGCCGGAACTCGCCTACACGATGCTTTTCGGACTGGCCTGCGCCCTGCTCGAGATCCTCGTCAGCTACAACCGGTATGCCGGCATCCTGAAATGGACGACGCTGTCGCTGTTCGCCTATGTGGCGGTCGCGTTCGCGGCGGGCGTTCCCTGGGGTACGGCCCTGTACCACACTTTCGTTCCGCAGATCGTCCTGGATGGGCAGCACGCCATGGCCATCGTCGCGATACTCGGTACGACCATCAGCCCCTACCTGTTCTTCTGGCAGGCGGGGCAGGAGGTAGAGGAACAGCGCAGGCGCCACGTGAAGCCGCTCTGCGTGGCACCACGCCAGGCGGGGGACGAGCTCGCCCGCATCCGCACCGACACCATTCTCGGCATGGGCGTGTCCAACCTGATCGCGCTGTTCATCGTGTTCGCCGCCGCGGCGACGCTTAACGCCAAGGGCGTCACCGACATCCAGACCTCGGCCCAGGCCGCCGAAGCCCTTCGTCCGGTCGCGGGCGACGCGGCATTCTTCCTGTTCGCGGCGGGCATCGTCGGGACGGGGATGCTGGCGGTTCCGGTCCTGGCCGGCTCGGTGGCCTATGCCGTCAGCGAGATGTTCCGGTGGAAGGAGGGCTTGAACCGCCGGCCGCGCCAGGCCAAGGCCTTCTACGCGGTCATTGCGGCCACTACCCTCGCCGGCGTGGGGCTCAATTTCATGTCCGTCGACCCGATCAAGGCGCTCTACTGGAGCGCCGTTGTCAATGGGGTGCTGGCCGCACCGCTGATGGCGATCATGATGCTGATCGCGGTGAACCGACAGATCATGGGGCGACTGACGCTCAGTCCCGCCATGATTATGGGCGGATGGATGGCAACGATCGCAATGGCGGCCGCCACGGTCGCGTTTGCGGTCGCGGACTAGTGTCCTGATTCCGAAGTTCGTCAGTGCTTGCGACGCACGCCGTACGAACTTCGGAATCGAAAAGGACACGAGCAACTATTTCAAGTCTAGTGCCCCTTTTGAACCCGAAGTTCGCCTCCGGTCTTGCGATCAAGAGAGGGCGAACTTCGGGTTCGGGGCACCAGGCAGTGCCGCCGCGAACCTAGTGGCTGGTTCGATCCACGGCGCCGGTGGTCCCGCTTTCCCGCGCGCAATGGGCGCAGCAGAAGGTCTTGCCGCTGGCCTCGATCCCGTGGCCGACAATCCGACACTGGCAATGCGCGCAGCGCGGCGCCAGCGCATGGATGGCGCATTCGAAGCTGTCGAAGGTCTGCGACCGCCCATCCTGGGAAATCATGAAGGCCTTGTCGTAGTCGTTTCCGCAAACCACGCAGCGTGCCATGCCGGCCTCCCTTGTCGAAGGTCCGGACGCAACGGGTCACGGGCAGCCAAGGTT
The DNA here is from genome assembly GCA_020846275.1 of Alphaproteobacteria bacterium. Taxonomy (GTDB): domain Bacteria; phylum Pseudomonadota; class Alphaproteobacteria; order JAEULC01; family JAEULC01; genus JAEULC01. Next base: position 43,850 of record JADLEG010000250.1, read on the forward strand.
GCATCCAGCGGGCTACACGGGATCGTGCAACGCTTTGTCGCCTCCCCCGTTACAGGAGCGCGCCTCACAGGGGAGTCTTGTCATGCGCTATGTTGCACTTTGGATTCTCGGCGTTCCGGTGACCGTGATCATCCTGCTGGCCTTGTTCCGCGTCGTATAGCGTGGTGGCCCCGATCGACGGGGCTGTCGCCATTGGAGTGGGTGCCGATTGGCCTCGAGGAATCTCGCCCTTTATCAGGCTAAGCGCGATTTCACCCGGACGCCCGAGCCAAGCGGCCGCGCGAAGACGGTGCCATCGCACGTCCCGCGCTTCGTGGTCCAGAAGCATGCCGCCACCCGCCTCCACTACGATTTTCGGCTGGAACTGGATGGGGTTTTCAAGTCCTGGGCGGTGACCCGGGGACCCTCCCTCGACCCGCACGAAAAGCGCCTGGCCGTGGAGGTCGAAGATCATCCACTCGACTATGGCGATTTCGAAGGCACGATTCCCAAGGGCCAATATGGTGGCGGCACCGTGCAATTGTGGGATCGCGGCCACTGGACCCCCGTGGGCGACGACTCGGCAGACGCGATGCTCACGAAGGGAAACCTGAAGTTCGTGCTGCAGGGCGAACGTCTGCAGGGCGGTTTCGTGCTGGTGCGCATGAAAGGCGACAAGTTCGGCGGCAAGCGCACGAACTGGCTGCTGATCAAGCACGCCGACGAATACGCCAAGGAAGGCGATGGCGATGGAGTCCTGGCCGAGGACCATTCCGTCGCCTCGGGCCGGACGATGACGGAGATCGCGTCGGGCAAGGGCCGTCGTCCCCGCCCCTTCATGCTGAAAGCGTCGTTCGACGCGGACGCCGTGTGGAACTCGAAGGAGAGCGCCGGTGCCACGCCTGAACGCTCGCGCAAACCCGCCCCCCGCAAACGGTCCCGTGCCGGCGCGAAGGCAGCGCGCGGCAAGGCGGTCGCGTCGATGCCCGATTTAGTTGAACCTCAGCTCTGCCGGCTGGTCGACCGCCCGCCCTCCGGCGCCGGCTGGGTCCACGAGGTGAAGTTCGACGGGTATCGCATCCAGGCGCGCGTGCAGGACGCAACGGCCGTGCTGCGAACGCGCAACGGCCTGGACTGGAGCGACCGGTTCTCCCGCATCAAGACGGCGGCGGAAGCTCTTGCCGATTGCATCGTCGACGGGGAAGTCGTGGCACTCGATCACAACGGTGCGCCCGACTTCGCGGCGCTGCAGGCGGCATTGTCGAACGGCAAGACCGACGAGCTGATCTATTTCGCGTTCGACCTTCTCTATCGGGAGAAGCAGGACCTGCGCGGCCTGGCGCTGGAAGAGCGCAAGAGCCGGCTGCGCACGCTGCTCGCGGAATTGCCCCGGCAGAGCGGCCCGATCATCCGCTACGTCGAGCATTTCGAGAGCGCCGGCGACGCCGTGCTCCAATCGGCCTGCCGCATGTCGCTCGAGGGCATTGTTTCGAAGCAGGGCGATGCGCCCTATCGGTCGGGGCGCGGAAATGCGTGGACCAAGTCCAAGTGCCGCGCCGGCCATGAGGTGGTGATCGGCGGGTGGACCGAAACCAACGGCAGCTTCCGTTCGCTGCTGGCAGGCGTGCACCGCGACGGCCGCCTGATCTATGTCGGCCGCGTCGGAACAGGCTTCGGACGGGCCGTCGCTTCGCGCGTGAGAGCGAAGCTGCGGCCCTTCGAGAGCGAGCAGAGCCCGTTCAGCGGGCTTAACGCCCCCAAGCGGGAGCGCGAGGTCCATTGGGTGGAACCGCGGCTGGTCGCGGAAATCGAATTCGCCGGCTGGTCCCGCGACGGCATGGTGCGCCAGGCCGCCTTCAAGGGGCTGCGCGAGGACAAGCCGGCCGCGGAGGTGGAGGCCGAAAAACCCGCCAAGGCAAAGACCGCGACGCTGGGCCGGCCCGGCCCGAAGCGCGCCGCGCCGGCCCCGAACGTGAAGCCGCGCAACGGCAGCGAGTCGGACAGCGTGGTGATGGGCGTGGCGATATCGAACCCTTCGAAGCCGATCTGGCCCGACGCGAACGACGGAAAGCCGGTCACCAAGCTCGACCTTGCCCACTACTACGAGGCGGTCGGGCCCTGGATGATCGAGCACCTGCGCGGACGTCCCTGCTCGATCATCCGCGCGCCGAACGGCCTGGGCGGCGAGCGGTTCTTCCAGCGCCACGCCATGCGGGGCACGTCGAGCCTCATCGACCTCGTCACCGTGTCAGGCGATCGCAAACCCTATCTCCAGATCGACCGCGTCGAAGCGCTGGCGGCGGCTGCCCAGGTTGCGGCAGCGGAACTGCACCCGTGGAATTGCCAGCCCGATCAGCCAGACATGCCGGGACGCTTTGTCTTCGATCTGGACCCGGCGCCCGACGTTGCCTTCGACCGCGTTGTCGAAGCCGCCCTGGAGCTAAAGTCGCGGTTAGAGGCCTTGGGCCTGGTGCCGTTCTGCAAGACGACAGGCGGCAAGGGCCTGCACGTGGTGACGCCCCTGACCGTCGCGAAGAAGGACAGGATCGGCTGGCCCGAGGCCAAGGCCATCGCCCGCGCGATCTGTGCCCAGATGGCCGAGGACAGCCCCCACAAATTCCTGGTCACGATGACGAAGAAGGAGCGCGTGGGGCGCATCTTCCTCGACTACCTGCGCAACGATCGCATGGCCACCGCCGTGGCGCCCTTGTCGCCGCGCCTGCGCGACGGCGCACCGGTCTCCATGCCGTTGACATGGCCCCAAGTCAAGAAGGGGCTTGACCCGATGCGATTTACGCTGCGCACCGTGCCCGGCCTGCTCGCGAAGGGCACCGCCTGGAAAGACTACGTCGATTCTGAACGGCCGCTCCTCGTCGCCTTCAAGCGGCTATCCGCCCGGCAGAAAGCCGCCTGAACCCTGGAAGACAGAAAAATAGCCGCGGCGGCTTGACGCGGAAAGGATAGGAGGCCGGTCCCGGGCTGACGGGCGCCGGCTTCTCGTGCACGTTCCTGATGGCGGTCACGGACGAATCTTTCCCTCGGTTCCCGGGCGGTCGATCATGCCGGCCATCGCATCGTCACGCTGAGGCAACCCGCTCGAACTTCTGCAACACGCGCAGGCGGGCAGGCTTGGGTTGGTTTGGAAACAGCGACGGCCAGGCCGTGTAAGCGACCTCGGCAACGTAGAGATCGCCCCGCGAGTCGACCGTCATGCCGTGCGGCGAGATGAACTGCCCCGGCTTGGTGCCGTGCGCCGGCTCGGTCGTGATGCGCGCCAGCAGCTTGCCGTCGTTCGACAGGATGCTGACGCGCGGCCCCAGGTTCGGCGCGCCCCGGCTGAATTCGTAGTAGGGCCCGATCTCGCCGACATAGCAGATCGGGCATTTCCCGGCCGGCATGAACATGCCGCTCGGGCGGTGCAGGTCGTGCCATTGGGTTTCGAACCGGCCATTGCCGTCGAAGACCTGGATGCGATGGTTTTCGCGATCCGCGACATAGACCCAGCCGTCGGCGTCGCAGGAGATCGCGTGCGGCAGGTTGAACTGGCCGGGGCCCGATCCGGGCTCGCCCCAGGCCAGCAGCGGCTTGCCGTCGGGCGAGTACTTGTGGATGCGCGCATTGCCGTAGCCGTCGGAAACGTAGATGTCGCCGCGAGGCGACAGCGCGGTGTGCGTGCAGCGCCGGAACGGCAGGCCGCTCATGAAGGGCGCCGGCTTGCCGGGCTCGCCGATCGTCAGCAGGACCTTGCCGTCGCAGGTGCACTTGCGCACCGTGTGGTCGAAATCGTCGGTCAGATAGATCGATTCGTCCGGCGCCATGTGCAGCCCATGGGCATGCTTGAAGATGCCGTGGCCCCAGGATCGCAGATAGCTGCCGTCCCGATTGAAGACCATGACCGCCGGGTCGCCGCGGTAGAACGCGTAGACTTGGTCCTTGCTGTCCACGCCGACCGCCGCGACGTCGGCAGGCTTCCAGTCGTCGGGCCACTGCGCCCACCCTTCCACCAGCCGATAGGTGTACTCGCCGCTGCCGAAGGTGGTGGGGGAACCCGTTCCGTCTTTCACGCCGATACTCCGTTCGTCCTGGCGATTTGGCCCCTGGATCTTGCTCCGCCGGCAAACACGACGCAACCAGCGGCACGAATTTCAGAGCCCTCGCCGAATTCGAAGTCGATGAGATCGGCACCGCGACCGCCGGCGCCGATCCCGCAAACGCCCGTCAGCATGGATTTGACGAGGTCGCGAATGCCGGGCTCGTCATCGACAACCAGGATGGATCCCATCGCCATACTCCTGCTGCAAAGATGACGTCCTCCGAAAGATGCTGGGGAGCGACGCTATGGGCCATCGAACGCGATGATGCGGCGAATCATGCGCCGCCCTCTTCTAATGAGCGCTCAAAGATTTAGTGCACGGATTGGTAGATGCACCTACTTGCAGGCACTACGCCCGGCTTGACATTTCCACTCCGCTGGTAAGGACTTGGACGCAAGAAAAATTGCGGTGCGCTACCGCTCATGGGCATCATTGGGGTCAGGGAACTGAACGGGAACGGCCTTGCGCGGCATCTGACCGCATCGTCGCCGCCATCGATCCATGGCGGACGCTATCCGCGCATTTTGGAGGCGCTCGGCGCGGAAGACCGACAGCACCTGCTCTCCATGGCGGCCCAGAGGCTGGTGCGGAAGGGGCAGTACCTCTATCACCAGGGTGACGAGTCCGATGCCCTGTTCATCGTGGTATCGGGCCGGGTGAAGGTCATCTACATCAATGAGCAGGGCAGCGCGCTGACCGCGCTCTATTACCGCGAAGGCATGGTGGTGGGCGCCCATGGCTGCACCGAATGGTCCGGCCGGCATTCCTGGAGCGCCGAAACCTTGGTCGATTGCCGCGTGCTTCGGATTCGCCGCACGGACTTCATCGATTTCGTGCAGCGATCGCCGCAGGCGCTTCTTTGCGTTCTGGCGATTACCGAGTTCAAGAACGAGCAGCTGAAAAAGGTCATCCGCGTCCTGGCGCAGCCGATGCTCGAGGGAAGGATCCTCATGGCGGTACGCCATTTTGGCGCTCTCTACGGCTTCGATCACGGCGACGAGATCGAGATCGACGAGCACATCACCCACCAGGAGATCGCCGACATGGTGGGCGCCTCGCGCCAGAGCGTGACAACCCTGGTTGCGACGCTGGAGCGCTCCGGCGAAATCCGACGGGTCGGACGCCGCCTGTTCGTGCCGGCTCCCGACGCCAAGGCCTGACTCCCCGGCGTTCATGGTCGGTCCGACGATACCGGGTTGGGGCCGACTTGTCAGATAGGCGACAGACTGGCCCGGCCTGCCGGTAGTCAATAAGCTGGGCGAGAGCGGGACCAGCCGGGCACGCCCCGGGGGCGGAACGCCGCGCCAGGCCTCAAGAACGTCCGGACACCCGCCGGAAACAGGAGGAAACCTTGAGAAAAGCCGGTATCACGCGGATCGCGCTGGCGGTCCTGTCGGCCATCGCGTTGCCATTGGTCGCCCTGCCCGGCCAGGCGGCTGCCCAGGCGTATCCGACGAAGCCGATCCGCTGGATCATTCCCTACAATCCCGGCGGCGGCACGGATTCCTCGGCCCGCATCCTCCAGATCGCGATCGAGCAGAACAAGCTGCTGCCGCAACCCATCGCCGCGGTGAATGTCGGCGGCGCCGGCGGGTCGATCGGCGCGCGGCAGGTCAAGGACGCGCCGCCGGACGGCTACACGATCCTGATCCACCAGTCGGCGATTCTGATCCAGGAAGCCGCCGGGATCAGCGATTTCGGCTACCGCAACTTCGAGCCCATCGTGTCGATCAACGTGCAGTGCATGGTCGCGGGCGTGCTGGAGGGCGGTCCGATCAACAGCTATCGGCAGTTGATGGATGAGGCGAAGGCCAAGCCGAAATCCCTCGTCTGGGGCGGCAATATCGGCAGCGCCAACCACATGGCGATCGCCGCCATGGAAAAAGGCACGCCTGGCGCCGAGTTCAAGAAGGTGCAGATCGGCGGCGCGGCCGAGAGCTACGCCGGCATCAAGGGCAAGGTGATCCAGGTCGGGAATTTCGGCGTCGGCGAGATCGTCGCCTATCGCGGCGGCGGGCTGAAGCCGCTCGCCGTCCTGTCGGAGACGCGCGATCCGGCGATTGCCGACGTGCCGACGGCCAAGGAGCTCGGCTACGACGCGGTGTTCTGCAACGAGCACAACCTCTATGCCCCCAAGGGCACGCCGCCCGACCGCCTCGCCGTGCTGGTCAACGCGTTCAGCAAGGCGCTGGGCCTGGAGTCGGTCAAGACCGAGTATGCCGAGAAACTCGGGGCCAAGATCAACCTGCGGACCGGCCCGGCGCTCACCGAACACATCGCCGCCGAGTTCGAGCGGTTCAAGCCGATGACCAAGGACATGAAGCCGAACTGACGGCGGGCGTCAAGACAACCGCGGACTCCGGGCCCGCACGATGAACAGAAAACTTCTCGACGTCGGTGTCAGCCTGGCCGTCATTGCGGCGGCCGGGCTGATTTTCTGGGATTCGCTGCGCTATCGCCCCGGCACCTATGACCCGCTCGGTTCCGGCACCATGCCGCGCATGGTGGCGGTGGCGGTGATCGCCCTGTGCCTCGTTGCGATCGCGCAAACGCTTCTTGGCAGCCCCGCCAAACGCGGACTGGCCGAGGAAGTCGAGGATTTCGAGCGCCGGCCGTGGCTCGCCGTGGCGATCTTCGGCTACCTGGTCGCGGCGGCGATCCTGGTCTACCTGGCGATCCCGTTCGGCATCGTGGGCTCGCTGCTGCTCTTCGCTTCGACGCTGTCGATCAAGAAGGGCGAACGGGCGATCGTCCTGCCGGCGGCGGCCTGCTCAGTCGCGTTCGGCTTCGGGCTCAGCTACCTGTTCGGCTCCGTCTTCGGCGTCGATCTGCCCTGACCATGCAAGGAATGCTCGACGCCTCGCTGGCGGTCCTCCTCCCCAACACGATCTTCTTCCTGGTCGGCGGGACGGTGCTGGGCGTGATTCTCGGGGCGATCCCCGGCGTCACGGGCGCCATGGGCATCGCGCTCATGCTGCCGCTCAGCTTCTACATGACCGTCAACAACGCGCTGACCATGATGGTGTCGATGTATGTCGGCGCCATCGCGGGCGGGTTGGTCACCGCGATCCTGCTGCGCATTCCGGGCGAACCGTCCTCGATCGTCACGACGTTCGACGGCAACCCGATGGCGCGCAAGGGCCAGCCCGGCCGCGCGCTCGGCTATGCCGTGGGCGCCGCCCTGTTCGGCGGCCTCGTGTCCTGGGCGGCGCTGGTCACGCTGACCTACCCGCTGTCCGAGATCGCGGCGCAGCTTCGGCCGTTCGACATCCTGTCGCTGGTTCTGATGGCGCTCGTCCTGATCGCAGCGCTTGGGCAGGGGTCGGTGATAAAGGGGCTGGTCGCGGGATTGCTCGGAATCCTGGTGTCGATGCCCGGCACCGACCCGTCCACCGGCGCGCTGCGACTGACCTTCGGCTTCCACGATCTCGATGCCGGTTTCTCGACGCTCGCCGTGCTGATCGGCGCCTACGCCGTGGCGCAGGTCCTGTCCGACATCATCGATGTCGAGCGCAAGATGGAGATGGTCGAAGCGACCGCCGGTCGGATGTGGATTCCGCTCAAGGAGTGGAAAGCGCAGAGCTGGAACCTGATCCGCTCCTCGCTGATCGGCACCTGGGTCGGCATCATGCCGGGCATCGGCGCGACGGTCGGCTCGCTGGTCTCGTACTCGGTCGCCAAGACGATGTCGAAAACGCCGGAGAAATTCGGCACCGGCCACGCCGAGGGCATCGTCGCATCGGAATGCGGCAACAACGCGACCGTGGGCGGCGCGCTGATCCCGATGATCGCCATGGGCATTCCGGGCAGCGTCACCGACGTGTTCCTGCTGGCCGCGCTGATCATCCACGGCCTGCAACCCGGCCCGATGCTGTTCACCAACCATCCCGAGGTCGTCTACATCATCTTCGCCGCCTGCCTGATCTCGCATTTCGTCCTGTTCCTCATCATGACCGCGGGCATCCGCTACCTTGCCAAGCTCACGACCGTGCCGACCTGGTACCTGTTCCCGATCATCCTGCTGTTCTGCGTGATCGGCGCGTTCGCCGAGAACAACCGCGTATTCGACGTGTTCGTGATGCTCGGATTCGCCGTCGCCGGCTTCGCGATGGAGAAGACCGGCTTCTCGCTGGGCGGCTTTGTCATCGGGTTCATCCTTGGCCCCATCACCGAGAAGAGCCTTCGCGCCGGCCTGACGCTGTCGGACGGCTCCTACCTCGACATCTTCATGCATCCGGTCTCCGCCATCTGCGTCGTGCTGGCCGCGATCATGTTCGTCTGGTCGTTGCGCTCGCAGCACCGACTCAACAGGCGGATCGAGCAGACCGTGTACGAGACGGATTGACCGATGGGTGCGCTTGACCGCTGTTTCGACGTGAAGGATTTCCGCGAGGCGGCGCGGCGCCGTCTGCCGCGCGGCGTGTTCGAGTTCATGGACCGCGGCGCCGAACGCGAACTGGCGCTGGCCGAGAACATTGCCGCCTTTGAGCGACTCAAGCTGAAGTCCCGCTTCATGGTCGACCTCAGCGATCGCGACATGGGCACCGAGCTGTTCGGCAAGCGCATCCCCGTACCGCTTGCGATCGCGCCCACCGGCATCGCCGGCTTGTGCTGGCACCAGGGCGAGCTGGCGCTGGCCCGCGCCGCCGCCGCCGCGGGCGTCCCGTTCACCCTGGCGTCGGCGTCCATCACCTCGATGGAGACGATCGCGCGCGAGGCGAGCGGCCGGCGTTGGTTCCAGTTCTACATCTGGCAGGAGGAGGAACTGGCCTTCCAGATGGTCGAGCGGGCGCGCGACCTGGGCTTCGAGGTCCTGTTCGTGACGATCGATACCGCGCTCGGCCGTACGCGCGAGTACAACGACCGGAACGGCTTTACCGATCCGATCTCGCTCAACGCCCGCTTCATCGCGGACATGATGCTGCACCCGCGCTGGGTGGCGGGCGTGATGGGCCGCTACCTGCTCACGACCGGCATGCCGCGCCATGAGAACTACCCGCCGCAGTATCAGCAGCGCATCACGCGCGGCAGCGCCGTCGCGCCGGCGAACAGCGTCAGGCTGAGCTGGGACCATGTGCGCCGGCTGCGCCGGATCTGGCCGGGGCCCCTGGTGGTCAAGAGCATCCTCAACGCCGACGACGCGCGCCAGGCGGTGGATTGCGGCGCCGACGGGGTCGTCGTCTCCAACCACGGCGGCAGGGCGCTGGACAGCGCGCCGGCGACGATCGACGTGCTGCCCGAGGTAGTGGCGGCCGTGGGCGACCGGACCACCGTCCTGCTCGACAGCGGCGTGCGCCATGGCAGCGACATCGTGAAGGCGCTGGCGCTGGGCGCCAAGGCGGTATTGATCGGCCGCGCCACGCTCTACGGCATCGCCGCGGCGGGACAGGCCGGCGCCGCCAAGGTGCTCGGCCTGCTGGCCACCCAGTTCGAGAAGAACATGGGCTATGTCGGTTGCCGGCGCGTGTCCGAGCTCGGGCCGCATGTCCTGTTTCGACGCCAGAACTAGCCGATGAACCGCGTCCGGGTCGCCTGTGTCGGCTTTGTCTTCGACTCCGCGGCCGAGGCCGTGATCCGGCAGGTCGCGCCGAAGATCTTCGACCTGACGTTCGCCGAACAGCCGGAACGCCTGACGGCCGAGGCACTCGCCGCGAGCGACATGCTGCTGACCGTGGCGCCGTTGACCGACGCGATGATGCACGCGGCTCCGCGGCTGCGGCTGATCCAGAAATGGGGCAGCGGATACGAGAAGATAGACGTCGCCGCCGCCGGCCGCCACGGCATTGCCGTCGCCATCACCAGCGGCGCCAACGCCGATACCGTGGCGGAGCATGCGGTCGCGCTGATGCTGGCCGTGATGCGGCGCGTGACCCTTGCCGATCGGGCGGTACGCGAGGGGCGATGGATTCCGGCCGAATTGCGGCCGATCTCGCGAAAGCTCTTCGGCAAGACCGTCGGCATCGTCGGGTTCGGCAATATCGGCCAGGCGCTGGCGCGGCAGCTCCGCGGCTTCTCCACCTCCAACCTCTATTTCAAGCGCGGCGGCCGGCTTGCCAACGAAGCCACGCTGAACGCCACGTTCGTCGACTTGCCCGAATTGCTGGCCCGCAGCGATGTCGTTTCGCTGCATTGTCCGGGCGGAGCCGAGAATCGCCGGATGATCGGCCGCGCGGAGCTCGCGCAGATGAAGCCGGGCGCCTATCTGATCAACACGGCGCGCGGCGAGTTGGTCGTCGAGGAGGAGTTGATCGAGGCGCTGCAGCACGGGCGTCTCGGCGGCGCGGGACTCGATGTCTATGCGGTGGAGCCATTGCCGCCCGGCTCGCCCCTGCGGGGCCTCGACAACGTCGTGCTGACGCCCCATTCCGCGGGAAGCCACATGGACGACATAGCGCTCATGGCCAACCATGCCTTCGAGAACATGCTCGCGTTCCTCGAGGGCAAGCCGATCCGGGCCGCCGACGTGATCGTCGCGCCGGAGCGGCCGCGCGCAGCGATCGAGGTGCGACCGTGAAGATCACCGACCTGATTGCCCATCCCATGAGCGCGCCGCTGGAGCGGCCGGTATGGACGGCGCACGAGCCGTTCCGCCGCGCGGAGCTGGTGCTGGTCGAGATCCGGACCGACCAGGGCATCGTCGGGCTGGGCGAGGTCTCCACTGGCCCGCAATCCTTGGTGTGCAAGCTGCTGGAAGAGATGCGTCCCCTGCTGATCGGCCAGGATCCGCTGAAACTGGACGCGATCTGGCAACGTCTATTCTCGATTACGTGCCCGCGGCCAGGCGGCCTTGGCGGGTGGGACGGACTGCCGCCGCCCTTGCCGCGCAACCAGCGGCCCCAGTTCATGGCGGCACTGGCCGGCGTCGATATCGCGCTCTGGGACATCGCCGGCAAGCATGCCGGGCTGCCGGTATTCCGCTTGCTCGGCGGCACGCGCACCGAGGTCTTCACCTATGCGGTGGGCGGCTTCTACGTCGAAGGTGGCCCTGTGATGGCATGCGCCCAAGAGCTGGCCGGGTTCGCCGCCAGGGGATTCAAGGCCGTCAAGCTCAAGACCGGAGCGCTTGCGCCCGCCGACGAGGTAGCCCGCGCCCGCGCCGTCCGCGCGGCGATCGGTCCCGGCGTCCAGTTGATGCTCGACATGAACGCGCCCTACGACGTGGGGACGTGCGTTCGCTTCGCGCGCGATGTCGAAGAATTCGACATTCTATGGCTGGAGGAGCCGCTGCACTGGTATCTGCAGCCGTCCGATTTCGCGACGCTCGCCCGGTCGGTGCCGATCCCGTTGGCGCACGGCGAACGCGAATGGCACAGCCACGCGGTCGGCGTCTTCATCGATTCGGGCGCGATCCGCTACGTCCAGTTCGACTGCACCCGCTATGGCGGGTTCAGCGAGGCGATGCGGATCGGGCGGCACGCGGCTGCGAAGGGCGTGATGGTCGCGCCGCACTCCGCCGCCCATATCCAGGCGCATATCGTGTCGGCCTTCGGCGACGCCGCCTATGCCGCGGAATCCGTGGGCGACGAACGGATGCATCCCATCCATCACCGCATCTTCCGGGGCGGTGCTACCTATGGCGGCGACGGCATGGTGCATCTCAGCGCGGAGCCGGGCTTCGGCCTCGACGTGGATTGGAAGGCCGTCGCCGCGCTGCGGAGCTGATCGCGAAAGGAAGACCTCCATGATCCTCGACGACATCAAAGGCAAGCGCGTGCTGGTGACCGGCGGCAGCTCCGGCATCGGTGCGGCCGCGGCCAAGGGCTTTCACGACCACGGCGCCGACGTCGCCGTGCACTATTTCAGCGGCGAGAAGGCGGCGAAGGCCCTCGCCGCCACGATGAATGCCGGCGGCAAGGTCGCGCTAGTCTCGGGCGACGTTCGGAAGCCTGATGACGCCGCCGCGATCGTGGCGCAGACCGTCCGGGCGCTTGGCGGCCTCGACGTGCTGGTCAACAACGCCGGCGGCGTGGTCAAGGCGACGAAGCTGGCGGACTACGCCGACGACATCCTGGACGGGATCGTGAACCTGAACGTGCGCTCGATCCTGGCGCTCACGCGCGCCGCGCTGCCGCACCTGAAAGCGTCGGGCCAGGGCTCGATCATCAATATCGGCTCGATTGCCGGCCGCAACGGCGGCCAGCCGGGCTCGGGCCTCTACGCGGCCTCGAAGGCGACCGTGCACTCGCTCACGCGCTCCATGGCGACCGAATTCGCGCCTGACGGCGTGCGCGCCAATGTCATCGCGCCGGGACTCATGGTGACTCCGTTCCACGCGAACACGCCGAAGGACCGACTCGAGGCGGTGCGCGGGACCGTGCCGCTGCGCCGTCTCGGCACGGCGGAGGATTGCGTCGGCGCGTGCCTGTTCCTCGCCTCGCCCGGGATGAGCGGCTACGTCACCGGCCAGATCATCGACGTCAATGGCGGCCGGCTGATGCCGTGAGTGCCGACATGCGGTTGCCGTCACCAGCGTTGCCTGGATCGGGACGACAGGTCAGCCTTTTCAGCCCATGGCCTCGCGCTGAATCACATAGAGTCGCAAGCCAAAGTAGTGGCTTCGAGAGTGCCGGCCAGTGATCTCGGCCGACGCCATTCATCGCGCAGGACAAATGCTCGTCGTCACCCGCCAATATCGCACTTCGATTTTCTTTGGGCGACGCGCGCCATCGGGTGACCCGAAGGTCGGGACTGGGCTTTCAATGTGAAGTGCGCCCTTGCTGCCGGTTCAATCGAGTGTTTGCAAACCATGATCTTTTGATCAAACATACGATTCAAGTCGGCGTGAATTTTGACACGAGGGAAATTTGGCCAACACGTCGAGTGGCGACTTTGCCGGACAGACCGCATTGGTGACAGGAGCGGCGCGCGGACTAGGGCGTGCGATTAGCACGCTCCTTGCGCAACGCGGTGCGCGTGTCTTCATGGTCGATCTTGACGGCGCGGGCGTCGAAGCCGCAGCGAACGAGTTGAGCAAGAGTGGGTTCGATGCGATCGCTGCCCAGGCGGATGTCGCGGACGAGGCGCAGCTCGGCCGCGTCAAGGACATGGTCGTCGCACGGGGCGGGCGGCTGGACGTTCTTGTCAACAACGCGGGCGGATGGCGATACGGCACGCTCGACGAAATCACGCTCGAGGACTGGGACTGGACCTTCCGCGTGAACCTGACGACGGTGTTCCTGACCACGCGGACGTTCAAGGACCTGATGATCGCGCGCCGCTATGGTCGGATCGTCAACGTCGCATCGACCGACGGTTATCGGCCGAAACCGAAATTGCCCCACTATGCCGCAGCGAAGGCGGCGGTTGTCAGCCTGACCAAGACCATGGCGGAGGAGCTGGGCCCGCACGAAGTGCTGGTGAACGGCGTCAGTCCCGGCGCTATCGCGACCGAGACGGCAAAGGCGCAGGGCTGGCTGAAGGAGCGCATTCCGTTCATCCCGGTACGGCGCGTGGCCGAACCGGGGGACATCGCGGAAGTGATCCTGTACCTCGCCTCGCCCCGCAACCGTTTCGTGGTAGGCGAGACCGTAATGGTGAATGGCGGCATGCTGATGGTCTGAGGCTCGACGACAACAAGAATGGAAGGGGAGGACAAACATGCAGATCGACCGGCGCTTTTCGCGCATGACCCGTCGCGGTGCAATGAAAGGGGTGGCAGCAGCCTCCCTCGCTCTAGGACTTCCGGCAATCCTGCGGGCCGCGCCCAGCCAGATGGTCGTCGCCACCGGCGGCGGGAAGCTGGAAGAGGCTTACCAGAAATCGGTCTACACGCCATGGACCGCCAAGACCGGTATCAAGATCGTCGGCGCGCCGAACACGAGCGCAAAGCTGAAGGCAATGGTCGAGCAGAAAGCCTATGAGTGGGACATCTGCCAGGTGGCGGCGGAGTTCGCCGCGCAGGCCGCGAAGCAGGGATTGCTCGAGCCGCTCGACTATGGCGTCATCGACAAGTCGAAGATGCTGCCCAACACCTGTTTCGAGCATTTCATCGTCTCCGATGTGGTCGCGTACCACATCGCCTGGAACACCAAGAACGTGAAACCAGGCGCGGAACCAAAGAATTGGGCCGAATTCTGGAAGGCGCCCGGACGCCGCGGCTTGTGGAAGCGTCCGTTCCAGACCATGGAGGTGGCGCTGATGGCCGACGGGGTGGACAAGGACAAGCTCTACCCGCTCGATGTCGATCGCGCGCTCAAGAGCCTCGACAAGATCAAGGCCTCTACCTTGTTCTGGAACACCGGGGCCCAGTCGGCGCAGATTCTGATCGACGGTGAGGTCGAGATTTCGGCCACCTGGAACGGGCGCGTGCATGATCCCAAGCGGGCCGGCGCGCCGGTGGACTACCACTACAACCAGGCGCTGTTCGTATCGGATGCCTGGGCCATCCCCAAGGGCGCGCCGAACAAGAAAGAGGCGATGGAGATGATCGCGCTCGCCATGTCGCCGCGGGGCCAGGCCGACTTCGCCAAGCTCATTCCCTATGGGCCAACCAACACCGCCGCTCTGGCGTTGCTGGACGCTCCCACCTTGGAGGCATTGCCGTCCTCCGAGGCGAATTTCAAGAAAGGCGTTTTTCTCGACGTCACCTACTGGGCCGACAATGGCGACCGCGTGGGACCGATGTTCGAGAAATGGGTGCTGTAGATTCGCGCTGATCACCCGGGGAACCGCGGGCGGCCCATGCAAGGCCGGTCGACATTGACCAGTCGGCCCGACGGCCCAACGGCGCGGCCGTGGTCGGCGACCGGTTTCTATGGCTGGCTGCTCGCCGTTCCGACGGGGTTTCTCGCCGTCTTCTTCGCCTGGCCGTTGTTGCGGGTCGTCTGGCGGGGATTTACCGACCCCCATCCGGGGCTCGCGAACTTCGTGACCGTGTTCGGCGACGGCCCGTATCTGTTCGTGCTATGGAACACGATCGAAACGGCCGCGACCGTCACGGTTCTCTGCCTGCTGATCGCCTATCCGATTGCCTATGTCATGTCCAAGGCGCGGGGCATGAGCCTGCAGGTGATGGCCGCGCTCGTGCTGATCCCGCTGTGGACCAGCGTCGTGATCCGCTCCTATGCCTGGATGGTCGTATTCCAGCGGCGCGGCATCCTCAATGACCTGCTGCTGGCGGCGGGGATCGTCGATACGCCGGTTCGCTTTCTGCCGGGATCCTTTGGCGTGCATGTCGGCATGGTGCACATCATGCTGCCGTTCATGGTGCTGCCGCTCCTGTCATCGATGCGCTCGATCGATCGCACCCTGCTGCGCGCGGCGGCTGTGCTGGGCGCAAGTCCCAGCAACGCTTTCCTGAAAGTGTTCCTGCCGCTCTCCTTGCCCGGCGTGAATGCGGGTGTCGCCTTGGTCTTCATGACCTCGTTGGGCTTCTTTGTCACGCCCGCGCTGCTGGGCGGTCCACGGCACATGACGGCCGCCGTGCTGATCGAACAACAGGCCAACACCTATTTGAATTGGGGATTGGCATCGGCGCTGGCGACGACCTTGCTGGTGATCACCCTGGCGATCTATCTCGTGTATCTCCGCGTTACCGGTGGAGCGGCCGAGGCCGCGCTAGCGCGTTGAACGGGCTCGCTGACTGGTTTCCTCGGCTGATGCGCGTGGCGTTGCCCAGCTTCACGGCGCTTGCCCTTGTCTATCTGGTCCTGCCCAGCTTGATCATCGTGCCGATGTCCTTCAGCAACCAGCTCTACCTGACGTTCCCGCCGCCCGGATGGTCGACGCAGTGGTATGGCGCGATGCAGACCGATCTGTCCTGGCCCCAGGCTGCGGCGAACAGCTTCCTGATCGGCGTACCGACCGCGCTGCTGTCGGTGGCGCTGGGAACGCTGGCGGCGCTGGCGGTGGTGCGCGGCCGATTGCGCTTCGCGGCGGCGGCTTCGGCCCTCCTGGTAGCGCCGATGCTGCTGCCGCATGTGATCATCGCAATCGGCCTCTATCCCGTTATGCTGGATCTGGGTCTGCTGCGGGGATATCTCGGCGTCATCATCGGCCATACCGTGGTTGCGATGCCGCTGGTGTTCATCACGGTTGCCGCTGCGCTCCGAACCTACAGCGAATCGCTGGAACTGGCGGCGATGACCTGCGGGGCTGGCCCGTGGTCTGCGTTCCGCCATATCACGTTCCCGATGATCCGCATGGGTGTCGTGGTAGGCGGGCTGCTCGCCTTCGCGACGTCGTTCGACGAGTTGATGCTGTCGCTGTTCCTGACCGGACCAGGGACGCGCACCTTGCCGCGCCTGATCTGGGAGCAGATGAACGCCTACCTGACACCGACGATCGCCGCGGTTGCCACGCTGATTCTGGGTTTCTCCTTGCTGTTGCTGGCGGTTGTCGCCGTTCTGCAGCGCGCGCGCCCTGTCGAAAGCCAGGCGCCATGAGCGGAGCTTCCAGGGGCGCGCATCTGGCGATCCAGGGTCTCTACAAACGTTACGGCGACGTCCAGGCCCTCGCGCCAACCGACCTTGACGTCGCGCAGGGCGAGTTTTTCGCGCTGATCGGCCCCAGCGGATCGGGAAAGTCGACCCTGCTCGGGTCGATCGCGGGCTTCGTGCCACCCAGCGGCGGGCGGATCCTGGTCGGCGGCGTGGACGTGGTCTCCGTGCCGCCCTATCGGCGGAACATCGGCATGGTGTTCCAAAACTATGCGCTGTTCCCGCACATGGTCGTATTCGACAATATTGCGTTCCCCCTGCGGATGCGCAAGGTCGCCGAGACGGAGATTCGCACGCGCGTGGAGCGAATGCTCGCCGTGGTGCGGCTCGAAGGCATGGGGGCTCGCCGTACCAGCCAGCTTTCCGGTGGGCAGCAGCAGCGCGTGGCCCTGGCGCGCGCCGCCGTGTATGACCCGCCCCTATTGCTGATGGACGAGCCGCTGGGAGCACTGGACAAGAATCTACGCGAGGAAATGCAAGACGAGATCAAGCAGTTTCACCGGCAGATCGGCGCGACCGTCCTGTACGTTACCCACGACCAGGACGAGGCGGCACGCTTGTCCGATCGCATAGCGATCGTCAATCACGGCCGCATCGTCCAGGTAGGCGCGCCGCGCGAGCTTTACGAGGCGCCTTGCAATTCCTTTGTGGCCAGCTTCCTGGGCGAGGCCAACTTGTTCCCGATTCAAAGCGTTGCGCCTGCCGTCGACGGGACAACGCTCGAAATCGGCGGCGGCATGCGGTTGGCGACGACTCGAAAGCCGCCGGAAGCAGCCACCGGTGCGGGAATAATGGCTTGCGTGCGCCCCGAGGCGATCGGATTGAACCATCGGACATCCGCGGCCGCGGGCAACACGGTGGAAGGCATCGTGGACGATGCTGTCTATACGGCGGGGATGCTGCGCTATCGCGTGCGCGTGAGCGACTCTATTCAACTCACCGTCCGTCAACCGCCGGGCCACGCGGCGCACCACGCCATTCCGGGCGAGCGCGTAGTGCTTTCCTGGCGCGCCGAAGACACGCTGCTGGTTCCAAGGGAGTAGGCATGGGAAACTTGATTGGTAAGGTTGCGCTCATCACCGGCTCGGGTGATGGCATGGGACGCGCTCACGCCGTGCTGATGGCATCGCGTGGTGCGGACATCGTGGTCAACGACATCCGCCGGGATGCGGCCGAGGAAACGGCGCGCATGGTCAAGGCGCTAGGCCGAAAGGCGCATGTCGTGGCGTGTGACGTCGCCGACACCGCCGCCGTCCGTGCATTGGCCGCGGAAGGCATAGGAACCATGGGCAAGGTCGACATCCTCGTCAACAACGCCGGCTTCGGCCAGCGCGCGCAATTGCCGGAGATTGTCGAGAAGGATTTCGACCGCATGATGGCCGTGCACGTGAAGGGCTCGTTCTTTTTGACGCAAGCACTGATTCCGGCAATGAAGGAACGACGCTACGGCAAAATCATCAACATCTCCTCGATCTGGGGCATGACCGGCGCGCCGGTTGCCTCGCATTACTGCGCGGCGAAAGCGGCGCTGCTGGGCTTCACCAAGGCCTGGGCCAAGGAGCTGGCGCCATGGAACATCCATGTCAACGCCGTGGCGCCGGGCGGCGTGCGGTCGGGCGGTCCCATCAAGCTGGACAATCCTGAAATCCTCCGCGCGAAGGAGGAGAAGGTTCCCCTCAAGCGGTATTGCGAACCTGTCGAGATATCCTATGCCGTCGCCTATCTCGCGTCGCCCGAAGCGGACTTCGTCACCGGTCAGGTGATCAGCCCGAACGGCGGCGATACCATCGTCGGCTTTTGAAGCGGAGGCAATCATGGCGGAAGCAAGCAACAGCCTTCGCGGCAAGGTCGCCTGGATTACCGGATCGGGCCGGGGGATGGGCCGCGCGCATGCGCTGCTGATGGCCGAACGAGGGGCCGACCTCGTCGTGCACGACGTGCTGAAGGACGAGGCTGCAGCGACGGTCGAGGCCGTGCGCAAGCTGGGGCGGCGCTGCATCGTCTCCCATGCCGACGTTCGCGACGTGGGCGCAGTCCAAGGCCTGGTCGCGACGGCGCAGAAGGAACTGGGGCCGATCGACATACTGGTCAACAACGCCGGCGTGGGACAGCACCGGCCCTTCGAGGACATCAGCGAAGCCGACTTCGACCTGATGTTCGGCGTGCACGTGAAAGGGACCTTCTTCTGCACGCAGGCCGCGGTGCCCACGATGAAGGAGCGGCGCAGCGGCAAGATCGTGAACATCAGCTCGATCTGGGCGATGACGGGCGCCGGCATCAACAAGGCCTCGCACTACTGCGCGGCGAAGACGGCGATCCTTGGCTTGACCAAGGCCTGGGCCAAGGAACTCGCGCCCTGGAACATCATGGTCAACGCGGTCTCGCCCGGTGGGGTGTTGACGGAAATGCCGATCAAGACCCAGGGATGGGACATGATTCGCGAGAAGGAGAAGCGCGTCCCGCTCGGTCGATGGGCCAGGCCCGAGGAAGTCTCCTACGCGGTCGCCTTCCTCGCTTCGGGCGAGGCGGACTTCATCTCCGGCCAGCAGATCAGCCCGAACGGCGGCGAGACCATCGTCGGCATCTGACCATTCAAGCACGGGAGAAGGCAATGCATTTCGGTCTCTTCAACCTGATGACGCAGCGCGACCCGAAGAAGTCGGCGCGCCAGATCTACACCGAAATGGTCGAGCAGGTTCAGATGGTCGAACAGATCGGGTTCGAGATCGCCTGGTTCGCCGAACACCATTTCTCGAACTACTGCCTGTGCCCATCGCCGCTGACCATGCTGACCTATATGGCCGCCAAGACCAGCCGCATCAAGCTGGCACCGGGCGTTATCGTCGCGCCGCTCTATGAGCCGATCCGGATGCTCGAGGACATCGCGGTGGCCGACAACCTCAGCGATGGCCGATTGGTGCTGGGCTTCGGCAGCGGCTACCAGGAGTACGAGTTCCACAAATTCGGCGTCGACCTGAAGGAGGGACGCAACATCTTCCTGGAGAAGCTGGATCTCGTCGAACGCTTCCTCGCCGGCGAGCCGTTCGGCTATCAGGGCAAGCTGGTCAAGGTGACGGATACGTATTGCCGCGTCCGGCCGCTGCAGAAGCGCATCCCGATCTACATTGCCGGCCTGCTCAACGATCCCGAGACCCAGCGCCGCGTCGCCCGCAGCGGCTACATTCCATTCTTCACGACGGGTTGGAGCACCCTTGAGCAGATCAAGCAAACCCACGACAAGGTGGTGCAATATTACGTCGAGTCCGGCGGCGACGCCGACCGCACCCCCTTCGCGATGCAGCGCTACATGTTCGTCACTGACGACAAGGAAGAGGCACTGCAGGCGGCTGAGGGCGCGCGCTACATCCGCCGTATCGCATTGTCGATGCGCCAGCGCTATGGCGAAGTCGATGGCGGCTTCCTCAAGGAGATTCCCGCCAGCGACGAGCCGCCGCTGGATGAAATTGCCAGACGCATGATTGTCGGCTCGCCGGCGACGGTCGTGGAAAAGCTCGGCCGCGAGTTCGAGGCGCTGCGTCCCACGCATGTGAGCTGCTTCATGGGCATCCCAGGCATTCCGCAGGCCCGTGTCCTCAAATCGATGGAGCGCTTCGGGGCCGAGGTGATGCCGCAGCTTGCCAAGCAGTTCGGCGGCCTGGACCGCGTCGGCGCGCCGGCTTCCACGCGCCAGCCGCTCGTCGCCGACTAGGGATGGATTCTGATGGGGTAGTTCATCCGGGCCGAAGCCCGGAACTTGGCTGGTGCGAGCCGTCAACTAGCAGGGGACAATCCGGATAAACGCCCAGATGCTAGCGGGCAAAGGCCACGGGCCGAGCATTCGCGAGTTCGATCGCGACGATACGCCTGTCGGTTTACAGCGGTCACGACGACCGATGCAACTGTTGTCGTATGGCGGCAGCAATCCAAGAACAGTCAGGTCGGCAGGCCTGAGCCATATCTCCGCTGATACTCAGCTGCCGCCGAGGCAAAGCACTCCAGCGGCGCCCGCACGATCCCCGCACCAATCTGGCCGCCATCGCGGCCGGCAATGCCGATGTCCATGACGGGTGCGATGCCAGTCGCTACCACCTTTAAGATGTCTATGCCCGTCGGGGAACCGCGGTACCGGAGATATGGGATCCGGAAGTCGGTATGCTCCCCGACCGTGATCTCGTACATCTCGAGGTTATGGGCGATCATCGCCTCCGGCGAGCCGCCCTGATAGGCCTGCAAAGGAAAGGCGGCTGCCTGGGAGAAGCCGCCAAGCCCGACGGTCTCGGCGATGACGCTTTCCCCGCCCATCCAGGTGATCTCGTCCTCACGATGGCCCTCGAAGAGCTTTGCCTGCACCGTGGCGTGCGGACCGGTCCACCAGGCGTCACCGAGCCCGCTCACTCTGATCGCAAAGCCGCGGCAGTTGAATGCCATCGCGGTCACCACGCTTGCATGCTTCACGCCATGGGCGGCGTCGGCCGTGACCTTGGCGGCCGCCATGGACAGGCGAAGGAAGAAATAGTGGTCTTCGGTCAGCGCCTGTACCGCTTTCAGCACGCCATCCTGGTCGTGCGAACTCATGGCCGCGAGATGCGGGTACAGTTCGCGCGCGAACAGCAGCGAGGCGGCGGTATTGCGGCTGTGCAACTCGTCGCCCATATGCAGTGCGCGGGCCATAAGCGGCTTGAGCGGGATGCCGCCCGAACGCCGCACCGCCTCGCGGATCACCGGCGCCACGATCCG
Organism: Alphaproteobacteria bacterium; assembly: GCA_020846275.1. Lineage (GTDB taxonomy): Bacteria > Pseudomonadota > Alphaproteobacteria > JAEULC01 > JAEULC01 > JAEULC01. Next base: position 65,097 of record JADLEG010000250.1, read on the forward strand.
ATGGACATAGTCCAGCCGCTCATGAACACCAGCGTCGTAAACGCCGTAATTCAAACGCCGCCGGTTGGTTCCTTCGTAAAAATTGCAGTGGCCGTATGCCCCGGTCGCTGCGTTGCGTACGACGAAGACCGGCATCGACGCCGTGTAGATGCCGGCGAGCGATCCCACGCAGGCGTGCGGATGACAGCCATCGACGGCGATCTCGCCGGACGACAGCTTCCGCATCGCCTCCTCGCGGTCCCGGGCCAGGCCCTCGAACAGCGCGCCGCCGATGATGGCCTCGCGCTGGCCCCCGACATACCCATCCCAGGCGAGCGCCGGACCGGATGTCAGGATCAGGTTGGGCAACATGCCCGGAAGCACCTCGCCGGCCGGCCGCACATCGACCAGCACCGGTTCCGCTTCGCACATCCGACGAAGACATTCCTGGTTGGCCGTCATTCGGCGTGTCTCGTCATTAGTCATTTTTAAGAACCTCGATTCTTGCCGGAGCCTACGAAACGGGGATGTCATCGATCAGGCGGATATCGGCGGGAGATGGGGGAACAAGCCGTGGCTTTGGAACACGAAGCCGATATTCCGCCGGAATGGAGGCAGCTGAGCTACATCTCGCCCGCCATAGGGAGCGGTCGAGCACGGCCTGGACCGACCCAAAGGCTTGCACACGGTTCCGATCGCAATGGCGCTCATCGGTAAATCTATCCTCAGCGCAGATGATCCAGATCGACATATCGGTCGAGTACCAGCATGAGCACGAGCGTCAACACGATCACGACGGTAGAAATCGCAGCGAACGCCGGATCGACGCCATAGGCCTCGGTCTGAGAATAGATAATAACCGGCAGCGTTGTCATCTTCGCGTTGCCGCGGAAAATTGACACCGGTACATTATCGAAGGACGTCATGAAAGCGAAGAAGTCTCCGACGATGATGCCGTGCTTGTTTGTCGGCAAGGTGACATGCCGCTTGGTCCGCAGATCGTCTGCTCCCAGGCTCAGCGCAACTTCTTCGAGGGTTAAGTCCATCGCGAGCACGGTCGTAATTGCAGCCACGACACCGCTCACTTGGAACGCATCGATCAGCTGCTGGTCATCGATCAGCGCCTGATACCACCGGATGGCGAAGCGCTGTAGCGGAGATGGCAGACCATCTCATGGACGCCGTCAGCAGGGCGGCATCATCGATGCTTTCATCCGGCAGGTCGTCGCGCATAGTCGCGGCCGCGAACCTACCGAAAGACTCCAGGTGTCTCCGGCGCTGCCGACAATTGCATGAGGTCCTCGCCGAACACGATGACGCCGTCATAAATCCTTGCCATCTCCGCGATGACCTTCTCTCGCACGCCGGGTCGGTCGAATTGGTCGTAGATGTGGGATGCCACGAGGCGACGCGCGCCGGCCGCCGCCGCGGTTCGCGCCGCCTCGATATGGCCGCTGGTCCCGGTCCGCGTCGCCTCGTTGTCGACCGAACCGCTGATATGCGAGCACATGTGGATGAGAACGTCGCAGCCGGCGGCGAGTTTTTCGAGCGCCTTGCTCGGTCCCGCGTCACCCGAATAGACCACCGATCCGGAATCGGAATCCAGGCGAAGCGCCAGACAGGTCAGATAGGGCTGCGCATGCGGCACCTCGACCACCTGAACCCGCCAGTTCGTCGTCTCGACCGTATCGCCCTTGCCGATCTCCGTGACGTTGGGCCTTGGGCCGATGCGCGGCTCGACGCCGCCCCGCGCACGGTAGACGTGCAGACTTGCGTCCCAGTTCATGCGGGCTTGCAAATCCGGCTCGAACACGCCGTCGGGGCCGATCAGGCCGTCGATCATCTTCCCAAGCGGGGGCGGCCCATACACGTTGAGCTCCGGGATCTTTCCCGCCCCGTGGTCCCAGCGGGTCAGCAGGAGGCGGGGAAAGTCGACGAAATGGTCGTAGTGCAGGTGCGAAAAGAAGACGTGCGTCACATCGGTCGCCCTGGCGCCCGATTCGAGCAGGCGATGGTGACTGCCCGGACCGTGATCGAAAAGAACAACGTCGCCGGCCACCGACACCATGTAGCCGGGCCCCATGCGCTTGAGCGACGGCGCCGGGTTGCCGGTGCCCAGCAAGGTTATCTTCATGCACGTCTCCCGGTGGTTGGGTTCAGGCTGCCTTGAACTGCTTGTCCCAGAAATCCTTCAAGTCGCCGGAACTGCGCGCGAGAAAGTCCAGATCCGGGTTGATGAACAAAAGCTCCTCCGCGGCGGAGAAGCCGATGCGCTTTTGCAACTCCGGCTTGACGGTCGCGTTGCGTATCACCGGGTTGTAGCCGAGGTCCTCGGCGAATCCGGTCTGGACCGAGGGCTCAAGGGCGGCATCGAGAAACGCGTAGGACCCATCCTTGTTCGGCGCGTTCTTCGGAATGGCGAAGCCGGAGACATAGGTGATGATGCCCTCCTTCGGCGCCACGATCTTGATGTTGGCGCCCGCGTTCTGCCATTGCACGGCGCGCGCCTTCCACATGATCGCGATCCCGACTTCCTCGGTCTGAAGCGCCTGGGCCAGAGCCTCGTTGCTCGGGTAGAAGCGCGGCTTGAGCTTCTTGAGGTCGAGCAGGGCCTTCTTGGCCTTGTCAAAGTCGCCGGTCTTGCCGCCGCCCACCAGCGCCGCCGCCATCGTCGTGTATACGTGTTGAATGTCGACAACGCCGACGAGCCCCTCGTTGCGCGGATCCCACAGGTCCGCGATCGCCGTCGGCTCGTATTTGATCAGCTTCGGATTGTAGATCAGCATCTTCCCGCTGTAGATGTGCGGCGACAGAAGCGGCGTCTCCGCGATGCTGAACGTCTTGATGATGTTCTGCGCGTTCTTGAATCTGGAATGGTCGAGCTTTTCCAGGACGTTTGCGTCCTGCAACTCGGCGATATCCGTGGCGGTCAGCGCCTGGACGTCCGAGGTCCCCTTCGGAAGGCGCTTTTCGGCCAGCAGCTTCGCCTTGCGTTGCGCGACGACGGCTTCGTCGTTCACGACCTCCCATCCGCGCGGCGCCAGCACGGGGACCGAGACGTGCTTGGTCAAAAGCTGACCGTAGTCGCCGCCCCAGGTCGACAGGACGATCCTCTTGTTTGCCGCCTGCCCCCAGGCCGCGCGCGCGCCCAGGGCGCCGACGGCGGCACTGGCCATGACGCCCCGTAGCGCGGTGCGGCGGCCGATTGCGGAATTCTTCGCTTCGATCATGATCGTTTCTCCCTGCTGCCGTTGCGAATGCTTCTTGCCTTATGCGATGCATCACGCCTGTTCGGCGGCGGACGCATGGGTCGCCGCGCCGCTCGTCAGCACGTCTAGCTCGATCGGGCGGTGCCCGGCCGGGATCTGCAGCGACTGGTAGGTCGTCGCCCGGTTGTAGGAGAAGCCGACCACGTCCCAGTTGGTCCCGTAGGTTCCGCGCGGGACGACCAGGTGCCGGCACGCATCCGCCGAAAGCTTGCGGCATTGCAGGCGGTGGGTGGTCCGGATGGTCGGCAGATTGAACCGGCGACCCAGGATGCGGTGGAACGACGCGCCGTGCAGATTATCGATCGATTCCTGCAACAAGTGCCGGCCGAGGTCGTGGGCGATGAAGAACCGGCTGTACGCCGGCGAATCGCCCTCGACCCAGACCAGGCGTTCCACGCGCACGCACCGCTCGACCTGCAGGAAGGGGCGCCAGGCGCCGTTCGACCCGTCCTCGGCGACCGACAAGACGCGCGTGAATGGAATCTGCACCTGGCCGGTATCGGGATTCTTGAACCGGAAGACGAACACGTCCTCGGCCTGGCGGCCCGCGACGAAAGTGCCGCGTCGGCGCGTCCGCTGCACGAAGCCGATATCGGCCAAGTGCGTCAACGCCTTTTGGATCGTGCCGAGGCTGACCGAGAACAGATGGGCCAGTTTCGTTTCGGGCGGCAGGCGGTCGCCGGGATTGAGTAGCCCGCGCTCGATAGCCCTGGTCAGCGCCGCGATGATCTGCCGGTACTTTGGAAAGCCGGGCATCTCGCCTTCGGCGGCCACCCCGGCCGCGATCCGAGCAAGCGTCGCTGTCGCCATTATCGGTTCCTATTTACTATACAGTTTATTTCATATAACTATATTGGATCGAATGTCAAAGACAAGCCGCGCCCATTGCGGGGCGGCATGGCCTCACTGGCGGACGAAGCGATGGCTGATGCCGGCGAACAGCATGCTCTTGTTCATTTCATGCGTCGTACCGAGATTGCTTCGCCCGGGCTGACGCAATCGCTGCGACCCGCATCAGGGTGGCAGATCCCGCCGTGCAGGGGATTCCGATCATGGCCGCACCGTTAGCCTGGCCGTCGAGCGCCGCCGTCCTTGGCCGGACCTGCGGCCGCTGGCTCTTCACCGGGGCCGCAGGCGGCGTGCTGGTCCTCATTCTCTTGCCGCTGATATTCGTCGTCTGGCTGTCGTTCTTTCGCCAGGAAATCCCGTCATTCCCGCCCGATGGCTACAGTCTTCGCTGGTTCCGGGCGATTTGGACCAATCCGAAATTCGCGGATGGATTCGCGATGAGCCTCCAGGTGGCAGTCGTCGCCATGCTGGCAGGCCTGCTGCTTGGCGTGCCCGCCGCGCTCTGCATTGCGCGGTTCCGCTTCGCGGGTCGCGAAGTGCTGAACAATCTTCTGCTGCTGCCCATTGTCGTGCCAGGAATCGTCCTCGGCACGGCGATCTACGTGTTCCATGTCGAGCTTCAGGGCTTTTTCTCCGAGGTCACGATCCTCGGCTCGATCGGCGGCCTCGTCGCCGGCCATATCCTGCTGGTCATCCCGTGGAGCGTGCGGCTGGTGACGGCGAGCCTTGCCGGGTTCGATCGCAGCGTCGAAGAGGCGGCACTCAGCCTGGGGGCGACGCCGGTGCGAGCCTTCTTTCGGATCACCCTGCCGATCATCCGTCCCGGCATCGTGGCATCGGCTTTGTTCGGATTCGTCGTCTCATTCGGAAACTTGGAAATGACGCTGTTCTTGGTAGGCGCCGGCCGAACCACCCTGCCCATAGCCATCCTTCAATACCTGGAGTGGAAGATCGACCCCACGATCGCGGCCGTGTCGGTCGTTCAGATCGCGCTGATCGGCACTGCCATGGCCATCACAAACCGCTTTGTCCGATTGTCGCGGGTGGTGTAGGGCGATGGCAAGGTTGGCGCTTCAGCAGCTCTCAAAGCAGTTCGCTTCGAACATCGCCGTCCGTGACGTGACGCTCGATGTCGGCGACGGAGAGTTTATCGTGTTGCTGGGCCCGAGCGGCTGCGGCAAGACGACGACCCTGCGCATGATTGCGGGCTTTGTCACCCCGAGCAGCGGCACCGTGCGGCTGGACGACCGCGACATCACGAACCTGCCCCCCTGGAAGCGGAACGCCGGCATGGTGTTCCAGAGTTATGCGCTGTTTCCCCATCTGACGGTCGCCGAAAACGTGGCCTTCGGATTGGAGATGCGTCGGTCGACCGCCGATATCCCGTCGCGTGTGGCAGAGGCGCTTCGGATGGTGCGCCTTGGCGGCCTGGAGGGCCGTCTGCCGCGGCAGCTCTCAGGCGGTCAGCAGCAGCGCGTGGCCTTGGCCCGCGCTTTGGTCATCCGGCCCGACGTCCTGCTTCTGGACGAGCCGCTCTCCAACCTTGACGCCAAGCTTCGCGAGACCGTGCGCGTGGAAATACGCGAGTTGCAGCGCCAACTTGGCATCACGACCGTGATGGTGACGCACGATCAGGAGGAGGCCCTGATGATGGCCGATCGGCTGGTGGTGATGTCGAATGGCGAGGTGCGCCAGGTCGGCACGCAGCGCGAACTCTACGAGCGGCCCGCCGATCGCTTCGTCGCCATGTTCGTCGGCCGCAGCAACAGCCTGTCCGGCAAGATCGTCGGCCCGGGTCGGTTCGAGACGGCCGGCGGTCTTCGCATCGCCTGCCACGAGGGCGCGATCGGGCCGGCGGTGCTGGCTCTGCGGCCGGAGCGGTTGGCGCTGGGCGCGATGGCGGCCGATTGCGTCAACCGACTGCCCGGCACGGTCGAGTTCGTATCCTATCTGGGCGCCAGCATCGATCTGCACGTTCGCATCTCGCCGACGGACCGCGTCGTCGTCTGCCAGCCCAACCGGGCCGATGTCAGACTGCCGGTCGAGGGCGACCGGATCGAGGTCGGTTGGCCAGCGGATGCGGCAATGGTTTTCGCACAGGAAACTGCGCCGGTTCCGAACTGAAATCGAGGAAAATGGCCGGATCAGATGCCGTCGCAGGTCGAAACACAAATGGCTGCATCCGCAACAGGCGGTGTCCGCCCGTCGCCCGTTAGCCGCGATCGGCGCGACGGGCAGGGTTGGACCGCCGGTATGCTCATCGGGCCCGCGACTGTATTCGTCACGCTCGGGCTTCTGGTGCCGATCGTCATCCTGTTCCGCTACAGCCTGAACGACTTCAAGGCCGGCGTGATGATGGTCGAGGCGCTGACGCTCAAGCAGTACGCCCTGTTCTTCACCGATCCCTATTTCATCGCCGCCTTCTATCGCACCCTGCGCGTGGCGCTGATCGTGACGCTGTTGTGCATCGTGCTCGCGTATCCGCTTGCCTATACACTGGCGCGGACCCAGAGCCGGTGGAAGAATCTGCTGATCATGCTGATCGTCCTGCCGCTGTTCGTCGGCAATGCGGTGCGGGCGGCGGGTTGGATGACACTCTTCGGCAACAAGGGGTTCATCAACGTTGCCCTGCAGTGGCTCGGGCTGATCGACCACCCTGTCCGCATCATGTTCACCGAGCCCGCGGTGATCGTCGGCATCCTGGCGGTGAACCTGCCGTACGTCGTGCTGACAATTCAAAGCGTGATCGAAGGCATCGAACGCGCGGTCGAGGAGGCGGCTTTCAGCCTGGGCGCCGGACCCTGGACGATGTTCCGGCGCGTGATGCTGCCGCTGGCCACGCCGGGCTTCGTCGCGGGCGCGATCTTCTGCTTCATCCTGACGATGAACGCCTACGCGACGCCCGTCCTGCTCGGCGGGCCGCAGTTCGTCATGATGGGCCCGCTGGTCTACACGCAGTTCGCGGTCAAGAGCAATTGGCCGCTTGGTGCCGCCGTCGCCTTCATCCTCATGAGCGCGACCCTGGTGCTGACGGCCGGCGCCAACCTCCTGGTGCAGCGACGCTATAGGCGCTAGCGGATGGCCGGCATTGAACCCCGAAAGCTACCGGTCGCGGTCGAGCATGATCTGCAATGTGTCTGCCGGGACGGCACGATCTTGCGCGCCGATGTATATCATCCGGCGGACGGCGGGCGTTACCCCGCGCTTCTGAACCGCACGCCCTATGGCAAGCGCGAGCCGCGCTACATCGCCGACGCACGTGAAGTCGCGAGCCGCGGCTATACGGTGATCGTGCAGGACCAGCGCGGACGCTACGCGTCGGACGGCGAATACCGCTGGATGTTCCGCGAGCGCACCGAGACCTTTGACGTCGAGGATGGATACGACGCGGCGCAATGGGCATCCACCCTGCCATGGAGCGACGGGCGCCTGGGTACCTGGGGCCATTCCAACGCCTCGTACCTCGCGTGGATGCTCGCATCCTCGCGGCCGCCTGCGCTGAAGGCGATCATGGCGAGCGGCATGGCGCAGAACCTGCTGAGCATGAATTTTGGCATTTTCGAGACCGGGCGTCGGCTCGAGTGGGTTCATCTGATGGCCGCGGACGCGCGCCGCCGTGCCGGCGACCCTGGCCCGCATAGCGCAGCGGAGGCTACCGAGCATTGGAACACCATCGAGCGTGGCAAGTATATCTGGTGGGTGCCGCTGGGCGACATTCCCGCCCATGTCTTTTCGACCCTGCACGGACCGCTGCAGACCTACCATCGTGCCCAGAACCGCGAGTTCATGCGCTTCGGCGAGTTCCATTCGCAGATCACGGCGCCGGTGATGCTGATGACCGGCTGGTGGGACAGGTTGATCGGAACAATGGATCACTACACGGGCCTGGCGACCGACGGGCCGAGGGAGCTTCGGCGGCAGCATCGTCTGATCGTGGGGCCCTGGATTCACGACGTGACGCAACTCGTGCCCAAGAATTGTGGAATGGATTTCGGCCCGGAGGCAGAGCGTTCCTATGCCGACATGATCGCGCGTTGGTACGACTACCACCTGAAGGGCAAGGACGACGGGATCGGCAGCGAAGAACCCGTGCAGCTGTTCGTCCTCGGGCGAAACAAATGGCGCGGTGAGACGGAATGGCCGCTGTCGCGCGCCAGGCCGACCGCGCTTTACCTGCACAGCGGGGGACGGGCGAACACGGTTCGCGGCGATGGCGTTCTGGCCCCGTGGAGACCTGCCCACGACGAAGCGTCGGATCGTTTCGACTACGACCCGCGCGATCCCGTCATGTCGCTGATGCGCGCCGATTCCCAGGCCGCGCCGGTCGACCAGGCGCCGCACGATCATCGCAGCGACATCCTGGTCTACCAGACGGCGCCCCTGGCGCAGGAGATAGAAGCCATCGGTCCGGTATCGCTGCGGCTTTGGGCGGCAACCGACGGTCCCGACACGGACTGGACCGCCAAACTAGCCGTCGTGCAGGCGGACGGGCGCTGTTTCAACCTGACCTACGGCATCATGCGGGCCCAATACCGCGATGGCTATGACAGGCCGAAGCTGCTCGAACCGGGCAATATCTACGAGTATGCGATTGCGCTCAATCCAATTGCGATCGTCTTCAAGAAGGGCCAGCGCATCCGACTCTACATTTCCAGCTCGGACTTCCCGAACTTCGACCGCAACCACAATACGGGAAGCGACTACTGGTCCGACCCGGTGCTGCGCGTAGCGCAACAGGCGGTGTTCCACGATCGGGCAAGGGCATCATGCCTGACCCTGCCCATCATCCCTTCCGAATGATCATGCAATAGCGCGACAGGCGTGAAATCCTCGCATCGCTTGCCCGTCATGTCGATGCCCGTGCGAGCCTGAGCTAGCCAACCTCAAGGCATATCTGGCATCGCCTGTCTCCATGGCCGAGCGAACACTGGGTTAAGACGCTCGACGCAGCGGATTCCAAGTCATACTTCCCGTTGGGCGCGCTTGATTGCGTCCAGCGCTTCTCGGCGATGGCTGCCCTTGTCGCGCGAAGCCTGAACGAGCACCGGCTCGAGAGCCTCGCTGACGCTTGGGCGAAGCTCGAAGCTTGGCGCATCGGCTACAACGCTTGAACGGGACCAAGCCATGCGGCTGAACGAGTTGGATCGGCGCAAAGCCGACCTCGAACGAGAGCATGATTCCATGCCGCCGCATGCGCCACACCTGCATCCGAACTCGCCGAGCTCTATCGTGGAAAAGTCGCCGCCTCGCACGGCGCCTTCAAGATTCCGGCGACGCGCGACGAAGCGATCGGAATCCTTCGCGGCTTGTTCAAGCGGGTCACGATTGTTCCGCAAGCGCAGGGCCTTGAGATCGAGATCATCGGCGACCTGGCACGCATGATCGCGCTGCCCGAAGGATCGGGCAGCGCCAGTGTTGCTGTGTTTGAGCGTTCGGTAAAGTTGGTTGCGGGGACAGGATTTGAACCTGTGACCTTCAGGTTATGAGCCTGACGAGCTACCGGGCTGCTCCACCCCGCGATGACAGGGATCAGTAGTCAGTGATCAGTGGTCAGAGGACGGTGTTTGA
>JADLEG010000251.1 GCA_020846275.1 Alphaproteobacteria bacterium
AGGGCGATCATGACGCCGGCGGAGGTCTTCGTCGTCTCGCTGGCGACCGGCGCGATGGCCGAGTTCGGCGACAAGACGCAGCTTCTGGCCGCGCTTCTGTCGGTCCGGCTGAAGCGGCCCTGGGCGATCCTGGCCGGGCTCGTGGTCGCCACGATCACCCATCGCCTGGCCGCCGGCATGATCGGCGCGGTGGCGTCGAGCATCGTCGGCCAGCAGATGCTGCAGACCGTGGTCGGGCTGGCCTTCGTCGGCCTGGCGCTGTGGGTGCTGGCGGCGTCGGAGGAGAGCATGATGCCGATCGTCGCCGACGAGTGGATCGAGAAGCTGGGTCCCTTCATGGCGTCGGCGGCGGCGTTCTTCCTGGCCGAGATCGGCGACAAGACGCAGATCGCCACCGTGGCGCTGGTCGCGCGCACCGACATGCCGCTGGTGGTGAGCGCCGGCACGACCTGCGGGCTGTTGCTGGCCTCGGTGCCGGTCCTGCTGCTCGGGCGCATGGTCGGCGGGCGGCTGCAGATGCGCGTCGCCAACCTGGCCTTGGCGATCTTCCTTGCCGTCATGGGCGTGATGACGTTCATGGGCATCACCGGCTGGCGGTGAGGCGCTCGCGCGCGTCTCCGTAGGTTTACGAAGCACGAAGCCCGGCGCAGTCCGCGCGCGACGCGAGCGCCGCGCAACGTTTCCACCGTTGCGGCGTTGCATCCGCGCCGGGCGTGGCGATGATCGGGACGCGCGGGATCGCCGCAGGCAGCGCCGCGCGCCAAGGACATGCTGGAGGACTGAATGACGATGCTGACCGCGGCATTGGCCATGACGGCCATGCTGTCGCTGGGCGAAGCACCCCAGCCGAGCCCCATCGCCTACCAACTCGCCCAGCAGGCGCCCGCCCAACCCGCCCAAAAGAAACCGGCCCAGAAGGAACCGACGCAGGCGAAGCCCGCGGCGGCCGCGCCGAAGCCAAGCGCCAAGCCCGCGGCAAAGGCGGCACCGAAGCCGGCCGCGAAAGCGAAGGCGCCCGCGAAGCCCCACCCCGCCAAGGCGAAAACCGCCGCGAAGCCGGGCGCGAAGCCAGCGCCCAAGGGCGCGGTGGTGGAGAAGCGTATCGGCGAGGTGACGGTGGTCGACGCGCCCGAACAGCCCTATCTGCGCCTCGACGGGCCGTGGCGGGAAAAGGGCTACGAATTGCGCACCTGGCTCACCTCGTACGTGTATCGCGACAAGGACATCCGCCCGCCCTTCCACACGCTGACCGTCCAGGTGACGCATCACGACGAGCAGGCGCGCAACTATGGCCGGGCCCTGGCGGAAAAGGATGCGGCCCTCGACATCGCGGTGGCCACGCGGCCCAACCAGCAATGCATCCGGAACCGCGACGGCTCGCGGCTGTGCTTCTACACCGAGGCCTATACCGTGACGGTGCCGGACGACGTGCTGTCGGCGGCGCGGGCGAAAGGGCTGAACCTGAACCTGGCCGCCGAGGCCAGGGTACCGCTGGCGGTGACGGTCGACGCGGCCACGGTGACGGCGCAGATCAAGGCCGAGGAGGAAGTGGCGAAGAACTGACGCGGACGTCCGCCGTCACGCGGTGCGCACGTTGTCCATCTTGGCGTGGCTGAAGTCGACGCCGCTGCGGTCGACCCCCACCATCGTCGCGCCGCTGAGGTTGGCGCCGACCAGCGAGCAGCCCTTGAGCTGCGCCCCGTAGAGGTTGGTCGGCCACACGCGGCCCGTGGGCTTCTTCTCGCGATCCAGGATGTCGGCGGCCGACAGGTCGGCCTGATCGAGCCTTGCGTCCTTCAGGTCGATGTTGCGCATCATCGCGCCGCGCATGATGGCGCCGCGCAGGTCGGCGCCGCTGAGGTTGGCGCCGGTGAAGTCGCACAGCATGAAGCGCGAGTTGCGCAGGTCGGCGCCGGCCAGGTTGCAGTTCTGGAAGTTGGCGGCGCTGAAGTCGAGATTGACCAGCTTCGAGCCCTTCATCATCTGCTCGGAGAAGTTCGCGGGCTCGCCCTGGCGGCCGTCGGTCGCGACCCAGGTGGCGTGCCTTGCCACGACCGCGCGCAGGCTGGCGGGCACCGAGACGCGCGGCTGCGAGGCGTCGCTTTCGATGCCGCGCACGTGGTCGAGCACCGCGCCTTCGAGCTTGGCCCCGGTGGTGTCGGCGGCGTCGAGCACCGCGGCGGTCAGGTTGCACCGGGTCAGGTTGGCGTCGACCAGGTCGGCGCCGGTCATGTCGACCCCCGTCATGTCGGCGCCGGTCAGATCGACGCCGCGCAGCGTTGCCCCGGCCAGGATCGCGCCCTTGAACGAGCAGCCGGCGGCAACGGTGCCGTTCATCTTGGCGTCGCTGAGGTCGGCGCCGGAACGCGAGCCCTGCATGGTGGTCTGTCGCGCGCCGTTGTCGTCCTTCTGGGCGCGCACCAGCATGCCGCCCTGGAATCGCGACTCGGTGAAGTCGACCTCGGACAGGACCGAACGGCGGAACGATGCGCCGCGCAGGTCGCAGTTGCGCATGTTGGCGCGGCACAGCGTGGCGTCGTCGAAGTCGGCGCAGAACAGGTCGGAATCGCTGAGGTCGCTGTCGGTCAGGTCGCAATGGGTGAACTTGGCGCCGGGCAGGTAGGCGCCGCGCAGGCTGACCTTGTTGAGGCTCAAGCCCGACAGGTCGGCGCTCTGCAGGCGCAGGCGCTGGCCGCCGCGCCGCTGCTCCAGCCACAGCCCGTGCGCCTTGATCGCATCGATGATGTCGGTTGCCATCATCTCATTCCAGGCCCAGCTTGCGCCGCAGCGCCACATGCTGGCGCTGGCGTCGCTGGGCGATCGCCTTGCCGGTGGCCTCGCCGCCGATCAGGCCCGAGGCGCCGTCGTCGAGGCGCTCCAGCAAGGCTTGCAGCAGGGCGGTTTCGTTTTCCGGCTGGGTCTGGTCGAGCGGCACGCTGCTGGCAAGCGCGACCTGCAGGCGCTCGACGAGCACGCGCCGGCATTGCGGCGCCCGCTCGGCCGCCATCAGGCCGGAGAGCTTGGGCATCGGCGAGCCTTCCGGAAAGGGCGCTTCCGGCGTATGGCCGGTGACGGAGCAGGCGAGCAGCCCGATATACTGCGCCAGGGTGGGCTGCGCGCCCATCAGGTCGCGCAGCGCCTCGGGGCTGGCCAGCACGTCGGCCGCCACGCCTTCGAGCAGGTCGACCGCCTCGGCCCCCGTCTCGCGGCCCATCAGCTCGATCACGATGTCGAGCTTGCCCAGCACCGAGGGCGACGCCGTCAGGTGGCCGGCCAGGTGGCACAGGAAGGCGTTGTCGCCGCGCAATTCGTCGTTCAGCGCCGCGCGCAGGCGCCGGCGCACGCGGCTCAGGTCGTCCGTGTCGAAGGGCGGCAGCTTCTTGCGCTCGGCCTCGTAGTCGCGCGCCCAGTTGCGCGCCTGCTGCGCGAACTTCTCCAGCGTGTCGACGCGCTGGCGCGTCGGCTGCTTCAGGACCTGGGCCTGGCCGGTGGCGATCCGGCCCAGCGCCGCCACGGCGATGTTCCCGGTGCTGTCCAGGCGCTGCATCATGCGATGGCTGTGCAACAGCTCGCTCGGCGTGATCTGCAGCTTGTCGAGGAACTGGCGCAGCAGCCGGCCGATCGCGAGCCGGCTCTCGAGCGCGAAGAAGTCCTTCTGCTCCTGGCATGGCTTGACCGGCGTGTTGTCGGCGGTGATCTGGATCGGCTTCTCGCGCGCCGCGCGCTCCTTGAACAGCAACTCGGCCTCGACGATGCCGCCGTTCAAGCCGTCGCGCTGGCTCATCACCTTGACGGCCGTGATCTTGTCGTCGCCCAAGAGAGCCTCGGCGCGGCTCAGCGCCGGCTTGTCGTCGTCGAAATAGGCATCGGTTTGCCAGCGTCCCGCCCGCTGGCAAAGAACCTCGAATTGGCGCTTCCGCGTCTTTCCTAAGCCCAGCATTCTTCGGCCGGCCCGTGCGTTCAACAAACGGTTTGCAGACCGTCCCCCGGCGCCCCCCTAAACGGGAGGCGCAAACGGCCGATTTGCGGCCGTCCACGAAAACAGAGGATCGTTAACAAATCGCTTAATTGCTTGGTAATTTGGCCGATCTACGCCATCGGATAGGGTTACCGACCGTGGCGCCGACGGCCAGCGCAAGCGATATCCGGGTCACCTCGTCCCCTGCCCGACCAGCGGTGGGGGTGATGCCCCGGGGCAACGGCGGGGACGTGCGCGCGTGCGGGTTGGGCCAGGCTGGGGCGCGACCGGGGGACAGGGGAGCACCATGCATATCGGGTTGATCGGCGGCATCGGACCGGCGGCGACGGATTTCTACTACCGCGGCCTGATCGAGCGGCACGCCAGGGACGGCAAGACGCTCGAGCTGACCATGGCGCATGCCGACGTGCGCGAGATGGGGCGCAACCTCGCCGACCGCGACGCAGGGCGCCAGGCCGCGATCTTCGCGCGGCTGGTCGCGCGGCTGAAGGCGGCCGGCGCCGCGGTCGCCGCCGTCACGTCGATGGGCGGGCAGTTCTGCGTCAACGAGCTGATCGCGATCTCGCCGCTGCCGATCGTCAACGGCATCCCCGCCGTGGCCGAGGAGGTTCGCCGGCGCGGGCTCAAGACCGTCGGCATCCTCGGCACGCGGCTGGTGATGGAGACCGGGCTCTACGGCGCGATCACCTCGGCGCGCGTGTTGGCCCCCGAAGAAGGCGCGGCGCGCGACCGGGTGCACGAGAACTACATCACGATGGCGGGCGAAGGCCGCGTCGTCGACGCGCAGCGCCAGGTGTTCTTCGCCGCCGGCCGCGCCCTGGTCAAGCGCGGGGCCGAGGCCGTGCTGCTGGGCGGGACCGACCTGTTCCTCGCCTTCCAGGGCCAGGACTGCGGCTTCCCGGCGATCGATTGCGCCGACATCCATGTCGAGGCGATCTATCGCCGCGCAGTGCCTTAATGCACAGACGGCCGTGCCGCCGATCTGTTATGGAAGTACGATGAACCGGCGGGACTTCCTGACGATCCTGGCCGTCGCGGGCGCTCAGCCCTGGCGCGGCGTGCGGGCGCAGCAGGCCGGGCGCCTGCCGCGCATCGCCGTACTGGAATGGGAAAGGCCGGGTGCAGAAATCGCCTCCGCGCTGGACGAGGGCTTGCGCGCGCTCGGCTACGTCAACGGACGAACCATCATGATCGAGTATTTCTATGCGGAGGGCAGGATTGAGCGTGCCCGCGCGCTGGCGGCCGAGATCGTCGAGCGCCCGGTCGACGTCATCGTCGCGCTCACCACGCCGTCCGCGCACGCGGTCAAAGACGCGACGCAGGAGATCCCGATCGTCATTGCGGCGGCCGATCCCCTGGGCACCGGGCTGGTCGCGAACCTGGCGCGGCCGGGAGGCAACGTCACCGGCACGTCGAACATGATGCCGGAGCTGGAATCCAAGCGCATGGAACTGCTGCGCGAGATGCTGCCCGGCATCAGGCGCATCGCCTACCTGGGCTCGGCACCCGATCCGGCCACCACCAATTTCGTGCGCGAGTCGCGCGAGGCGGCGGAGCACACCGGGCTGGAATTGGAACCGATCCTAATCGACGACCGGGTGGGCATCGACAGCGCCTTCGCGCGCATGGCCCAGGCGGGCATCGGCGCCGCCGTGGTGCAGCCGCTGTTCGCGCTAAACCCCGCGGGCGCCATCGAGGTGGCGGCGAGCGCCACGCGCCACCGCATTCCGACGATCACCAGCTATGCTCTCTTTCCCAAGGCCGGTGGGCTCGCCTCCTACGGGCCCGACCCGCAATTTGCGCGGCGGCGCGCGGCCGTCTACGTCGATCGAATCCTCAAGGGCGCCAGGCCGGGCGAACTTGCGGTCGAGCAGCCCTCGAAGTTTGAGCTCGTCATCAACCTTAAGACCGCACGCGCCCTGGGCCTCTCGATCCCCGACACCACAATCGTCCGCGCCGACGAGGTGATCGAGTGAGGCGACGCACTATCCTCGCGGGCCTTGCAGCGCTTGCGGCGCCGGCGCCCGGCTGGGCGCAGCGCCTTCCGCGGGTCGGCTTCGTCGGTTTCGCGTCGATGGCGACCGACAACAGCACAATCGATCCATTCCGAGCGGCGATGCGCGAGCTGGGGCAGATCGAGGGGCGCACCTATGTGCTGGAGACGCGCAGCTCGGAAGGCGACGTCGAGCGCGGCCACGCTATGATCGATGCGCTGGCTCGACTTCCCGTCGATGTATTCCTGTCGCCCGGTCCGGCAGCCACCCGCGCCATCCTGCGCAAGACCAAGACTCCGATCGTCGCCGTCGCCCTGCCCGCTACCGAGAGCGAGCCCGAGCTGTTCCGCAGCCTGGCGCACCCGGGCGGACAGGTTACCGGCTTTTCGGCCTATGGCGAGGAACTGTCGGCCAAGCGCATCGAGATGCTCAAGGAAGTCCTCCCCGGGCTGAAAGTGGTGGGCGTGCTGCACACTACGACCGATCCCACCTATCGCGACTGGGGCGAGCAGACGATGGATCAGGCGAGGAAGCAGGGTCTCGAGCCGGTCCGGCTCGGCCTGACTTCGCCGTCGCCCGCGGCGGCGGCCGACCACGTCAGCAGACTGCGCGCAATAGGCGGCGGCGCGCTGCTTGTCATCCGCGATTTCCTGACCTGGTCGCTGATGGGCGAGATTTGCACGCTCGGCGCCGTGTCGCGCATCGCGGTGATCGGCGAAAGCAACGAGATCGCGCGCGTCGGCGCGCTGTTCAGCTACGGCGCCGATATCGGCGACCTCTTTCGGCGCGCGGCCGCGTATGTCGACCGCATCCTGCGCGGCACGAGGCCGGGGGACCTGCCGATCCAGCTTCCGACCAAGTTCGAGTTGGTGGTGAACCTCCGGACCGCGCACACGCTCGGGCTCGCCTTCCCCGAGGCGCTGCTGGCACGAGCAGACCAGCAGATCGACTAACCGCGCGCGCTGGCAATCGCCGCGCGGACCGCGTCGATCGCGCGGTCGATGTCGCGGTCGGTCGTCGCCCAGTTGCAGACCGAGACGCGCATCACCCGCATGCCCCGCCAGGTGGCGCCGCCGAACCAGGCCTTGCCCTGGGCCTGAATGCGCCGGATCACCGCGTCGGTGCGGCGGTCGTGGTCGCCGTCGGGGCCGAGGAACCGCATGAGGCCCTGGTTGATCACCGGCCGCGCCGCGATCTCGGCCCCGTCCAGGGCGCCGATGGCGGCGACCAGGCGCCCGGCATGGGCCGAGCACCGCTCGACGATGTCGGCGATGCCCGACCGGCCGAGGGCGCGGATCGCGGCATATGCGGCAAAGCCGCGGCCGCGACGCGACCATTCGGGGTTCCAGTCCTTCTGGTTGCGCATCTCCTCCACCGGCACCGAGTAGCTGGCGTTCTGCGCGAAGGCGGCGCGGTGCGCGGCCGCATCGGCGACGAAGACGAGGCCGGAATCGAAGGGCAGGTTCAGCCATTTGTGCCCGTCGGTCGCCCAGGAGTGGGCCTGGTCGGCGCCGTCGAGAAGGTGGCGGTATTTCCGGCTCGTGGCGGCCCACAGACCGAACGCGCCGTCGACATGCACCCAGGCGCGATGGTTGCGCGCGATCCGGCACGAAACCGCGAAGGGATCGAACACGCCGGCATTGAGGTCGCCGGCCTGCAGCACGACGATGGTCGGCCTGTCCCCGCCGTCGCGGAGCCCGCGGTCGAGTTCTGCTACGTCGATCCGCCCCTCGTTGTCGCCCCGGACATAGCCGATCGCGTCGGCGCCGATCCCCAGCAGGCGGACCGCGCGGATGATCGATTCATGCCGGTTCTCGGTGGTGAGGATGCGCAGCGGCGGCGCGCCGGCCAGCCCCTTCGCCTCGACGTCCCAGCCGCGGTCGCGCAGCAGCTTGTGCCGGGCCGACGCCAGCGCCGTGGTGTGCGCCATCTGGCAGCCGGTGACGAAGCCGAAGGATGCGGAGGCGGGAATCCCGAGCAGCTCCTTCGCCCAGGCGCCGCACACCTCCTCCACAACCGCCTCGGCCGGCGCGGTCAGGTTGGATGCGGCGTTCTGATCCCAGGTCGAGGTCAGCCAGTCGGCCGCCAGCGCGACCGGCAGCGTGCCGCCGATCACCCAGCCGAAGAAGCGGCCGCTGGTCGAACCCATGATGCCGCCCTCGGTGTCGTGCACGAGGTCGTCGATCACCTGCTCGGGCAGGGTCGAGGTCTCGGGCAAGGGCCGGGCCAGCCGCGCGCGCAAATCGCCGAACGTGGCCGTGGTTCCGACCGGGCGCGAATCCAGCGCGGCGAGATATCGCGCGGCGTGCGCGGCGGTGCGGTCGAGCAGGCTGCTGGCGTCCATGGCGTTCCACTCCAAGGGGGTGAGGCATGGACGGACCCTAGCCGGAGAACGCAAGGCGATGTTTCGGCCGCCGCCGAACCGATCGGGCAGGCGTCCCTAAACAGGCTTCTAGCGCCGTCCGGCCGTGATCAAATCGGGGGGCGTCAGGCTCGTCCTTCTCGAAGAGGCGCCTGTCGCGAGGGGCGCTAGGCCCGCTCGGCCACCGCCATGTAGTTCACGTCGATATCGCTGCCGAGAGAGAAGCGATCGGCGAGCGGATTGTACGCGATGCCCTTGAACTCGGCGATGCGGAGCCCGGCATGGCGCAGGTCGGCGGCAAGCTCGGACGGGCGCACGAAGCGCCGCCAGTCATGGGTGCCGATCGGCAGCCAGCGCAGGATGTACTCCGCCCCGACAATGCCCAGCGCGAAGGACTTCGCGGTGCGGTTCAAGGTGGCGAGGATCATCAGCCCGCCCGGCCGGACCAGCGCCGCGCAATCCGCGAGGAAGGCCGCGCGGTCGGCGACGTGCTCGATCACCTCGAGCGACAGCACGACGTCGAAGCTCTCCCCCGCGCCGGCCACGTCGCCCGCCGTCGCGAAGCGGTAGTCGATCGCGAGCCCCTGCCCCTCGGCGTGCAGCCGCGCGACGGCGACGTTGCGCTCGCTGGCGTCGATCGCGGTGACGGCGGCGCCCAGCCGCGCCAGGGGCTCGGCGATCAGCCCGCCGCCCGCGCCGATATCGATCAGCGTCACGCCCGCGAGCGGTCGGGCGGCCTTGGGATCGCGGCCGAACCGCGCGCAGATGCGGTCGCGGATGAATTCCAGCCGGACCGGGTTCATCCGGTGCAGCGGACGGAATTTCCCGGCCGGGTCCCACCATTCCGCGGCGATGGCGGCGAATCGCTCGACCTCCGCCGGGTCGACGGTGGCGTCGGCGGCTTGCCGTCCTGGCTTCTTCGTCGCCTTGTCGAGCGCTGGCATGGTCACGTATTTCGTCCCCCCTCCCCTTGCGGGAGGGGGATAGGGGGAGGGGCTCCCGCGTCGCCCGGCGCCCGCGCAATAAGAGGAATGCGTGGATGCACCGCATCTCTTCCCGCACGTCCGTGCAACCTACCCCCTCCCCCTAACCCCCTCCCGCGTTGGGGAGGGGGAACAGGAAGGGGTGCCCCTTTTGCCCTGCAGATTTGAGCCTGGGACATCCTGCAGTTCTCGCCGATTTGCGTGCCGTTAGTGGCTTGGCACCAAGTCTAGTGCTCGTCCGAGAGATCAACAAACCCCTCGGTCCAGTGATCCTTGTCCAACTCGAAACGTTGCACCTGGAACCCTTCGGGAAAGTCGCGGAATCCAGGTTGTCCAAGGAGCCGCGCTATGGCCGCATTCGCAGCGTCTTGCGTTCGATAGACGCCGATCAATTTGGCGTCGTCCCCGTACTCATCGTCCTTTCGGACATGGTGCAGAACGTAAACCAACGCGGTCGCCATGATCATACTCCGGCACGCTTGCACCCCGTCTCCGAGCCGAGTATGGATACCGCGCCGCCGCCGGACAATGCCCCGCTTGCAGGGGTCCGGCGCGGCGTTCAGCCCCTGGTTCCGGGACCTTCGCATGGCACGCTTAGTGCTCAAATTCGGCGGCACCTCGGTCGCCGACATGGAGCGCATTCGCAATGTCGCGTTGCGCGTGAAGCGCGAGGCCGATGCCGGCCACGAGGTGGCGGTGGTGGTTTCGGCCATGGCCGGCGTGACCAACCAGCTCGTCGCCTGGGTGACCGATGCCTGCCGCCTGCACGACGCGCGCGAGTACGACACCGTGGTCGCCTCGGGCGAGCAGGTGACGAGCGGGCTTTTGGCGCTGGCGCTGCAGAACCTGGGGGTCAATGCGCGGTCCTGGCTGGGCTGGCAGATTCCCGTGAAGACCGACGGGGTGCACGGCAAGGCCCGGATCGAGGAGATCGACACCGGCGTCCTGATCGAGCGCATGAAGCAGGGCCAGGTGGCGGTCGTGGCGGGGTTCCAGGGCATCGGCCCGGACAACCGAATCACCACGCTGGGCCGCGGCGGGTCGGATACCTCGGCGGTCGCCCTGGCGGCCGCGCTGAAGGCCGATCGCTGCGATATTTTCACCGATGTCGACGGGGTCTATACTACCGATCCGCGCATCGTTGCGAAGGCGCGCAAGCTCGATAAGATCACCTACGAAGAGATGCTGGAGATGGCCTCGCAGGGGGCCAAGGTGCTGCAGACCCGCTCGG
>JADLEG010000252.1 GCA_020846275.1 Alphaproteobacteria bacterium
GCGCCAGCGACATCAGCGCGTAGTCGCTCATGCCGTGATAGCCGCCCTCGAACTTCAGGATCTTGTCGCGCCGGCGGAAGGCGCGCGCCGCGCGCATGGCGTAGAGATCGGCCTCGGTGCCCGAGCACACGAAGCGCACCTGCTCGGCGCAGGGCACCGCCTCGACGATCGCCTCGGCCAGCGCCACGCCATGGCGGTTGTTGGCGAAGAAGGTCGTGCCCAGCGGCAATTGCGCCTCGACCGCCTGGGTCACGTCCGGGTGGGCGTGGCCGATGAACATCGGCCCCGAGCCCAGCAGGAAGTCGACGTATTCGCGACCGCTCTCGTCCCAGATGCGCCCGCCCTTGCCCTCCTTCAGCATGACTTCCGCCGGCATGTTGCCGAACGTGCCGCCCGGCAGCACGCGGCGGGCGGCGGCGACGATATCGGCCTCGGACCTTGCGGCGCTCAGGACGTCCATGGATTCCCCCTTTGGACCGGCAGGATCGGTCGGTCGGCCCATGCTCGCACGCAATGGCCCGTCCGATCAATTTGCCTTACTGTCGGGGCGGTTTCCGGGGGCGGCGGTGCTCATGCGCAGGCTGGCAGCGTTCGTGGCGGTGCTTTTCCTGTCGGCGGCAACGGCCGCGGCCGAGGACGCGCCGAAGCTGGGCGAGGAGATCGGCAACCGCACCTACCCCACCGGGTCGCAGTCCCGCCAGCCGGGCGATCCGCCCTGCAACAACCCGTTCGGCTGCGGGCGCGGCACCCAGCCGGGCCAATACGCACCGGGCGGCGGCGGCAGGCCGTCCGCCGCGCCCGCGGGCCGCGGCGGCGACGTCTATTGCCAGCAGAACGACGACGGCAGCGAGAACCGCGGGCCCTACGGCAAGACCGGCAAGCAGATCCCCTGCAAGCCCCGCGCAGCCGCGGGCCCGCGCATCGTCTTCAACTACTACTACATCAACGGCATCAACACGCCGCGCACCGGCGAGGGCCGCGGCACCTGCCTATACGACCGCACGATGATCAAGGGCAACCTGCTCGACCAGGGCGCCCGGGTCGGGCCGGGCCAGCAGATCCGCCCCGATGTCGCGCCGACCATCAAGGTCGGCGACGAGGTCGACCGCTTCGAGATCGAGACCTGCAACCCGTCGGGCGCCGACAAGCGGGTCGAGGAGTTCTGCGCGGTCATCGCCCCGCTGACCAACATTCCCGGGCCGGTATCCGATCTTGCCAAGATGTTCTGCTCGAAGGCCGTCGACATCGACGCGTTCCGCGGCAGGGGCATCGCCAACGGCATGGCGCCGGGCGACGTGGTCGAGGCGTTCCGCCAGTCGCTGGGCCTGGGCTTCCGCGATGCCGTGACCGGCCAGCCCATCACCGGCATCGAGTTCACCGCGCGCCAGCCCGAGGTCGCCAAGCTTGCCAAGATCATCACCGACAAGTACGCCGCCGAGCAGGCGGCATCGCGCGCCCCCGCCGGGCAGCAGGCCAGCGCCGTCCCGGGCGTGGGCGCCCAGGGCGGCGGCGCCCAGGGCGGTGGCGCCAAGCCGGCCGAGAAGAACTTCTTCATCATCATCGCGCATTCGCAAGGCAACTTCTTCGCCGAGGGCGTGGCCTACCGCCTGGCGTCCGCGAAGCTGGGCGGCGCCGACGGCAAATCCGTGTTCCAGAGCCGGCTCGGCATCCTGTCGGTCGCCTCGCCGACCAACTACAAGTCGCTCGATGCCGGCTTCATCGGCCGGGCGATGAAGCATTTCACCCGCGCCGACGACGGCATCCACGCGCTCGACGCGCTGGCGTTCCTCGGCAGCCGCGTGCCGTGGCCGGCGACGGACGACCTGCCGCGGCTGTGGCCGTGGAAGAGCGAGGCCGTCATGCGCAGCCGCATGGAGATCGTCAAGGTGTTGCCCGGCGTGCCGCCGGCGCTCTCGAGCCCGTTCTTCGACACGCTGGGGATGAGCCCGCCCTTCGAGCCCTGTGCGGGCTGCGGCGCGCTCTACACGCCGCTGATGAATTCGCACCTGCTCGACAACTACCTGACCGACCCGGTGGCCGCCAACCCGAACGTCGCGATCAATCCGCAGGTCGCGCCGCTGATCGGGCAGGCGAAGCCGATGTCGCCCGCAGCCCCGCCGGTGCTGGGCGAGATCCGCCGCCACCTCGTCGACCTGAAGACCAGCCTGATGAGCGCGCGCTAGTGTCCCTTTGGAACCCGACGTTCGCCTCCGGTCCTGCGATCAAGAGAAGGCGAACTTCGGGTTCGGGGCACTAGGCCTGGCTCAGCAGCGCCTTGCTGCGCTCGAGCTGCGCGCGCTGCTTCAGCAGCGCCGCCTCGTTCGCCTGGGCCGTCACCGCGGCCTGCTGGTCGTACTGCGCCTTGGCCTGGGCGACCTGGGCCTGCTGCGCCGGCGGCGCCTGGCTCGCGGTCGATTGCTGCGGCGGCACGGTCTGCTCGTAGTCCTGGCGGCGCTGCTGCACGAGCTGGCGCGATTGCGCGTTGAGCTGGGTGTGCTGGGCCAGCGTCGCCTCGCGGTCCTGCACCACGGCCAGCGCTTCCTGGCGCGTGATGACGCGGTTGCGCGCGCAGAGCTGCAGCGCGTCCAAATCGCGGCGCTCCTGCTGCTCGATGCGCTGGCGCAGCGCCGCGCTGGTCTGCATCGCCTGCACGTCGCGCTGCAGGCTGCCCAGCGCCTGCTGCATCATCGCCTCGATATTGACGCCGTATTTGTTGCCGAACTGGCGCAGGAAGCCCGCGGCCTGGCCCTGGAAGGCCTGCATCATCGTGGCCAGCGCCGGGCCGAACTGCTGCGCGAAGGCCTGCGCGGTCTGGTCGTACTGGCTGTAGAGCGGCGTGGCACCGTTGGCCGCGGGGCATTTGCGCAGCGCCTCGGCCACCGCGGGATTTTGTCCCGCGGGATAGGCCGGGGCCGGATAGGCGGGCGGCGGATAGGCGGCGGGCTGCACCGGCGCCCCCCCTGGCGCCCCCACTGGCGGCGGCGCCACCTGGCCGCCGAACTCGGCCAACAGCGGCCCGAACACGAAGCCGATGTCGCGCCCGTTGCGGGCGACGCGGTACCAGTCGGTGCCGCGCACGCGGCCGGTGATCGCGACGCCGGTGCCCGGGCTCAGCGTCTCGAGCTTGTTGGCCTCGGCCGACGGGGCGTCGCGCACATTGGCGGTGCGGGTGATGAAGGATTCGCGGTCCTGCGGCTCGATGTCGATCGCGGCCGCGGGCGGCTTGGTCGGGGCCGGGTCGATGCCGCGGGTCGCCGGGCCGGGCACGGGCGCCGCGCCGTTGGCCCCTGCGCCCGGAGCACCTGCTTTCGAGCGCACGCGGGCCAGCGCCGCGTAGCAGCCGCCGGGAAACGTGTCGAGATAGGCCTGGTAGTCCTGGGGCGAGGCGCTGTTCTTGATCGAATCCCAGAACGCCGCCTCGGCCGGGTCGACCTTGTCGCAGCTCTGGCCGCGCGCCGGCGTCGGGCCGAACAGCGCCGCCGCCGGGCCCAAGGTCAGGGCGGCGGCGAGCACGGCCGGTCCAAGCCTGGATGAGATCCGCGGCACCCTGGAATTCTCCTCGCCTCGCGGGAGGGACGATGCTAGGCGCGGCCGGCCCGCCTGACAAGAAGCCGCAAGCTTTTATTGCGAGCTCAGATCGGTCTTCCACTGCTCGGCGTCGACCCGGCCGCCGGTCCGGCGGTGCTGGTCGGTGTGGCCGACGAACACGCCCATGAACCGCTCGATGCGCTTGATCGCCGGGTTGTCGGTCTGCAGCTTCAGCAGGTCGAGCTGGCCCCGCAGCGTTTCCGCCTGGTAGTCGTTGGCCGCCTGCTTGACGAATTCGCGATAGGTGACGAAGTCCTCGTCCAGCCGCCGGCTCCAGTCGTTGATCGCCTGCTTGGACTCGGCGATGTCCTTGGCCGGCGCCTTGATCTTGGCCTGGTCGACCAGAAGCTTGCCGTAGTTGCGCACCTCGATGCGGTCGCGGTCGACGTCGCGGCCATAGAGCGCGCCGATGCGGATCAGCGCGTTGGCCGCGCGCTCGCGCTGCTCGTTGCGCACCGCCGTGTTGTCGGCCAGCGAGCGCACCAGCTCGCTCAAGCGCCGCTGCGTGTCGGGGTCGAGGCTGCCCTTGGCCAGCGCCTCGAGCTGCTGGATCGGGTCGCCGCCGCCGGCCGCGGGCGCGGGCGCGGCGCTGCCGGTGTCCAGCCGCGACAGCGCATCGTATTCCACGCGAATCCTGGCGATGCGCTGCGGCTCGGCCTTGGTCTCGACCGTCGGCGCGAAGGCGATGCGGAACCCGTTGGTTTCGACCCGGCTCGGCGCCTTGCGCGCCAGGTCGACCGGCGGGTATTCGCGCCGCCACGCCGCGCCCAGCACGCTCTCGGCGATCAGGTACGATCCGCCCTTGACGACGAAACCGCCGGCCTGGCCGTGCAGCCGTCCCGCCTTGGTCATGCGGTAGGGCTCGAGCACGATCTCCGCCGCGTTGCCCAGGATGTCGTGGATGCGCAGCGGGTTGGGCTTCTTCAGCCCGACCGGCCACAGCTTGCCGTTGGCGGATTTCGGCCCGGCGAACCAGACATATTCCTCCATCGGCTGGCCGGGCTCGACGAAGCTGGGATTGCGGAAGTTCTTGCCGGCCGCCGCCCCGCCGCGCGCCGCGTATTCCCATTCCTCCTCGGTCGGCAGGCGGAAGAACCCGTTGAGCGTGACCAGGCGATGCAGCTCGCCCGCCTTGTCCAGCTTGGCGTCGGCATTCTCGTAGAGCCATTGCGTGTAGCGCTCGGCCATCTCGACCGCGTCGAACCAGCCGACGCCGACCGCGGGCATCTCGCGCTCCCCCTGCGGCGGCTGGCAGTCCTTGCCCAGGCTCTGGATCGCGGCGCGCTGGGCGGCGGTCGTCTCGTACTTGGCGATCAGGTAGAACGACGCCGACTGCTTGGCGGGATCGGACTCGCGGAAGCCGCCCACCAGCGGCAGGTCGCGCGGCGCCTCGGCATAGCGCATGGCGGCGTCGCGGTCGTCGCCCAGCGTCACCGCCGTATCCGCCATCCAGTTGCTCGCCTCGCCGCTCTTGACCGGCACGACCACCTTGCGGAACGCCATGCGCGCGTCGCAGGGCATCGGGAACACCAGGTCGTCCGGATCGGGCGCCGGGTTGAAGCGGTCTTGCGTCTGCGCCGCGGCCGTCCCGGCGGCGAGCAGCATCGTTGCCTGCATCATCCCGGCGGCCAAGGCCGCCCGCGCAAAAAGGTTTCTATACATCGCGCAACGCCTCGGATGGTTGGATGCGGGCGGCGTGCAGGCCGCCGATCGCCGATGCCAGCACGGCCAGCACCAGCGTCGCCAGGCCGGCGGCGGCGAAATGCACCGGGTCGAGCTGGCAGATCCGCTCGCCCGGCTCCAGCGTGGCGGTGAAGAAGCGGTTGATGCTCATCGCCACGCCCAGGTAGGCCGCCATCGCCAGCGCGCTGCCGAACAACGCGATCGCCATCGCCTGGCAGGCGGGGAACAGCACGCAGCGCAGCGTGTCGAAGCCGACCAGGCGCAGCACCGCGATCTCGCGCCGCTTGCGGTCGACATTGCCCCACAGGCTCGACGCCAGCGACAGCCCGTAGCCGGCGACGCCGATCGCGGCGACGATCCAGAACACGGCGCTGAGGTTGCGGTCGAGCGAGCGCACCGTCTCGATCTCGGCCACGCGCGTGCGCACCTCGGTGCCCTCGCGCTGCAATCGCTCGCGCAAGCCCGCCACGTCGTCGATCGAGCGTGCGTAGAGGCGGAAGCCGGCGAAGGCCCGCCCCTCGCCCAGGGGCGCGGTGCCGGCCCAGCCCAGCGCTTCGACCGCGCGCCCGTCGCGATAGTCCTCGGCGGCGACCAGAAGCTCCAGCGCCACGAAGGCGGCATCGCGCTCGAAGCTCGCCAGCGGCAGAACGCCCGCCACCGTCAGCGGCAGCGACACGCGCTCGGACTGGCCGCGGACCACGCGCGTCAGGCTGCCGTCGAGCGGCGTGCCGGGCTTGGCGCCCAGCTTCGCGGCGGCCGGCTGCGACAGCACGATCCGGTCGAGTCCCGCCGGCGCGGGGGCGCGGGTTCCCAGCAGCGGGTCGCCCGGCGCCGTTGGCACCAGCTCGGCCGTCACCATCGCGCGCTCGGCCTCGGCGGGATTGCGCAGGTAGATCGCGGCGGCGATCGCGCGGGTCTGCGGCAGGACGAAGCCCACCTCGGGCCGCGCCGCCATGTCGCGGAACCACGCCGGCTCGAAGCGCCCGCTCGACGCCGGCATGATCTGGCGGATCGCGGGGTCTTCGATCAGCCGCGCGCGCATCGTCGTCACCACCCCGTGCTTCAGCCCGAACAGCACCAGCATCGGCGCCAGGATCGACGCCAGCGCCAGCACCAGGCACAGCGACAGGCGCCATTCGTGGAAGAAGTCGCGCAGCGCCAGGCCGGCAACCATCGTCAGCCCCAGAACGACGAGCGGACGCCGCCATCCACAGGTTCGAGCTTGTGGCCGAGGCGGCGGAGGCCGAGGCGGTCGACGACGCCGGCATCGTGCGTCGCCAGGATCGCGGTGGCGCCGAAGCCCTCCACCAGCTTGACGAACAGGTCGAGGATGCGCGTTGCGTTCATCGGATCGACCGAGGCCGTGGGCTCGTCCGCCACGGCGATGGCCGGGCGGTGGGCGAGCGCGCGGGCGACCGCGACGCGCTGGCGCTCGCCGACCGACAGCGCGCCGGGCCGCTTCGCGAGATGCCGCTTGAGGCCCAGCTCTTCGGCCAGCGCGTCGACCGTCCCGTCGTCGCCCAAGCCCAGCACGCGCCTGGGCAGCGCGATGTTGTCGCGCACGCTGAGATAGGGCAACAGCCCGCCGGTCTGCAGCACGTAGCCGATATGCCGCGCGCGCAGCCGGACCAGCGCGTCGCTGCGGCCCTCGGCCCAGGCATCGCCGACCGCGACGGGCGCCGCGCCGTTCGGCTGGAAGGCGAAGGACGCGGCCTCGCTCGGCCGCAGGATCAGCGCCAGGAGGTCGAGCAGCGTGCTCTTGCCGCTGCCGCTTTCGCCCACCAGCGCGATCTTCTCGCCCCGGGCGACCGCCAGGCTGGG
Organism: Alphaproteobacteria bacterium; assembly: GCA_020846275.1. Classification (GTDB taxonomy): domain Bacteria; phylum Pseudomonadota; class Alphaproteobacteria; order JAEULC01; family JAEULC01; genus JAEULC01. The sequence goes on from JADLEG010000252.1 coordinate 7,093, forward strand.
GATGTCGAGGGTGAAACGCGTGCCGGCCGACTGCCAATCCTTCCGCACGCCTTCCAGGCGGTAGATCGGGGCATCGGCCACGGGGCGGTCGGGCCCTAGGGCAAAGCGTCGAGCGGCACCGGGTAGACCGATTCCCCGCTCAGCGAGCCGCCGTCCAGCGCCACCCAGCTGTCGACGTTGTTGTGGAACTCCTCGTACAGCCGGATCTTGGACTTCAGCCGGTCGATGAAGGCCTGCTGCTCGCCGATGCTCCAGGACTGCCAGAGATCCTGGCTGATGTTCAGGACCTCGCTCTTGTAGGGCAGGCCTTCCAGGTACTCGCCGATCAGCCCGGTCTCGGCCAGGTTCTTGGCGCCGCCGCCGCTCTTGGTGGCGCCCGCCACGCCCTTGGGCGCGCGGGCCAGCGCCGCGGCCGCGCTCTGCAGGTCGGCGAAGAAATTCTCCGGCGAGATCTGCGCCGCCTCGCCGGCCTTGATGATCGACTTCAGCACCTGCTGCAGGTCGCTGATCTGGTCGCGCGACAGAAGCAGCCGCACGTCCAGGGTCGCCAGGTTCGGGCGGTCGAAATCGTGGTCGCCGACCCAGGCCTCGAACACCGGCGGCGCCTGGGTGCCCTTCTTCTTGCCGAGATAGGCGAGCTGCATGGCGTTGCCCACCAGCGCCGCCTTGCGGTCGACGCCGGCGGCCTCGGCATCCTTCGCCGGCGCGGGCGGCGCGGGCGGCTTGCCGTGCTCGCCCGGCGGGCCGGTGCGCGCCGCCTTGACCTGCTCGGTCAGCGCGGTCGCCAGGCGCTCGATCGTCTGGCCGAACTTGTCGACCGAGCCCGCCTCGACCGGGATGTAGAGATTGTCCTTGCCCTGGAAGCGCGTCAGCATCTCGTACTGCGTGGCGGCGGTCTGGTGGTCCTTGGCGCCCTCCCGGGTCTTCAGATGCACCGCGAACAGCGCGACGCCCATGCTCTGCGCGAACTCGCGCACCTCGGCGGTGAACATGCCGGTGCTGGCGAGCGGATGGTTGCCCTCGAGCGCGCTGGCGTCCGAGATCAAAAGGATGATCTTGCCGGCATACTGCTCCCAGTCCATCTCGCTGAGCGCCGTCAGCACGCCGGCATAGGCGTCCTCGGGCAATTGCGGGCCGGACGACACCTTGGCGGGCGCCACCTGGGCCGCGAGGTCGAGGAAGCGCTGCCCCGCCACGCCGTCCTTCAGCGAGGCATAGATCCGCGTGGTGTATTCGAGCGCCGGCACCGACTTCGTGCTGTTGCGATAGGCGACCAGTCCGAAGCTGACGTCGCCCTCCAGCTTCTCGGCCTCCACGCGCTTGTAGACCCGCGCGATCACGTCGCGCATGCGGTCGATATAGGGGCCCATGGTGATCGTGGTGTCCACGACGAACACGATCCCGGTCTTGAACCCGATCACCATGCGCTCGGGCTTCTTCTCGTCGGGCGGCGGCGCGTCGTTCAAGGACACCGAGGCGATCTTCAGCGCGGTGGCCGGCTGGCCCTTCTTGAACAGCGCCTGCTGGTGCTCGAGGATCGGCAGCAGGTAGAACTGCTGCTGGATGTCGACATGCTCGGCCGGCTCGATCGACACCACCGGCGAGTTCGCCGGCGGCTTGTTGGCCAGGATCGCCTCGTAGAGCTCGCCATAGGCCTTGCCCGGGTCGGCGGCCTCGATCAGCCCGGTCAACGCCGGCCGGTCGCGGAACAACAGCACGCGCTTGCGGTCGGCCGGGTTGGTGAAGGCGACGGTGAGCGCCTGCTTCCACTCGATCGCCTGCTTGGCGTCCATCCAGCCGATCGGCCCGTTCTCGACCGTGGCGCCCACCTCGACCATGGTGGCGCCCTGCACCCGCTTGCGGGCATAGACGTAGTAGACGGTGAACGGTGTCACATCCTCGTTGACAGGCTGGGCCTCGGGCGCAGGCTCCTTCAGCACCCGCGCGCCGGGACGGGTCAGCACGCGCTGGTAGAGGGTCTTCTTGCCCTCCATCAGCAACGGTTTGCGCTCCTGCGCCACCGCCGCGCCATTTGGCCATGCCAGGGCCAGCGGCACGGCCAGGGCGAGCGTCAGCAGGACCAGCGCGCGGCATGCCGGCCGGGCCCGATGCGGTCCGAACGTGAACGCCATGCTGAGCTCTTCCCCCGAGCGGTGGCGACCTTTGCGGGGAGCGACTATATCATGCAGCCCCGCCGGGGCGGAACGCGCCGCCGCCAGCGCGCGCGGAATTTGTCAGGCCGGCGTAAATACGGATAAATTCATCCCCCGTCCCGGCAGGCGCCCGGGACGGTGGCGAACATGGGGGAAGCCATTTGACGGGGACGGAGCCGGAAGCCGCGCCAGGCCGCCCGCGCTACCAGTACTGGCTGCTGCCCTTTGCCACGGGCGTGGCGATCGCCCTGCTGCTCGCCCTGTGGCTGTTCCCGCGCGGCGACGTGCTGGCGGCGCCGACCCCGACCGACGCGCTGGAGGCGC
>JADLEG010000253.1 GCA_020846275.1 Alphaproteobacteria bacterium
CGTATTCATCCGGCCAGGGCCGCGGGTGGTGAGCGGCGGCGGTGGGCGGACGATCACTGCTTCTGGTCGGCGATGAGTTTCTTGAGGCTTTCGATGCCGCGCATGGTGAAGCCCAGCGTCGTGCGTTGGTCCGTGTCGTAGATCCAGAGGCAGCCGTCCTCCGGCTCGAGTTGGTCGGCGATCGCGTCGAGGAGATCGATGGTCTCACCGAGCATTTCGGCGGCGCGTGCGATGGTGAAGACGGCGCTCGGCGCGGCCATTAGGCTGCCTCGGCGATGGGGACGGCCTGGGCCGCCTTCCAGTTCCAGGGCAGCAGCTCTTGCAGTCGGGAGGCCGGGTGATCGGCGATCCGGGCGAGCACATCGGCGAGCCAGGCGCGGAGATCGACGCCGTTCAGCTTGGCGGTGGCGATCAGCGAATACATGGCCGCCGCGCGCTCGCCGCCACGGTCGCTACCGGCGAACATCCATGCCTTTCGGCCGAGGGCGACACCACGCAGCCCGCGTTCGGCGGCATTGTTCGTCAGGCAGATCCGGCCGTCGGTGAGGAAGCGGCTGAAGGCCTCCCATCGGGTCAGCATGTAGTCCATGGCCTTGCCGACTTCGGCATGGCGGGACATTCGGGCGCGCTGTTCGCGCATCCAGCCCTCGAGTTCGGCGACGAGCGGCGCGATCCGCTGCTGCCGCACGGCGAGGCGCTGCTCGGCGGGCAGACCGTTGATGGCGCGCTCGGCGGCGAAGATCGCGTCGATCCGCCGCACTGCCTCGGCGGCAAGCGGGGCGCGGGCGACCTCAGCCAGCTTGAACAGCTTGCGCCGGCCATGCGCCCAGCAGGCGGCCTCGGTGATCGGACCGGGCTTGCGTCCTGGCGCGTAGAGTTCGTTGAACCCGGCATAGGCATCGGCTTGCAGAATGCCCTGGTAGCCTGCCAGGTGCCGCTGCGGATGTTCGCCAGTGCGGTCGCGAGAGTAGCGGAACATCGCTGCCGGCGGTGCCGGCCCGGCGAAAGGCCGGTCGTCGCGCACATAGGTCCAGACCCGGCCGGTGATGGTCCTGCCGCGGGCCAGCACCGGCACCGTGGTGTCGTCGCCATGCAGCCGCGCGGCGGCGAGCACGTGCATGTCGATCAGCGCCATCAGCGGCGTCAGCGTCGCGGTGCAGGTGCCGACCCAATCGGCGATGGTCGAGACGCTCAGCTCGATGCCCTCACGGGCGTAGATCTCGCTCAGGCGGTTCAGCGGCAGGTGCTGGCCAAACTTCGCCTCCAGGATCATCGCCAGCAGTTGCGGCCCGGCGCGGCCGCGGGCGATCGGGTGGAACGGCGCGGGCGGCTGGGTGATGGTCTCGCAGGAGCGGCAGGAGAATTTCTCGCGCACGGTCTGGAGTACTTTCCACTGCCGGGGCACGATCTCCAGGGTCTCGGTGATGTCCTCGCCGAGCTTGGAGAGGCGGCCACCGCAGCAGGGGCAGGCGGAGGGTGCTGGGATCACCACACGCTCGCGCGGCAGGTGCTCCGGCAGCGGCGCCCGGGTTGGCTGGCGGCGGGGCGTGGTGCCCGTGCTGTTGGCCGGCTTGGCACTGCCCGCGGCGTTCTCCGCCTTGGTCGCGTCCTCGCTGGCGGTGGCGACCAATTCGCCGAGTTCCAGTTCGAGCTGGTCGATCAGCTTGCGGCTACGCTCGGAGGAGGCACCAAACCGGTCATGCTTGAGCTTGGCGATCAGCAGCTTGAGATGCGCCACCATCGCCTCGGCGCCGGTCGCCCGCGCCTCGGCCTCCTGCCGCGCCAACTCCGCGGTCGCGAGCGCGGCGCGCAGGGCGGCGATGTCGTCGAGCGGGCTTTCCGGCACGGTCGGCACGGCGTGAATCGAATCACGGCCGAGGCGCCAGCGCCAGCGGAAAAACCTCCGTGCCGAGCGCTATCCGACAACCTCTGGCCGCCAGGTCCGCTGCGGGTTCCGCCAATCGATGCCGTCCAGCATGTAGGCCAGCTGTGCGCCCGAGATCGCCACGCAACCATCTGCCGGCGATGGCCACAGGAAGCGGCCGCGCTCCAGCCGCTTGGCGTAGAGCGACATGCCGATGCCGTCGTGCCAGATGATTTTGACCAGGTCGGCGCGGCGGCCACGGAAGACGTAGAGATCGCCGGCATGGGGATCGCGCCCGAGCGCCTGCTGCACCTGCAGCGCCAGGCCGTTCATGCCGCGCCGCATGTCGGTATGGCCCACCGCCAGCCAGACCCGCACGCCAGACGGGACCGGGATCATCCGCGCAGCACCGACAGCACGCGGCGCAGCGCCGTGGTGCCGACCGTCTCGGGAACCCGCAGCGCGGTGCCATCCGGCAACACGATCTCGATCCGGTCGTCGCGTTCGACAGCCGGCTCGGCGCAGGGCAAGGATGCGGTCGGTCCTGCTGGCGACGCCGGCGCCGGCAACTCCGGCACGACGCGCACCGGCACGAAGGTCGCCTCCTCCGCCACCAACGTCCCGCGCCGCTGCGCGTCCCGCCATTGCCACAGCAGGCCGCGGCTCACCTCGTGCCGGCGCGCCACATCGACGAACTTCGTCCCAGGCTCGTCCAACTCCGCGAGGATCCGCAGTTTCTCCTCGGGCCGCCAATGGCGACGCCGCTCGACCCCGGTGATGATCTCCATCCCGCCAACCGCCTCCGTCCTTAGCGGCGCTCCAAAGAACGCCCGTAGGATCACAAGGCAGGTTCAGCACAATCGCGGTAGGCGGCCCTCGCCGGACGGACA
>JADLEG010000254.1 GCA_020846275.1 Alphaproteobacteria bacterium
CCCTGGCCGCCGATCGCGCCCGGCTGCCGCTGGGTCCCATCATCCGCGCATCCTATGCCAGCGTGTTCCGGCATCCGGGCGTCTATTGGCAGCGCCTGGCGCCTTGGTTCTCGGTGATCGTGGCGATCACCGTCGCGCGGCTGCTGCAGGGCATCGTGTACGGCTTCGAGACCAACTACATGGTGTGGCTCGGCCGTGCCGCGATCGCGGCCGAGTTCATCGGGCCGCTGTTCTTCGCGGTGCATTGGAACCGCATCATCCTGCAGCGCGAAGGGATACCGCAGGCCCCGATCCTCAGCCTCCGGGCGCTGCGCTTCCTCGCCATGCTGGCGGTGATGGCGGTGCTTGTCGGCGCCTTCGCGACCGGCGCGGTCGGGCTGATCACGATCTTCGGCAATATCCGCGCGGTCTACCACGTCCATCTGGGGCTGCTGCTGCTGATCCTCTTGGTGTTCGGCGCGGCGCGGCTGCTGCCGACCCTGGCGCTGGCCTCGGTCGACTATCGCGGCTCGGAGCTGATGGCGTCGCTGCGCCTCACGCGCGGGCACGGCCTGACGCTGTTCCAGGGCATCTTCGCGGTCGTCATCCCCGCCCTGGTCGGCCGCAGCGTGATGACGCTGCTGGCGCGGCTGATCGACGGGCCGATCGTGATGATCGTGTTCCAGATGCTGGCGGCGGCCTTCACCTTCCTGGCCGTCGCGCTCGGCACCAGCCTGGGCGCCTATATCTACATGGCGCTGCGCGAGGGCGGTCCGCCCGTCGCCAGCCGATAGTTACTTCCGTTCGATCGCGCCCTCGACCAGGTGATCCACGCGCTCGGTCGAGGTGTCGCCCTCGTCGGTGTCGCTGCCGTTCGCGGTTTCGATCTCCGCCGCGTCCGAGTCCGTCTCGTCGTCCTGGTCGGCGTCGCCGTCCGCCCGCTCGCGCGCCGACAGGGGCGTGTTGACCGGCCGCGCGTCGAGCAGCCCGGCGGCGCGCAGCTCGCCGATGCCCGGCAGGTCCTCCAGCCGCTCCAGGCCGAAGTGGTTGAGGAACTGCTCGGTCGTCATCCAGGTGCCCGGGCGGCCCGGCACTTCGCGCCGGCGGCCGGGCTTGATCCAGCCCTGCTCCATCAGCCCTTCGAGCGTGCCCTTGCTCAAGGCCACGCCGCGGATCTCCTCGACCTCCGCGCGCGTCACCGGCTGGTGGTAGGCGATGATCGCCAGCGTCTCGACCGCGGCGCGCGACAATTTGCGCGCGACCTGGATCTCGAACTTCAGGCGCGGCGCCAGATCGGGCGCGGTGCGCATCGCCCATTTGTCCCCGACCTTCACCACGTTGACCCCGCGCCCGGCATAGCGCTCGGCCAGCTCGTTCAACAGCCCCACCACGTCGGCGTCGTCGCCCAGGCGCTTGACGATGGCGCCTTCGGTCACCGGCTCGGACGCCGCGAACAGGATCGCCTCGACGAGGCGCAGGTCTTCATCGCGCTGACGGTCCATCGGCATGCCCTCGCTGCTCATGCCCCCGAGGTCGATCGGCTCGCTGGCCCCCGCAATCTCGGTGTCTTCGCGCATCGTTTTCTTCTCCTCCGTGGACGTTGGCCGACGATTTCGTACCTGTCGGCCGGGGCTTCAGGCCACCAAAGTGGGGCCCGGCGATTTCAGGAAGATCGGGCCGAACATCTGCTCCTGGCGCAGCTGCACGCGGCCCGAGCGGGTCATCTCCAGCGCTGCGGCGAACATCGACGCCACCGCCGAGCGGATCGACACGTCGTCGCGCAGCTCGGGCGGCAGGAAGGCCGCCAGCGTCGTCCAGTCCGGCAGCCGCCCGATCATGCCGCCCAGTCGCTGCAGCGCGTCGTCCATCGAGTAGTAGCCGGTCGGCTCGATATGCAGCACCGCCTCCTTGGCGCGCTGCTTGTGCTCGCCATAGGCCTTGAGCAGGTCGAACAGCGTCACCTCGAACACCGGCCGCGTGACGTTGGGCAGGCCCTCGGGCTCGCCGCGCACGAAGGTGTCGCGCCCGAGCTGCGGGCGCGCCATCAGCTTCACGCCGGCCTCGCGCATCGCCTCCAGCCGGCGCAACTGGAACGCCAGCAGCTCCGCCATCTCCTCGGCGGTCGGGCCGTCGTCCGGCTGCTCGTCCTCGGGCAGCAGCAGGCGCGACTTCAGGTAGGCGAGCCAGGCCGCCATCACCAGATAGTCGGCCGCGATCTCCAGCCGCAAGCGCTTGGCCGCCGAGATATAGGCCAGATACTGCTCGGCCAGCGCCAGGATCGAGATCTTGTGCAGGTCGACCTTCTGCTCGCGCGCCAGGGCCAGCAGCAGATCGATCGGCCCTTCGAAGCCGTCGATGCTGAGCACCAGGGACTCGGCCCCGGGCCCGGCGGGCCTGGGATCGGTTGCCGATTCGTCGAAACCGCTGATCTCGCTCATCGCCGCGACCCGAACCCGCGATCCGGCCCGATGCCCGGATCAATGGCTAGCTGTTTGTAACTGTTGGACATCCTACCCCTTGTGGGATCACGCCGGCAAGCCTTCCGGAACCCCCGCCCCGGCCGTGCCATCCCCCTGCCCGTCAAGCATACCGCAGGGGGCTGTGGGGTGAATGCCCGGCGTGCAGCGCCTGCCAGGCCTCGGCGGCCGCGCGGCCGGACATCAGGGCCTCGAGCCGCGCCAGGCCCTGGGCGGGGTCGAGGGGGTGCGGGTCGTGCAGAAGCTGCTGGCCGCGCTCCAGCCGCGCCAGCGAAGCCTCGCCCAGCGGCGGCGCAACCGCCATCACCGAGCGCATCTCGTCCATCTTGCCGTTGCAGTGGAGCGCCACGTCGCAGCCCGCCGCCAGCGCCGCCGCCGCGCGGTCGCCCACCGTGCCGCTGAGCGCCTGCATCGAAAGGTCGTCCGTCACCAGCACGCCGCCGAAGCCGATATGGCCGCGGATGACCCGGTCGATCACCTGCGGCGAGGTGGTGGCGGGCCGATCCGCATCGATCGCGCTGTAGACCACGTGCGCGCTCATGCCCCAGGGCATGTCGTTGAGCGCGTGGAAGGGCGCGAAATCGGTGCGACGCAACTCGGCCTCGCCGGTCGCGACGACGGGCAGAGCATGATGCGTGTCGACGGTCGCGCGGCCGTGGCCGGGCATGTGCTTGATGACCGGCAGCACCCCGCCTTCCAGCAGCCCCTCGCACACCGCGCGGCCCAGCGTCGCCACCATGTCGGGCGTCCGCCCATGGGCGCGCTGGCCGATCACGTCGTGCGCGCCGGGCACGGGAAGATCGAGCACCGGCGCGCAGTCCACGTTGATCCCCACCGCCGCCAGGTCCGCCGCCATCAGCCTCGCGTTCAGCCGCGCCGCCTCCCCGCCGAGCGCCAGGTCCTGCTCGGCCAGGGTCGCGAAGGTCGCCGCCGCGGGCGGCTGGCGCCAATGCGGCGCGCCCAGCCGCGCGACCCGCCCGCCCTCCTGATCGATCAGCACCGGCGCATCGCCGCGGCCGACCGAGGCGCGCAGGTCGTCCACCAGCCGCTTGAGCTGCGCCGGCGTCTCGCAATTGCGCTTGAACAGGATGAAGCCGAGCGGATCGCTCTCGGCGAAGAACCGACGCTCTTCCTCCGCCAGGACCGGCCCGGCCAGGCCGAGGATCGCCGCGCGCGGCGGCATCATCGCACGATGCAATCCTGCTTCCGCGCCTTGAGGTCCGCGCACAGCTTGTCGGCTTCGGGTTTGCTGGCCAGCGGTCCCACCAGCACGCGGATCATCGTACCCTTGTTCGGCACTTCAACTGGCTGCGTCTCCATCTTCAAACCGGCGAGAAGGTCGCCGTATTTCTTCTGCGCTGCCTGCCAGGCCTGCTGCGCTTCGGGCTCGGACTTGGCGGCGACGATCTGGACGCGGTGCGATCCGCCGCTCGACGCGCCCGCCGCGATGGGCGGCACGGCGGCCTGGGGCGCCGGCGCCGCGGGGGCCGCCGGCGAAGGGGCGGCCGGCGTGGTCGTCGCGGGCGAAGCGGCCTGCTGCTGTTGCGCGGGCGCGCCGGGGCGGGCATTGCCGAGCGCGATGCCGCTGCGCGTGGGCGGCGCGGGCGCCGCGGCGGGAGGCGCGGCCGAATTGTCGCGCGGCGGGGCCGCGGGCGGCGGCGGCGCGGGCACGCTGGGGCCCGCGGCCTTGGTCGAGCCCACCACCGGCGGCGGCTCGGCGGTCGCGCCGAGCGCCGACGCCGATCCCTGGCCGGCGCCGGGCAAAGGCGGCGGCGGCGGGGTATTGACCGCGCTGGAGCCGGGCAAGGGGGTACCGGTCATCGACAAGGGCGGCAGACCGCCGGGCAAGGCATTGCCCGCCGGCGCCACCGAGCCGGGAATGGTGGGCACCAGGCCCGCCGGCGACGGCGCCGGCGGGGCGGTCGAGGTAGCGGGCGCTGCCCCCTGGGGCGCAGCCGGCGGCGCGGCCGGTTGGGTCATGGCGGCCATCGGCGCCGGCGGCGGCTCCTTCGGGCGCTGCATCGGCTCCTCGGCCTTCGGCAGGATGCGCTCGGGACCGGGGGCGGCGGTCTGCGCGCCGGGCTTGCCGAGTTCGTAGACCTTCATGCCCTGGTTCGGCACTTCCATGCCGCCGGGCGATGCCGGGCGGACCTTGGTGGGACCTTCCTCGGCCTTGATGATCGGCGGGTTCTGCTCGCTGCCCGCGCGGATGCCCTGCTGGTAGGCGTAGTAGACGATCACCACGAAGCCCAGGATGGCGAGGCTGGCGACGACGATCGGCAGCACGCGGCTGGCGCGCTTGGGCGGCTGCTCGTCGTCGAACAGCTCTTCCTCCTCCGGCTCGTCCACGTAGGGGTCCGGGGCGCTGCGCGCCGCGCGAAAGTCTTCGTTGGCTGCCATCAACGCATCTCCTTCACGGGCTCGACGCCGAAGACCGCAAGTCCGGAAGCGATCACGGTCGCCACCGCTGCCACCAGCGCCAACCGCGCGGTCGTCAGCGCGCGATCCTCGCGGATCAGGAACCTGATGCCGCCCTCGTCGCGGCCGCGCGTCCATAGCCCATGGAACCCGGCAGCGACATCGTAGAGATAAAACGCGAGGCGGTGCGGCTCGTGTGCCTCGGCCGCCGCATCCACGACGCGCGGCCAGTTGGCCAATTGCCTAATCAAACCAAGCTCATCGCCATCGGTCAAGCGCTCAAGGGGACCGCCCGCCAGCGCGCCGGCCGACAAATCCAGGTCGGGAAACTCAACCAGCGCGTTGCGCAGCACGGAATGGGCCCGCGCGTGGGCATATTGCACGTACCACACCGGGTTGTCGCGTGACTGTTCCTTGACCGCCGCCAGGTCGAAGTCGAGCGGCGCGTCGTTCTTGCGCGTCAGCATCACGAAGCGCACGACGTCCTTGCCGACCTCGTCCACGAGGTCGCGCAACGTGACGAAGGTGCCCGCGCGCTTCGACATCTTCACCGGCTCGCCCTTGTCGAGCAGCTTGACGAGCTGGCAGATCTTGACGTCGAGTGCCGCCTTGCCGTCGCTGATCGCCCTCACCGCCGCCTGCATGCGCCGGACATAGCCGCCGTGGTCGGCGCCCCAGACGTCGATCATCTCCTCGAAGCCGCGGCGGTACTTGTCGAAGTGGTTGGCGATGTCGCTGGCGAAATAGGTCCAGCTGCCGTCCGACTTCTTCAGCGGCCGGTCGGTGTCGTCGCCGAACTGCTGCGCGCGGAAGAGCGTCTGCGGGCGCGATTCCCAGTCCTCCGGCTTCTTGCCCTTGGGCGGATCGAGCACGCCGGTATAGACCAGCCCGCGCCGGGTCAGCTCGGCCAGCACCGCTTCGACCGCGCCGGCCTCAACCAGTTGCTGCTCAGAGGTGAACACGTCGTGGCGCACGCCCACGGCCGCCAGGTCGTCACGCACCAGGTCCATCATCGCCGCCACCGCGAACTTGCGCAGCGGCGCGAGCCATTCGGACTCCGGCTTGCCCAGCCACTTCTTGCCGTCGCGCTGCGCCAGCGCCGCGCCCACCGGCTTCAGGTACTCGCCGGGATAGGCGCCCTCGGGGATCTCGATCGCCTCGCCCAGCGCCTCGCGGTAGCGCAGGTGGACCGAGCGTGCCAGCACGTCGACCTGCGCGCCGGCGTCGTTGATGTAGTACTCGCGCGTGACCTTGAACCCGGCCTTGTGCAGCAGCGAGGCCAGCGCATCGCCATAGACCGTGCCGCGCGCATGCCCGATGTGCAGCGGCCCGGTCGGATTGGCCGAGACATACTCGACGTTCACCGGCTTGCCGGCGCCCAGGTCGCTGTCGCCGTAGCCCGGCCCGCTGCGAAGGATCGTCGCCAGTTCGCCGCGCCAGACATCGTCCTTGAGGCGCAGGTTGATGAAGCCCGGGCCGGCGATTTCGGCCCCGACGACATCGCCATGCGCGGCGAGGCGCTTCACCAGCTTCTCGGCCACCGCCCTCGGCGGCATGGACGCGGGCTTGGCCAGGATCATCGCCGCGTTGGTCGCCATGTCGCCGTGGCTCGCCTCGCGCGGCGGCTCCACCGTCACGCGCGCGCAGTCGAGTCCCGCCGGCAATCCGCCGGCCTTGGCTTCGGCTTCCACCGCCGCCAGCACGGCCGACCTCATCTGCTTGAAGACGTTCATCGCGGTTCGGGCTTCAATTCCTGGCGTAGACGTTGAACAGGCGCGCGTGCTCGTCCAGCGCGTAGCGATCGGTCATGCCGGCGATGTAGTCGGCGACGACGCGCGCGGTCTTCTCGGGCGCCGCGTCGTCGGTCTGCTCGCGCCATTCCGTCGGCAGGCAGGCCGGCTCGTTGACGAACAACTCGAACAGGTCGCGCACCACGCGGCGCGCCTTGCTGGTCATGCGGTTGACGCGGTAGTGGCGGTACATGCGCTCGAACAGGAAGCGCTTCAGCGCCTTGTCGTTCGCGCGCATCGTCTCGGAAAAC
>JADLEG010000255.1 GCA_020846275.1 Alphaproteobacteria bacterium
CCAGGTTGCCGTAGCGCGACTGGATCAGCGTCTGGTTCCACAGGCCGAGCGCGGTGGGCGCCGGCATCGGCTTCACCGGATCGGCCAGCATGTGGAAATCGCTCTGCACCTGGTCGGGCGGATAGACTTCGGCCGCGCGCCGCTCGACCACCGGGTCGAAGACCTGGCCGACCGCGGGCGCGGGCTGGGCCGGCGGGGGCGGGGCGGCCGGCTGCGTGACGGCCGGCTGGGTGACGGCCGGCTGGGTGACCGCAGGCTGCGCGGCGGCGGGCGCCGCGGGACGGGCAGGCACCGCCTGGGGCGGCGCGGCCTGGCTCGGGGCGGCCTGGCTCGGGGCGGCCGGGGTGCCGGGCTTGGGCAGGGACGGCAGGTTGGATTGCGCGGCCGCGCCGGCGATCGTGCCGGCCAGCAGCAAGGTCGCGATCAGCAGGGCGGCGGGTCGCGGCGACCCCCGCTTCCGTTGCCGTTGATGGCGGCGCATGGCGTTCCCCCGAAGGTCCGATGACCCTTATGACGGCATTGTGTCGCGCCGGCCGGTGGGACGCCAGTGGTCAATAGGGGCGGTCAATAGGGGCGGCCAATAGGGGAGGCCGATAGCAAGGGGCGGTCCCTGCTTAAGACGGGGCCAGGCTCTTGCTGGCGATCTCGAATACATCCTTGCTGAGGCCCGGCTTGGCGGCGATGCGTTCGAGCTGCGCCCGCATGGCCGCCTGGCGGGTCGTGTCGAACCGCCGCCAGCGCGCCATCGGCCCCAACAGCCGCGCCGCCACCTGGGGGTTCAGCGGATCGAGCTCGAGCACCCGGTCGGCCAGGAAGGCATAGCCGGCGCCGTCCGCGCGGTGGAAGCCCACCTGGTTGCCGGCGGCGAAGGCGCCGATCAGCGCGCGCACCTTGTTGGGGTTGCGCATCGAGAAGGCGGGATGGCCCAGCAGCCGCGCCACCGTCTCGACCGCGTCCGCGCGCGCCGCGCCGGCCTGGACCTGGAACCACTTGTCGACCACCAGCGGCTCGTCCTTCCATTTGGCGTAGAAGTCGGCCAGCACCGCCTCGCGGTCCGATGCGTCGGTCTCGCACAGTGCCACGAGCGCGCCCTGCACCTCGGTCATGGTGCGGCCCTCGCGCGCCTGGGCGGTCGCCAGCGCCAGCAGCGCGTCGTCGCCCAGCGTGGTCAGGTAGGCCAGCGACAGGTTGCGCAGCGCGCGCCGGCCCACCGCCACCGGCGCGAGGGACTGCGGGTCGTTGGCCGCCGCGGCGTGGTAGACCTCGAGCAGCCGCGCGCGATGCACCCGCGCCAGCTCGGCGCGGAAGGCCTGGCGCGCGGCGTGCAGCGCGTCGACGTCGATCGTCTCCATCTGCTCGCCCAGGTAGGCCTCGGACGGCAGCGACAGCATCAGGGCCAGCAGCGACTTGTCGGTCGTCTCGTCGGCCAGCACGCGGCCGGCGGCGGCCACGAAGCCGGGATCGACCGCGTATTCCTTGCCTTGGCGGATCGCCTCCACCGCGCCAAGGATCAGCCCGCAGGCCAGCGTCTGCCCGGCCTCCCAGCGCGCGAAGCCGTCGCTGTCCTCGGCCATGAGTCGCACCAGCTCGGCGTCGGCATAGCCGGCATCCAGCTTGACCGGCGCCGAGAAACCGCGCAGCAGCGAAGGCAAGGGCGGCTCGGCCACGTCCTCGAACACGAACTCCTGGCGGGGCTGCTTCAGATCAAGCACGCGCGTCGTGCCCTTGGCCTTGGGTTCGCCCTCGAGGCGCAGCTTCAGGTCCTTGCCGTCCGCGCCCAGCAGCCCGACTGCGACCGGGATGTGGAACGGCTCTTTGGCCGGCTGGCCCGGCGTCGGCGGGCAGGACTGCTCCAGCGTCAGCGTGTAGCGCCTGGCCGCCTTGTCGTGCGCGCCGCGCGCCTTCACCCGCGGCGTGCCGGCCTGCGAATACCAGCGCTTGAACTGGGTGAAGTCGGCGCCGTTGGCATCGGCCATCGCGGTCAGGAAATCGTCGCAGGTCACGGCCTGGCCGTCATGGCGCTTGAAGTAGAGGTCCATCCCCCGGCGGAACCCGTCGCGGCCCAAGAGGGTCTGGTACATGCGCACGACCTCGGCGCCCTTCTCGTAGACGGTCTTGGTGTAGAAATTGTTGATCTCGATATAGCTGTCCGGGCGCACGGGATGCGCCATCGGGCTCGCGTCCTCGGGGAACTGCAGCGCGCGCAACCCGCGCACCGCGGCGATGCGCTCGACCGCGGCGTCGTTCATGTCGGCCGTGAACTCCTGGTCGCGGAAGACGGTCAGGCCCTCCTTCAGCGAGAGCTGGAACCAGTCGCGGCAGGTCACGCGGTTGCCGGTCCAGTTGTGGAAATACTCGTGCGCCACCACGCCCTCGACGCCGTGGTAGTCGTCGTCGGTCGCGGTGTCGTGCCGCGCCAGGATGTACTTGGTGTTGAAGATGTTGAGGCCCTTGTTCTCCATCGCCCCCATGTTGAAGTCGCCCACCGCGACGATCATGAAACGGTCGAGGTCGTATTCCAGCCCGTAGCGGTCCTCGTCCCATTTCATCGAATGCTTCAGGCTTTCCATGGCGTGGCCGCACTTGTCCTGGTTGCCCGGCTCGACGAAGATCTGAAGCTCGACCTTGCGGCCCGAGCGCGTGACGAAGCGGTCGTCCACCGAGACCAGTCTGCCCGCGACCAGCGCGAACAGGTAGGCGGGCTTGGGGAACGGGTCTTCCCACTTGGCGTAGTGCCGGCCGTCGGTCAGCGATCCCGACGCGACCAGGTTGCCGTTCGACAGCAGCACCGGGAATTTTCCCCGGTCGGCGCGGATCATCGTGGTGTAGCGCGCCATCACGTCGGGCCGGTCGGGATAGAAGGTGATGCGCCGGAACCCTTCGGCCTCGCACTGCGTGCAGAAATTGCCGCTGGAGACGTAGAGACCCTCGAGCGCCGTGTTGGCCTGGGGATCGATGCGCACCATCGTGTCGAGCGTGAAGCGGTCCGGCACCTTGGTAATCGTCAGGCTCTCCGGCCCCAGCGCATAGTCGGCCGGGCTCAGCGGATGCCCGTCGATCGCGATCGACTGCAGCGCCAGGCCCTGGCCGTCCAGCACCAGCGGCTGTTTGGCGGGGCGCGCCGGATTGCGCCGCAGCGCCAGGCGCGCGCGCACCACGGTCTCGCGCTCGTCCAGGTCGAACTCCAGGTCGATCGTGTCGACCAGGAAATCCGGCGGCGCGTAGTCGGCCAACCGGATGGTCTTGGGATGGGCTTCCTGCGCGTCTGGATGCATGGCTGGGTCTTCCGTTCCGGGGATTGCGCAAACATATAGGGCTTCGTATTGGATTGGGCGAGGGGCGGCGGCGGCCGCGCCGGTCACATCAAGGAGAACGCGCGTGCTATACGTGGTGCTGCTGGAAGACGAGCCGTCCAAGGCCGACGTGCGGCCGAAATACCTGAAGGACCACGTGGCCTATCTGGAGACGCTGCTGGGCAGGATCCGCTCGGCCGGGCCGCTCACCGACACCAAGACCAACGCTGCGGCCGGCGGCATCTGGATCGTCGAGGCGACGAGCGCCGACGAGGTGCGGACGATGCTCGAGGCCGACCCCTTCTACAAGGCGGGCCTGCGCAAGAGCATCCGCATCCTGGCCTGGAAGCAGGTGTTCGCCGACGGCAAGAAGGTCGCCTGAGCCTTCGCATGGCCGAGAAACTGCCCTTGCAGGCCGTGATCGTGCCGGTGACGCCGTTCCAGCAGAACTGCTCGGTCCTGTGGTGCACCCGGACGATGCGCGGCGCGGTCGTCGACCCGGGCGGCGAGATCGACCGTATCCTGGAGGCGGCCGGGGAGCACGGCGTCACCATCGAGAAAATCCTGGTGACGCACGCGCATTCCGATCATGCCGGCGCGGTGGCCGACCTGGCCGAGCAACTGAAGGTGCCGGTGGAGGGGCCGCAGCGCGAGGATCAGTTCTGGATCGACCGCATCGAGGACTCGCGCGCGAAGTACGGCATGACCTGGTGCCGCAAGTTCACCCCCGACCGCTGGCTGGAGGACGGGGACACGGTAACGGTGGGCGACCTCGCGTTCGACGTGATCCACTGCCCGGGCCACACGCCCGGCCACCTGGTGTTCCACCACGTGCCGTCCAAGCTCGCCTTCGTCGGCGACGTGATCTTCCAGGGCTCGATCGGCCGCAGCGATTTCCCTAAGGGCGACCACGCCACGCTGATCCATTCGATCACGCAGAAGCTGTGGAAGCTGGGCGACGACACGACCTTCGTGCCCGGCCACGGCAGCCCGTCGACCTTCGGCCAGGAGCGCCAGTCGAACCCGTTCGTGGCGGACCGGGTGCTGGCCAGGCGCTAGCAACGGCGCCGCGCCCCCCTCACCCAGCTTCGGCTAAGGCGCTGCGCGCCTAAGCCTCCGCGTCCCTCTCCCCCGCTATCGCGGGTGGCGAGGGACCGCTTCCTTAAACCCCCTCGCCCCGCGCAAGCGGGGAGAGGGAGGGACCCGACGCGAAGCGTTGGGAGGGTGAGGGGTCATCCGGCTGTCGCCGAAGCCGCGTCAGTAGAGCCCCTCCAGCTTCTCGCCATAGGCCTGCTTCACGACATGGCGGCGGACCTTCATCGAGGGGGTCATCATGCCGTTGGCGATCGTGAAGGGCTCGCTCGCCACCACGAAGCGGCGCACGCGTTCGATCACCGACAGGCCGGCGTTGACCTGGTCCAGCGCTGTGCCCAGCGCCTTGTGCAAATCGGCGTCGTCCGCCAGCGCGGCCAGGTTCGGCGGGCGGCCGTGGGCCTTGGCGAAGGCTTCCAGGAACTCCTGGCGCGGCACGACCACGGCCACCAGGTAGGGCCGGCGGTCGCCGTGCACCATCGCCTGCGCGATTTCGGGCCGCAGCGTCAGGAATCCCTCGACGCGCTGAGGCGCCACGTTGTCGCCGCCCGAGTTGACGATGATGTCCTTCTTGCGGTCGGTGATCTGGAGGTAGTTGTCGGCGTCGAGCACGCCGATGTCGCCGGTGTGCAGCCAGCCGTCGCGCACGGTCTGCGCGGTCAGGTCCGGAAGGCCCCAATAGCCCTGCATCACGTTCTCCCCGCGGATCAGGATCTCGCCGTCCGCGGCGATCTGGACCTCGACGTCCGCGACCGCCGGCCCGACGGTGTGGATCTTCACCCGGGGCGGCGGGTTGCAGTTGGACAGCGGCGCGCATTCGGTCAGGCCGTAGCCCTGCAGGATGCGCACCCCCAGCGCGGTGAAGAACAGCCCGATCTCGGCATTGAGCGGCGCGCCGCCCGACACCATCACCTTCAGCCGGCCGCCGAACCGCGCGCGCACCTTGTCGCGCACCAGCCTGTCCAGCACCGCGTCCGTCAACCGCTCGACGAGCGACAGGCTGCGCGGATCCGTGTATTTCTTGCGCCCCAGCGCCAGGGCGCGGTGAAACAGCTTCGCCTTCAGCCCGCCCGTGCGCTCGACGCCTGCGACGATGCGCTGGTGCATCATCTCGTAGAGGCGCGGAACGGCGGTCATGATTGTGGGGCGCGTCTCGGGCAGGTTGGCGGCCAGCTTGTCGGCGCCCTCGGCATAGTAGATCTGGGCGGCGATCGAGATCGGGAAGTGCAGCCCCGCCGTGTGCTCATAGGAATGCGACAGCGGAAGGAAGGACAGGAACGTCTCGTCCTCCAGGCCCAGCGTCTCGAGCAGAAGGCGCGCGCCGCGGCAGTTGTGCAGGATCGCGCCGTGGCTCAGCATCACCCCCTTCGGCGCGCCGCCCGTGCCGGAGGTGTAGATCAGGCAGGCCGTGTCGGTCCGCGCGCGCTGGGCCAGTCCCGCGGGATCGCCGCCCTTGCCCCTCGCCAGCGCCTCGGTCCAGGCGAGGATGCGCGGCCGGCCGGCGGCGGGTGCGGCGGCACCCGGCTCGATCATGATCACGGCCTCGAGCGCCGGCGCGTCGGCCGCGGCGGCGAGCACCGGCTCCAACAGCCGCGGGGTCGACACGATCGCCAGGCGCGCGCCGCTGTCGGTCAGGATGTGGCGATGGTCGGCGGCTGTATTGGTGATGTAGGCCGGCACCGTGATCGCGCCGGCCGCCATGATGGCGACATCGGCGACCGGCCATTCCGGCCGGTTCTCGGCGACCAGGAAGACGCGGTCGCCCGCGCGGACGCCCATCGCCCGCAGGGCCAGCGCCAGGGCGCGCGCATCGGCGGCGGCGGCGGCCCAGCTGGTGGACTGCCATTGGCCGGCCTTCTTCGCCCAGGCAAAGGGCCGGTCGCCCATGCGGCCCGCGACCGTGAAGAACATCTGGGCCAGATTGCGGAATTGCGCCGTATCGACGGCGTTCGACATGGTTTCCCCCCGGGCGGCCGGACCGGGCTATTCTTGTCGCCCGGGCCTTGGCGACTTATATCGCCTTGGCCGCCTTTGGAGGAATAGTGATGCGCCGCTCTCCCGATCTCGGATCGTCCGGCCCGGCTTCGCCTGCCGCCCGCGCGAGCGTCAGCCTGCCGGAATGGAACCTGGGCGATCTCTATGCCGGGGTGGATTCCCCCAAGTTGAAATCCGACCTGGACGGGGCCGAGGCGGCGGCCGCGCAGTTCGAGCAGGCCTACAAGGGCAAGCTGGCGGGCCTGAGCGGCGCCGAGCTGGGCAAGGCCATCGGCGCGTACGAGACGATCAGCGAGACCCTGTCGCGGCTGTCCTCCTTCGCCCAGCTCCTGCATGCCGGCAACATGTCGGACGCCGAGATCGGGCGCTTCTACCAGACCATGCAGGAGCGGGTGACCGACATCTCCACGCGCACGCTGTTCTTCGCGCTCGAGGTCAACCGGATCGACGACGCGGTGCTGGAACGCCAGCTCGCCGAGCCCGGCGCCAAGCGCTACGCGCCCTGGCTGCGCGACGTGCGCGCCTTCCGCCCGCACCAGCTCTCCGACGAGCTGGAGAAGCTGTTGCACGAGAAGTCGGTCGCCGGCCGCAATGCCTGGGTGCGCCTGTTCGACGAGACGATGGCGAGCCTGCGGTTCGAGGTCGACGGGCGCAAGCTGACCTCGACCGAGGTGCTGCACCTGCTCTCGCACAAGAACCGCGACACGCGCCGCAATGCCGGGAAGTCCTTCGCCCAGGGCCTGGGCGACAATGCGCGGACCTTCGCGCTGGTCACCAACACGCTGATCAAGGACAAGGAGATCGAGGACCGCTGGCGCGGCTACAAGCGCCCGGTGTCCTCGCGCAACCTCGGCAACTTCGTCGAGGACGAGGTGGTGGACGCGCTGGTGGCGGCGGTCAAGTCGTCCTATGGCGGGCTGTCGCACCGCTACTACGCGATCAAGGCGAAGTGGCTGGGCCTCGACCGGCTGGAATACTGGGACCGCAACGCGCCTTTGCCCGAGGACGACGACCGCGAGATCGGCTGGGAGGAGGCGCGCGACATGGTGCTCGGCGCCTACGGCGCCTTTTCGCCCGACCTCGCCTCGATCGGCAAGCGGTTCTTCGACAATGCCTGGATCGACGCGCCGGCGCGCGCCGGCAAGGCGGGCGGCGCCTTCGCGCATCCCACGGTGCCCAGCGCGCATCCCTACCTGCTGCTGAACTACCAGGGCAAGGCGCGCGACGTGATGACCTTGGCGCACGAGCTTGGCCACGGCTGTCACCAGATCCTGGCGGGCGCGCAGGGCCACCTGATGGCCGACACGCCGCTGACGCTCGCCGAGACCGCCTCGGTGTTCGGCGAGATGCTGACGTTTCGCGCGCTGCTGGCCAAGGAAAAGGACCCCAGGCGCCGGCGCGTGCTGCTGGCGAGCAAGGTCGAGGACATGCTGAACACGGTGGTCCGCCAGATCGCCTTCTTCGACTTCGAGACGCGCATCCACGACGAACGCCGCAAGGGCGAGCTGACCGCCGAGCGCATCGGCAAGATCTGGATGGACGTGCAGGGCGAAAGCCTGGGCC
The DNA here is from genome assembly GCA_020846275.1 of Alphaproteobacteria bacterium. Lineage (GTDB taxonomy): Bacteria > Pseudomonadota > Alphaproteobacteria > JAEULC01 > JAEULC01 > JAEULC01. The sequence goes on from JADLEG010000255.1 coordinate 7,944, forward strand.
CGGCGCTGCACTTCGATCCCGAGTACCAGTACTACTGGGCCTACATCCCACATTTCGTGCATTCGCCGTTCTATGTCTACGCCTACGCCTTCGGCGACTGCCTGGTGAACTCGCTCTACGCCGTCTACCAGGACGCCCATCCGCGCTTCGTCGAGAAGTATCTCGGCATGCTGAAGGCCGGCGGGACGCTCCGGCACAAGGAGCTGCTGGCGCCGTTCGGGCTCGACGCCACCGATCCCCGGTTCTGGCAGCGCGGCCTGGGCGTGATCCGCGGCTTCATCGACGAGATCGAGGCCAGTTCCTGAGCGCGCGCATGCCCCGCCCCAAGCCGGCTTCCACGGCGCGCGAGGACCGCGACAGCCTGGGCGGGCGGGTTCGCCGCTACGCCCGCGTGACCACGGCCGTCGGCGGGCTCGCCGCGCGGCTGGCGGGCGAACGCTACCTGGGCGTGAAGCTGGACCGCGCGCGACATGCCGAGGATCTGCGCCGGGCGCTGGGCGGCTTGAAGGGGCCGCTGATGAAGGTGGCGCAGCTGATGGCCACCATTCCCGACGCGATGCCCGAGGAGTATGTCGACGAGCTGACCCAGCTCCACGCCGACGCGCCGTCGATGGGCTGGCCCTTCGTGCGCCGGCGCATGGCGAGCGAGCTGGGGCCGGACTGGCTGACGCGCTTCAAGAGCTTCGAGCGCCAGGCCACGCACGCCGCCTCGCTGGGCCAGGTGCATCGCGCCCAACTGCCCGACGGCACCCAGGTCGCGTGCAAGCTGCAGTATCCCGACATGGCCTCGGCCGTGGAGGCCGACCTGCGCCAGCTCAAGCTGGTCTTCGCGATCTACGAGCGCTACGACCGCGCCATCGCCACCGAGCAGATCCATGCCGAGATCTCCGCGCGGCTGCGCGAGGAACTGGACTATGCGCGCGAGGCCAGGCACATGCGCCTCTACGCGCGGATGCTGAAGGACGAGGCGGGGGTCAGCGTGCCTGATGTGATCGCGCCCCTGTCCACGGCGCGCCTCTTGACCATGACGTGGCTCGACGGCAAGCCGCTCATGACGGCGGCCGATCTGCCCTTGGCCAAGCGCAACAGGCTTGCCCACAACATGTTCCGGGCCTGGTACGTGCCGTTCTACGGCTACGGCGTGATCCACGGCGACCCGCATCTCGGCAACTACACGGTCCGCCCGGACCAGCACGTCAACCTGCTGGACTACGGCTGCATCCGCGTGTTCCGCCCCAGCTTCGTCAAGGGCGTGATCGACCTCTATCGCGCGCTGCGCGACGGCGACGAGGCGCTGGCCGTGCATGCCTACGAGACCTGGGGCTTCCAGCGCCTGGACAAGGCGCTGATCGACGTGCTGAACCTGTGGGCGCGCTTCGTCTACGCGCCGCTGCTCGAGGATCGCACGCGCCGCATCCAGACCAAGGAAAGCGGCACCTATGGCCGCGAGGCCGCGGAGAAGGTCCATGCCGAGCTGCGCCGGCTCGGCGGCGTCAAGCCGCCGCGCGAGTTCGTGTTCATGGACCGCGCCGCCATCGGACTCGGCTCGGTGTTCCTGCGGCTGAAGGCCGAGGTGAACTGGCACCGCCTGTTCCACGAGCTGATCGACGGCTTCGACGACAAGGCATTGGCCCGCCGCCAGGCCGCGGCGCTGAAGGCCGAGGGACTGCCGTTGCCGGCGTGAGCGGACTCAGGCCTGCTTGGGCGCCATCGTGCTGTGGAAGCGCGCCAGGAAGGATTGCGTGCGCTGGTTCTTCGGATGCACCAGCACGTCCTCGGCGGTGCCCTCCTCGACCACCTGGCCCGCGTCCATGAACACCACGCGGTGCGCGACGTCGCGGGCAAAGCCCATCTCGTGGGTGACAACGATCATGGTCGTGCCGTCGGCCGCGAGCTGCTTCATGACCTCCAGCACCTCGCCGACCAGCTCGGGATCGAGCGCCGAGGTGACCTCGTCGAACAGCATCACCTCCGGCGCCATGGCCAGCGCCCGGGCGATCGCGACGCGCTGCTGCTGGCCGCCCGAGATCTCGCGCGGATAGCGCTGGGCCTGCTCGGCCAGCCCGACCTTGCCCAATAGGTCGCGCGCGATCGCCTCGGCCTCGGGGCGCGCCATCTTCTTGACGATCACCGGTCCCGCCATGACGTTCTCCAGCGCGGTCATGTGCGGGAACAGGTCGAAATGCTGGAACACCATGCCGATCCGCGCGCGGAAGCGCGCCAGGTCGCGCCCGTGCGGCAGGCGCTTGCCGGGGCCGAAGGCGATCGCGCGCCCGCCCACCGTCAGCATGCCGGCCGACGGCTCCTCCAAGAGGTTGATGCAGCGCAGCAGGGTCGACTTGCCGCAGCCCGACGGGCCGATGATCACCACCACCTCGCCGCGCCGCACATCGAGCGACACGTCGCGCACCGCCTCGACCGCGCCGTAGTTCTTGCGCAGCCCCTCGAGCCGGATCATCGCCTCAGGCTTCAATGCGCGTCTCCAGCCGCTTGGCCCAGTGGGTCAGCGGATAGAGGATCAGGAAGTACATCACGGCCACGCTGGTGTAGACCTCGAGCGGCCGGAACGTGTCGGCCACGACGATCGAGCCGGTGTACATCAGGTCCGGCACTGCGACCACGTAGAGCAGCGCGGTGTTCTTGAGCTGGATCACCGACTGGTTGACCAGCGGCGGGATCATGCGCCGGACCGCCTGGGGCAGGATGATGTGGCGCATCAGCTCGCCATAGGTCATGCCCAGCGCGCGCGCCGCCTGCCACTGGCCGCGGTCGATCGAGATGATCCCGCCGCGCACGATCTCGGTCGCGAAGGCGCCCATGTAGAGGGTGAGGCCGAGGCCGGCGGCGAGCCAGGCCGGCATCTCGACCTTCAGCACGATCGGCAGCGCGAAGTAGAACCACACGATCTGCACCAGCAGCGGCGTGCAGCGGAACACCTCGACATAGGCGCGGATCGGGAACGTCGCCCAGCGCCGGCGATAGAGCAACGCTATGCCGCAGACCGCGCCGATCATCAGCCCGCCCAGCACCGTGCCCAGCGCATAGGCCATGGTGACGCCCGCGCCCTTGAGCCAGAAGTGGCCGTAGGCGAAGACGACGCTGAAATCCCACCGGTATCCCATCGGCGCCCTCCTCCCGCCCCGGGCTCAGAACCGGTCCGGCCGGAACGGCGACAGGTCGACGCTGGGCGGCTTGCCCGCGACCAGCTCGCCGATCAGCTTGCCGGTGATTCCGGCCAGCGCCAGGCCGATATGGTCGTGGCCGAAGGCGAACCAGACGTTGGGAAAGCGCGGCGAGCGTCCGATCACCGGCTTGGAATCGGGATGCGAGGGGCGCGGCCCCATCCATTCGCTCTTCGGCTCGCCCTTGAGGCGCGGGATCAGCGCCTGGGCGTGGCGGCGCACGGTCTTGGCGATCGCCATGTTGGGCGGCGCGTCGGGGGCGGCGAACTCGGCGATGCCGGCGGCGCGGATGCCCTCGTTCATGTGCGTGACGGCGATGTAGCGGTCGGCCGACATCACCGCGACGCGCAGCTTGGTTTCCTGCTCGGGAAACATCACGTGATAGCCGCGCTCGGCCTCCAGCGGCACGTCGGTGCCGAGCTGCGCGGCCAGCGGGCGCGACCACACGCCGGCGGCGATCACGATCCGCGACGCGTCCAGGCTGCCCTGGTCGGTCACCACCTTGCGCGGGCCATCGGGTCCGGTCTCGAACCCGCTCACGGCGGCGCGCACGACCGCGCCGCCGCGCTTCTGGAAATCGCGCGCCAGCGCCTGGGTCAGGCTGAGCGGGTCCATCACATGCGCCAGGCGCGGGATGTAGACCGCGCGCGCGACCGCGGGCGAGAGGGACGGCTCGATCTGCCGCGCCTCGTTGCCGTCCAGCGTCTCGAAATGGATGCCGCGGCGCCGGCGCAGGTCCAGGCCATAGGCGGCGCCGGCGAAGGCCTCCTCGCTTTCCCAGGTCATGATCAGGCCGCTGGGGTTGATCAGGTCCTGCGCGCCGGCATCGGCGATCAGCGGGTCGTAGCCCTCGTGCAGGCGGCTGAGCAGGCTGTGGCGCGCATCGGCGATCGCCTCGACGGAAGCGGGGCGCGACGCGGCCAGAAAGCGCAGGAGCCAAGGCAGGGCGCGCGGAAAATGGCCGAGCTGCAGTTTCAGCGGCGCATCCGCGTCGAACAGCATGCGCGGCACTTTCTTCAGCACGCCGGGCAGGCCCAGCGGCACGCAGGACGCGATGCCCAGGTTGCCGGCGTTGCCGAAGGACGCGCCTTCGCCCGGCCCGCCGCGGTCGATCAGGCGGACCTTGAACCCCTCGCGCTGCAAATAGAGCGCGCAGCATACGCCGACGATCCCGGCGCCGATCACGGTCACGTCGCGGTCAGAAACGGCCATGGTGTCGAATTCCTGGCGGAAGCCGGCCGCCCGGCGGGCCCGCGGCGGCGGCGGAGGGGCGATCGCGATGCGCTCCCGCCGCCCGGCGGACGGCGGGAGCTTCGGATCGCGTTACTTCGGCGAGAACGAGACCGTCGGCGGGATCTCGGTGATGCCGGCGGTGCCGAGCGAGCCCAGCAGGCGCTGCTCGTTGTAGCCGAGCAGGATGTTCCATTCCGCCCAGCGGTCCAGGAACTTCTGCCAGCGGTTGTCCTCTTCCATGCGCAGGCCGATATAGCCGGGCAGCGCCACGCGCGGCTCGGGATTGACGAATTCGCCGAGGTCCGGGTTCTTGCTCTTGGCGATCATGCTCGACAGCACGGTCGTGGTGAACGCGTCGGCGCGGCCCGAAGAGACCGCCAGGATGATCTGCGACAATTCCTTCATCTCCACGCGCGTGGCCTTGGGCGCCATCTTGCGCAGGATCACCTCGTCGGCCGAGCCGGTCATCACCGCGACCTTCACTTCCGGCTTGTTGTAGTCGGCCCAGGTCTTGCCCTTGAACTTCGGGTTGTTCACCGTCACCCACTCGATCCAGTAGATCGGGCCGGCGAAGTCGATCGACGTGGCGCGCTTGGGCGTCGCCTGCAGCGCGGGATGGAAGTCGATCTTGTTCGACTGCAGCGCCAGCACCACCTCGCCCCAGCCGCCGACCTCCACCGCCTCGAACTTGACGTCGAGTTCCTTGGCGATGTCCTGGCCCATTTCGACCATCGCGCCCTTCCACTCGCCCGACGCCTTGTCGCGGACGTAGTAGGGCGGATAGTCGAAGACGCCCATGCGGACCTTGCCGGTGCGCTTGATCTGGTCCCAGGTCGATTCCGTCTTCTGCTGTGCGTCGGCCGCCGTCGTGACCCCGAACGCCAGGACGGCGGCGGCGACGGCCGCCAGCGCGGCGCGTATCGTGCGAATGCCCATGATGTGCTCCCCGTGTCGCGGCTTTCGCCCGGTTCCCTGCGGTAGCGGGCGGCGGCCGGTACTGCATCAGGACGGTAGGAGCCGCAGCATGCTGGCGTCAAGCCGAGCGGCCGCCGGCGGCTACGCCAATGCCGCTATTGCGCGCGCGAAGCGGTCCACCTCGTTCTCGCTGTTGTAGTAGTGCACCGAGGCGCGCACGACCATGTCGAGCTGGCGCTGGGTCATGTCCAGCATGGTCGAATGGCGGCTCGACGTCGTGACGTTGACGTGCTGGCCGGCCAGCGCCTCCTTGATCGCCGTCGGCGCCATGCCCTCCTTGGTGAAGGTGACGATGCCGCACGTCGTTTCGCCCAGGTCGCGCAGCACGACGCCGCGGATGGCGCCCAGGCGGTCGCGCAGGTCCTGGGCCAGCGTCGCGACGCGCTCGCCGATCGCCGCCATGCCCCAGCCCAGCGCATAGTCGATCGCCACGCCCAGGCCGATCTTGGCCGCCACGTTGCATTCCCAGTTCTCGAAGCGCCGCGCGTCCGTCCGCAGCTCATAGCGGTTGGGCGCCGTCCATTTCGCCGCGTGCAGGTCGAGGAAGGGCGGTTCGAGCCGGTCGATGAAGTCGGAGCGCACGAAGAGAAAGCCGGTGCCGCGCGGCCCCCGCAGGTACTTGCGCCCGGTCGCCGACAGCATGTCGCAGCCGATGCGTCCCACGTCCACCGGCAATTGGCCGACCGACTGGCAGGCGTCGAGCAGGTAGGGAATCCCCGCCGCCCGCGCGACGCGGCCCACCGCCTCGGCGGGATTGACCAGCCCGCCGTTGGTCGGCACATGCGTCATGGCGATCAGCTTGACGCGCCCGTCGAGCATCCGTTCCAGCGCCGCCACGTCGAGCTGGCCCTTGGCGTCGTTGGGCACCGTCTCGACCACCGCGCCGGTGCGCCGGGCTACTTGCAGGAAGGCGATGTAGTTGCTGGCGTACTCCGAGACCGCCGTCAGGATGCGGTCGCCCGGCTTGAACGCCATCGCGTAGAACGCCATGTCCCAGGCGCGCGTCGCATTCTCGACGATCGCGATCTCCTCGCGCTTTGCGCCGATCAGCTCGGCGGTGGCGTCATAGACCCGCTCGACCGCCGGCTCGGCGCGGTCGGCCGCCTCGTAGCCGCCGATCCTGGCCTCGAGGTCGAGATGCTCCTTGACCGCGTCGATCACCGGCCGCGGCGTCAGCGCCATGCCGGCGTTGTTGAAATGCAGCACCGCTTCGGTGCCCGGCGTGTCGGCGCGGGCGCGGGCAAGGTCGATGGTCATGGGCGGTGGTCTCCGGCGGGCTTTGCTTGCGTCCCGTCTTCTATAGTAGACGGCTGGAAAAGTCCGCAGGCGGAGGGACGGAGGGACGGAGGATGAGCGACGGGGATCTGTTGACCGCGATCGGGCGCGCCGACCTCGCGGCCGCGTCCCGGGCGCTCGACGCTGGCGCCCGCGTCGATGCGCGCGGACCCGGCGGCGAGCCCGCGCTGGTGCTGGCGGCGATGACCGGCGAGGCCGGGCTGGTCGCGCTGCTGCTGGATCGCGGCGCGGCGGTCGACAGCGCCGGCGAGGATGGCAATACCGCGCTGATGCACGCGGCCGTGCGCGGTCAGTCGAGCGTGGTGGAACTGCTGCTGTCGCGCGGCGCCGACCGCGACCACGTCAACCGCTGGGGCATGGGGGTCGGCGACTGGATGCGTTGGGCGCCGGATCGGGCCGAGCTGGCGGGATTGATCCAGCCGAACCGGTCCTGAGTGTCGCGCGGGCGCAGCACCGTCACGCCGGACGCGGTGAAGCCGCGGGCAGCCGCAAGCTGGGCCCGCTTCTCGCGCAGCGCCTGGTATTCGGCGATCACCGCAGCGCGGTTCTGACGGTCGTATTCCAGCCGCGCCTGGGTCCAGGTGTCGAACACCTTCTTGCGGTAGATCTGGCCGCGCTCGGGCGTGGCGGAATGGTAGTTCGCCACCGCGAGCGACCAGGAATGGGTCTGGTCGCGCAGGTCCTTCAGGTAGCGCGCCGCGTAGGCCACGTTCGACAGCGGGTCGAACGCCTCGTCCAGGTCGACGAAGGCCTCGGGGTGGTACATCAGGTTGACCTGCATGCAGCCCACGTCGATGTTGCGCTGGCCGCGCGCGACCAGCGCCCGCACATGGGTCATCGCCTGGGCCTTGGTGTCGAAATACCGCCCGTCCCCGGCATTGTTGACCGTCCAGGGCCAGGCAATTTTTTCCCCCGTGTCCGGATCGGGCCGGCCCGATTCCACCATCGAGATCGCGGTCATGAGCTGGGCGGGGATGTTCGCTTCCCGCTCGATGCGGTCGATGGCGATGCGGCAGGCGTCCGGCGCGCCGCGCGACAGGCGGCCGAAAACCTCGGCTTTTGCCGAGGTCGGCACGATCGCCAGCGCCGCCAGGGCCAGCAGGGCGGCGCGCCAGAGGCGCGGGCGTCCGGGCGCGGTCAGGGCGCGCCGGGACGTGCGTGGGGCCTCCGGCGGCTGGGCAATTCTGGCCATGCGATTCTCCTTGCCCGCCTATGGTCGCAACCGGCGTGCCAGGGTCGTGGTCAATCGCAGGGCAATTCGAAGCGCTGCCGCGGGAATAGACAGTTGCTGCGGACCAGGCGGCGGCTTGCCCCGTCCTTGTGCAATGCACAATATATTAGGGGTTAAGCCAGAACGGAATTTGGCACAATTTTGGTAACAGCATGAATCAAAGAATTTTTTCGCGATTTTTGTTGCCTTAGATTCATAGCGGTGCCATATTGTGCATCGCCAAATGAAGGCTGCACGGCAGTCTCTGTCGTGCTCTTCTTGGGCGTTTCCTCCCTAAACTCGGGCCGTGTCGCAAGACATGGCCCGTTTTTCTGTAGGTATACGAATGACTTGGCGCTGGGCCGCCTGCCGGGCCGTCTAGCGGTCGGGCGGCAGGTCGCTGCCGGGCCCGAGCGGCCGCTGCATCATCAGCACGTCCACCCAGCGGCCGAACTTCCACCCCACCGCGCGCAGCAGGGCGGCTTCCTTGAACCCCAGGGCGGCATGGACGCGGGCCGAGCCGGCGTTCTCGTAAGCGCCGCCGATCACCGCCACCATCTGGCGGCGCCCCAGGGCGGTGCAGCGCTCGACTAGCGCGGCCAGCAGCGCCCGGCCGATGCCCCGCCCATCCATGCCCGGCGCCACGTAGACCGAATTCTCGACCGTATGGCGATAGGCCGGGCGGGGCCGGAACGGGCCGGCATAGGCGTAGCCCGCCACCTTGCCGTCCAGCGTCGCCACCAGGTAGGGCAGGCCGGCCTCCGCCACGGCACGAAACCGCTTGGTGATCTCCGCCAGGTCCGGCGGCTGCTCCTCGAACGAGCCCAGGCCGTAGAGGACATGATGGCCATAGATCGCCGCTACGGCGGGCAGGTCGTCCAGCCCGGCGTCGCGCACCGCGACGGCCGCCGGCGCGGCCGGGGCGTCCCGGTTCAGGGCGTCATGCGCCGCCATCGCGTCAGGCCAAAGCGAGCGCCTGCCGGTCGATCGCGCCCAGCGCGGTCAGCACGGCGGTCATGTCGCGTGTCAGGTTGGCGATGGCGGATTTGCGCGTGATCGTTTCCTCGTCCATGTACAGGCCGCGGTTGATCTCGATCTGCAGCGCATGGATGCCGCGCCGGGGCCGCCCGTAGTTCTGGGTGGTGAAGCCGCCCGAATAGGGGTTGTTGCGGGTCACCGCGTAGCCAAGCGCGCGCAGGGTCTGCTCGGCGGTCTCGGTGACGACGGGCGCGCAGGACGCGCCGTGCACGTCGCCCAGGATCACGTCGACCCGCGCCCTTCCGGCATCGGCGTCCATCGGGCCGCCGACCGACGGCATGGAATGCGCGTCGATCAGGATGCAGCAGCCGAACGCCTCGCGCGTCTCCGAGATCAGGCGCCGCAGCGCGCCGTGATAGGGCTGGTACATCGCCTGGATGCGCTCCAGCGCCTCGGCCAGGCGCAGCTTGTCGCGGTAGATGTCGCGGCCGGTGGCGACCACCCGCGCGATCGTGCCCAGCCCGGCGGCCACGCGCGGCGAGCGCGTGTTGGCGAAGCCGGGCAGCGCATCGGCGAACATCGCGGGGTCGAGCTCGTAGGGCTCGCGGTTCGGATCGACATAGGCGCGCGGGAACAGCGCGCGCAGCAGGGGCGCGCCCAGGCGCGGCGCCTGGCCGAAGATCTCGTCGATGAAGCTGTCCTCCGAGCGCCGCAGCGCCACGGCGTCGAGCCGCGAGGAGGCGACGAACTCCGGCGGGTAGTAGGTGCCGCTATGGGGCGAGGCGACCACCAGGGGCACGGCCTGGCGCGAGGGCGCCAGGATTTCGAACGGCGGCGGCCTGAAGCCTTCGACGGCTAGGGTGTCCATGGGATTGATTTACGGCAACCGCGCGGCGCTGTCATCCTCCCGGAAACCCGCGATTTCGTGAGCGCAATCAGGGCGCGGCGGGCAGTCCGGGCAGGCGGGCCGCGCTTGTGTGTCAGCCGGCGGGCCTGGCCTGCCGGCCGGGGCGGCCAGGGTTGCGCCGGCCGCGCGTTTGATGCTATGTGCCCCGGTCCCGACGCCGGCCGACACGGGCCGGCCGTCCCATGGCGAGGGCGCGTAGCTCAGCGGGAGAGCACTACGTTGACATCGTAGGGGTCGCAAGTTCAATCCTTGCCGCGCCCACCATCGCCCCGCCCTCTCGTTCCCGATGCCCGTCCTTCGTCGCGCGGATCAGCGGTAACCTTTTCTAAACTACCGTTGGTGTAGCGACATAGGCGGACCGTCTACGCGTGGCGATTTGGTCGCCACGCCGGCGGCCGCGGAAGTGGTGCGGCGCGCGTGACCCAGGCGCAATCCATTGCGGAGTCCCCGACCAAGCCGCGCCCCGCGCTCCGGCGCGCGGCGGTGCGCTTCCGCGCGTGGTGGGACGGGGCCGATCCGGGCAAGCTGGTCGACGAGATCGCCGCCATGGCCGAGAAGGCGGCGGCCCCGGAGGACAGCAGCGACGCGCTGTCGATGCGCACGCGGCTCAAGGCTTGGTGGGACGGCAGCGATCCGGTTGCCGAGCCTGAAGCGCCGCCATCCGCGGGAACCGGCAAGGCATCGGGCCCCGCCGCCGCCAGGCCCGCCGCGGCGGCGCCAGCGCCCGCCAAGCCCCGCCTGCGCCTGCCGCCCGAGAAGCTCGAAAGCCTGACCGCCTTGTGGGGCGCGGGTTTCCGCGAGCCGCTCGACAAGACCTACGTTCCCGATCTGGTGAAGCCCTTCGCGCTCAACGAGAAGATGACGGTGGTCGATCTCGGCGCCGGGCTGGGCGGCGGCACGCGCGCGGTGGCCGAGCGCTACAAGGTCTGGGTGACCGGCATGGAGCCCGACCCCGAGTATGCCCAGGCCGCCATGCAGCTCTCGATCAAGTCCGGCATGAAGACCCGCGCGCCGATCGTCGCCTACGACATCGACAAGCTGGCGCTCGCCAAGCAGCGCTTCAATTGCATCTATGCGATGGAGACGTTCCATCGCGCCCGGAACAAGCAGGCCCTGTTCGCGGCGATCGCCAACGGCGTCAGCGTCGAGGGCCAGGTGCTGTTCACCGACCTGGTGCTGCGCAAGCCGCGCGCGGTGACGCCCGAGGTGAAGGCCTGGATCGAGGCCGAGCCCTTCGCGTCGCATCCCTGGAGCGGCGAGGAAACCGCCGCGATGCTGAAGCAGCTGGGCTTCGACACGCGCATCAACGAGGACATGACGGCGAAGTACCGCCGCCTGGGCTTGTTGGGCTGGAAGGAATGCCTGGAGCGGCTGGCGGGCAAGCGCCCGCCGCGCCCCGTTCTGTTGCAGCTGCTCGACGATGCCGAGCTATGGGTGCGCCGCCTGCGCGCGCTCGACAGCGGGGCGCTGCAGCTCCGGCGCTACCACGCCTTCGTGCGGCGCTGACCCGTCAGTTCTTGTCGCAGGTGCCCTTGTTGGGTCCTTGCGGGAAGCAGTTCTGGCCCGGCTTCCAGTTGTTCGAATCGTCCTGGATGTTCTTGCAGTAGACCAGGTAGGTCCCGGCCTTGCGGTTGATGACGGTGGTGAATTCCGTGACCTGCTTGCCGTCGTTGCAGCCCGACTTCCCGGCGATCTGGCTGACATGGCAGACCGGCTGCGATTCGACCTGCTTGAAGGTGATCTGGCTTTCGTTGACCGACACGGTACCCTGCTTCAGCTTGCCGTCGTCGTAGTAGGCGGTGCGGTTGTCGCTGTCGAAGACGAACAAGGTCGGCTTGGTGGCCAGCTCATGCTTGCAGTGCAGCTGGATCTCGCGCGCATCGGCCGGCGGGCAGACGGCAAGAACCGCCAGGGCTGCGGCGGCACAGGCCAGACGGACGACGGACAACGAAGTCGGACGCGACGCGCGCATGGACGGCCCCTCGACAGGTTGATGGAAGGCGCCCCGCTTAACACAGCTTCCCCTGCCCCTCAACCCGCGAGTTTGTGAGTTGTGCGCGTAACGCGCGCGCCCGATTCCGGGCGGCGGAAGGCTTGCAATGCCCCGGCTTTTCTATATGATCCGCTGCTCGCCGCGCCCGGCCGCGTCAGTGCCGGGCGTTGGCGTGCGGGAGTAGCTCAGGGGTAGAGCATCACGTTGCCAACGTGAGGGTCGCGGGTTCAAATCCCGTCTCCCGCTCCAATTACCCCACCATCGTCA
>JADLEG010000256.1 GCA_020846275.1 Alphaproteobacteria bacterium
CACGGCGTGCTCGTGGCGGCCGACTCGATCGCCCAGGCCTTCGACGACCTCTACTACCTCGAGCGCTCGGCCGAGACGCTGGTGGGCGCCTACATGACCGGCAAGAAGCTGCGGGTGATGTCCGACGCGGTCGCCGAGCGCACCGCGCGGCAATGGGAGACCTACCCCAATTTCGCCCGCAACCACTTCGACGCCCTGATGCGCATCCTGGACGCGGAGGAACCCGACTACCGCAGCTAGGGCCGCGCGGCGGCTGCGACGTTCGTCGCGCGCGTAGCCCGGCTCAATCCGGCAGGGTTACGCCGCCATCGGCGGCGATGACGAAGCCGGGGTTCCAGGCCACTTCCCAGACGAACCCGTCAGGGTCGGCGAAGAAGCCGAAATAGCCGCCCCAGAAGGCGTCATGCCCCGGCTTCAGCAGCTTCGCCCCGGCCGCCACCGCCTCGGCCAGCACGGCGTCGACTTCCGCGCGCGTGCGGGTGTTGTAGGCCAGCGCCACGCCGCCGAAGCCCTGGCCGCGCGGATCGATGCCGGCATCCCGCGCCAGGTCCGCGCGCGGATAGAGCGACAGCACCATGCCGCCAGCCTGGAAGAAGGCCACGCTCGGGGCCGCCTTCATCGACCGCGTCCAGCCGAGCCGCTCGTAGAACGCACGGCTGCGGTCGAGGTCGCCGACGCCCAAGGTAATCAGGCTGATGCGTTGGTCCATACGTCTCCCAGCCAGCAAATTGACACATGATCCATACGTTCAGGACCAATAGCGCCGTTGTCTGCGACAAACGGATCAGGAGTTCTCTTCGACATACTGCCGAATCTTCGCGCCATCTGTGCAGACCAGTGGAATGCCAAATGCCTCTATAAGGTCGTCCGGCAGATGCGGCAGCAGTTCGAGACTGCCCATGACCGCGCGGTCACCAGGCCAATAGAGGACGCAGGGCAGGTCTTTCAACACACCGGCTATGATCTCCCAGAAAGTTAGATAGCCGGGCGGGCGAAGTACACCAAACCCATTGGTGGTCTCGCCCTCGTCAACTGAGAGCCTAGCAAGGCAGGGGCCTTCTTCGAAATGCAAGCGCCACCATCCGTAGTCCTTTTCAACGTCCTTGATGTGCGCGGAAAATCGCCGGATTACATCGGACGTCGGAATGGGAAGAACATCTTTGTCCCGAAACGCCGTCACGAAAATGTCGAAGCTCATGGCATCACCGCTAAATGCCGAGACGATTTCGTATCATGTCAATTGTCGTCTGGTTGGGTTCAACGTAGGGAACGTGTTTGACATCGATGTTCCCGAGACCGAGGACGACCTTGAGCCGCGCTAGCCACCGCGCCATCGGTTCCTCCGCTGCATACCATGTCACTGTTCGCCCACTCTGAGAGGCAGCCACCGATTGACGAGCCATTTGTTTCGCGATCTCGATCCCGCCACGATACCAAGCCTCAAATTCGCCCGTTGCAAGCTTGTTCTTTGTTGCGTAACCGGGCCCTTTTGTCTCCTCCATCTCGCCATCTTGGTCCTCCCGACAGCCGTCGTATTCAACACCCCCCAGCACGTAAGCCATGCCGGGCGTCGTTTTCGTGGTTTGATATTGATAGAGGCGCCACTCAAGACGCTTGTTGGTTGGGCGTTCTGGTGTTTCCAGCGGGCATAGCTTGGGCTCATCATCCGTGGTCTTGCCTGCAGCCATGGCATCGGTCAGCGCACGCTTTCGCTGCTCTTCGCGATCGATCGCCGTCTCGCTGAGGACAATGCCGGTGCCGAGATCGCGGCCAATCGCGACTCCGCTTGCGAGTCGGAATAGTCCGTCCACGCCAGCGCGACCATGAAAGATCAACGGCCAGCCATCGTCGCCGAAGCGCAGATAGACGCTCAGAAAGCCTTCGTCGTAGCGATAGCGAACATCCGGCTGGCCGGGCAGCGTGCCTTCAGTGACCACGCCGGCCGGCGTTGAGATCAACAACGTCCGAAGGAGCGCAAGCGCCTTCAGCCACAGTGGTCCGGGAGACGCACCGCGCAGCAAGCCCTGCAGCTGCGGCACCCAATCCGGCGCAAATGGAACGTCTGCAAGGGGCGGAGCCGTAGTCGCGCCTGCGCTCGACGGGCTTCCATCGCCTTCCTTCGTCCACTGTCCGCCCCTATGGCTCTGATCCCCAGCCGGAACACGCGGCTGCTCGGGATCGTAGTGGTGACCGCTTCCAGCACGGCTGAAACCGCGCCCGTCAAAGTCGGTCACCGGCATCTCCAGCTGTGTGCCATGGATGAAGAACATATCACGAACATATTGCTTCTGTCAATACAATTCCGCATCACCTTCAGCCAGGAGAGTACGACGTTGTGGGGGATCAAGCTCTCAGCGGCGTCGCGAGAGTGGATACAATTCGTAGCGTAGGGCAAGCGCTGCCCGCCCGCCTTACGCCGGTATCACCCACCCGTCCGTGACCTGGAGCCGCACCGTCTCGCCCTGCTTGGGCGAGGCCATGGGCGGGGCGAACCACAGCAGCATCTCGCCGGCCGCGGCGGTGGGCGCGAGCTCGATCGCGTTCTGGGCGCCCTGGTAGATCGTGCGCTTCACCGTCGCGGCGATGCCCTCGCCGGTGGACAGCGCGAGGTCTTCCGGCCGCAGCAGCACGCGCGCCGGGCCTGGCGTGGCCGATGCCGGCGCGCGCAAGCTCGCCCGCGCGCCCAGCACTTCGACCAGCGCGTGGCCGTCCGCGCGCGGCTCGACCACCGCCGCCGGCACCACCGCGCCCTTGCCGATGAAGCTCGCGACCATCGCGGTGGCGGGCTCGCGGTAGAGCGTGCGCGGATCGGCAAGCTGGACCAGCTTGCCGCCGTCCATCACCGCCACGCGGTCGGCCAGCGCCAGCGCCTCGGCCTGGTCGTGGGTGACGTAGAGCATCGTGGCGCCGGTGGTGCGGTGGAAATCCGCGAACTCGTCCTGCATGGCGTGGCGCAGATGCACGTCGAGGTTGGCCAGCGGCTCGTCCAGCAGCACCAGCCGCGGCTCCATCGCCAGGCAGCGCGCCAGCGCCACGCGCTGGCGCTGGCCGCCGCTCAAGCTCGCGGGACGGCGCTCGGCGAACTCGGCCAGGCCGACGGTCTTCATCGCCGCCGCGACGCGGCGCTTGTAGTCGTCGCCGCGCAGGCCCCGCACCTCCAGCGCGTAGCCGACGTTGCGCGCGACCGACATGTGCGGCCACAGCGCATAGGACTGGAACACCACGCCGACGCGGCGCTCTTCCGGCGGCAAGTGCAGGGTCGGGCCGGCCACCAGCGCCTCGCCCAGGCGGATCGTGCCGCCGTCGAGCTTCTCGAAGCCCGCCACCAGGCGCAGCAAGGTGGTCTTGCCGCAGCCCGAGGGGCCCAGCACCGCCAGGAACTCGCCGTCCTCGACCTTGAGGTCCACGCGGTCGACGGCGGCGCGATCGGGCGCGAAGCGTCGCGTGGCCTGTTCGAGCGTCAGGCCCGCCACGGCAGCACCCCCGCCGGCAGGCGCCGCCCGATCAGCGACGCGCCGCCCATCACCGCCAGGATCATGGCGACCGAGAGCACCGACACCGCCGCGGCGCGCACCGTGTCGCCGCCCTCGTCCAGCGCGAAGACGATGACGCCCAGGGTCTCCGACCCCGCCGACCACAGCAGCGCCGACACGGTGAGCTCGTTGACCGCCGTGAGGTACACGAGGATGCCGCCCGCCGCCGCCAGCGGCGCCACCAGCGGGAAGACCACGCTGAACAGCCGCTTGCCGAAGCCCGCGCCGCACATCTGCGCGGCCTCCTCGAGCGCGCGGTCGATCTGCGCCAGCCCGCCGATCGCGGGCCGGAGCGCGAGCGTCAGGAACCGCGCCAGGTAGGCGACGAAGATGATCCAGATCGTGCCGTAGAGCGACCATCCGATCAGCGGCACGGGCTTCAGGAACAAGAGGATGCAGGCGATCGCCAGCACCACGCCCGGCAGCGCGTAGGGCAGTTCGGCGGCCAGGTTCATCACCCGCAAGAGCCGGCTGCGCTTCCAGACGATGAAATAGGCGAGCGGCACCGCGGCCAGGGTCAAGAGGATCGCCGCCGCCCCGGCCAGCAGCATGGAATTGCGGAAGGCGCGGGCCGTCGCGCCGGGCTGGGTCAGCACCTGCACGAAGGCTGCGGCCGTCGCCGTGTCGAAGCCGAGCTTGATGCCGTAGGCCGGCACCAGCGCGGTCACGAACAGCGCGAGCAGCGGCGCCAACAGGACCACCGCGATCACGCCCCAGCACAGCGCCTCGACCCAGGGGCGCCACTTGCCGAGCGAGAACTCCAGCGGCGGCGCCGGCGCGCCGATCGTGCGGTAGTCGCGCCGGCTGAGCAGCCAGTTCTGCACCAGCACGCCGGCAAAGGCGATCGCGCCCACCAGGATCGACAGCGCCGCGGTCTCGGCGATGACGCGCGGGCCGAAATTTGCCAGGCGCTGGTAGATCAGGGTCGGCAGCGTCAGGTAGCGCGCGGGAATGCCGAGCAGCGCCGGGATGCCGAAATTGCCCACCGCCGACACGAAGGCCAGCGCCGTGCCCGCGATGAGCGGCGGCAGGGTCAGCGGCACGATCACGTCGCCGAGCACCTTGAACCGCCTGGCGCCGCAGGCCCGCGCCGCCTCCACCAGTTCGCGCGGCATGGACCTGAGTCCCGCGCGCAGCGCCAAGAACACCAGCGGCGCATGCTGGATGCCGAGCAGCAGGATGATGCCTTCGCGCGAATAGAGCGGGTTCGACGACCCGGGCGGCGGCGCCAGGCCGACCATGTTGAGCAGCACGCTGGCCGGCCCGAAGAGCTGCAGCCAGGCCAGCGCGTTGACCTGGGGCGGGATCATCAGCG
>JADLEG010000257.1 GCA_020846275.1 Alphaproteobacteria bacterium
AGGATCGGGGCATGGGCGGTTCGCATCGCACCGGTCGCCTGAAACTGGCCCAGGAGGACGGTTCAAAACTGGCCCTTTCTCTTGGGCCAATGCAAGCGGAGATTTCCGGGGTCCAACGGGAGGGCGCGGCCCACCGGGTCTTCCTTCGGGCCGAAGAAGACGCGCTGGTGCAATTCGTTCCCTTTGGCCTGTGACGAACGGCAACCACTGCCAATCTTCGCCTCCAGGACAAGCAAGGGGTACCCAGCGTTCGAGTAGGTCGGCGAACGAATCGGCGAGTACATACCCATGCCCTGCTCCATCATCGTGGCTCAGGTAGACGACCTCGCCGTAGCCGTCGCGCGCCAAGCTCATAGCTATGTAGTCGCCATTGCCTACTTCATAGAAAGCCAGTTTGTTGTGCCAAACACTATTGTATGTATTCGCTGCATTGTTGAAGACAGTCTCGATCCAGCCTTGTTTGTCACGATTGAATTGGCGGGTGTAATCCAATGACCAGTGAAGATCGCCTGAAAAATTCTCCTTAAAGGGTTCCGGAAGCTGCATTTCGCGTGGGCAGAACCAACGAAACTCGACGTGCGCCGATACCTTCGCCACAACGTTCCGAAAGCTCAGCGGCAGTGGCATTCCTAGGTCCATCTCGAGCGCAGCTAGCTGCATTTCGGTAGCCGGTGGTGCGAAGACGAGCTCTCGCACGTCAAAGCCCCGTCCCGACAGTCGGACCTGGTGGCGCTGCAGCGTTTTCTGGAGTGTTTGTCGGTCCATGGCTGATCGGCGGATCCGCTCCCTGACTGCGGCTTTCCAACTAGCCTGCCGCCCACCATGACCGACACGTTAAAGATAGTACCCGCGCAGCTCAATGCCATGATGGGCGACGTCGAGAGCATTGCAGTTAAGTTGTTGGCGGCGCGGGCCGAAGCGGCTAGGCAAGGTGTCGACCTGGTGATGCCGTGCGAACGCGTGATCTCAGCCTATCCGCCAGAGGACCACGTGCTGAAGCTTGCCTTCCAGGACGCCTGTGAGGCGGCGACACGGCGCGTGGTCGCGGCCACCAGCGCGTCTTCTTCGGCCCCGAAGGACGATCCGGTGGGCTTGCAGCCCTACGCCAATCCCGGCGCGGGCTGTGTGTGGGAGCTGGGCATCATCGACTTCGAGCGCCGCGCCTGGCTCGAGGACGTGCTGACGAACCCGGCCGGGCCGGACATCGAGCGCTACCTGGCGCGCGAGACCAGCGCGGACGTATAGGATGCGCCCTCTTGGGCATTGCGTGCGCCGAAGCTATGGTATGGATGGGGCGGCCGGCAGCATTGCCGGCGGATCAGGGGGATGACACGCCATGACTGGCTCGCGCGCGCGACGTGCAGCAACCGAGTTCGCATCTGCATTCCTGTCGATCGCGATCGCCACCGCCGGCCCGGCCTTTGCCTGTCCGCAAGACCAGGTCAGCGCGTTCGTGCGCGATCTTGCCGCCATGTCGTCCAAGGCCGAGACGTCGATCCTCTACCTGGTGCCGCGCTTCCGCGATTGCGGACAGGGCGCGATCGCGTCGGAACTCGAAAGCTCGCCGGAATGGCTGTCGTCCATGCGCCAGCACCTGCAGGCCCAGGCCAATGTGCCGGCCGAGCTCAAGATCACGATCGAGACGGCGCTGGCCAACCTCGACAAGGCGGAGAGCTCGCTGCAGAAGAACTACGACCTGGTCCTGAAGGGCATCGATTCGATGTACGACAACCGCTTCCCGCCCAAGTGCCGGAACGAGCGGACCCAGATCGTGTCCAACATGAAATCGACCCGCCCGCTGGTCCCGGAGGCGATCGGGAAACTCAACAATTTTAAGACTTGTTTGGCCAATTGACGCCGGCGTGAGCCGGCCAGAACGGCTAGTGGCCGCGGGCCAGGCGCCCGTGGTCATGGGGCGCGTTTCCGACTAGTCTGCCGCCCGCCATGACCGACACGTTCAAGATCGCCCTCGCCCAGCTCAACCCGACCATGGGCGACGTCGAGGGCAATGCCGCCAAGCTGCTGGCCGCGCGGGCCGAAGCGGCCAGGCAGGGCGCCGACCTGGTGGTCCCGGGCGAGCTGGTGATCTCGGGCTACCCGCCCGAGGACCTGGTGCTGAAACCGGCCTTCCAGGACGCCTGCGAGGCCGGGACCCGGCGCGTCGTCGAGGCCACGGCCGATGGCGGGCCGGCGGTGCTGATCACCACGCCCTGGCGCGAGGACGGCAAGCTCTACAACGCCGCGCTGCTGGCCGATGCCGGCAAGATCCAGGGAGTGCGCTTCAAGGTGGACCTGCCGAACTACGGCGTGTTCGACGAGAAGCGCGTGTTCACCGCCGGGCCGATGCCGGGGCCGCTGGTGTGCCGCGGGGTGCGCCTGGGCATCCCGATCTGCGAGGACATCTGGACCCCCGACGTGCCGGAATGCCTGATGGAATCGGGCGCGGAGATCCTGGTGTCGCCCAACGGCAGCCCTTACGAGAGCGACAAGCAGGACCAACGCCTGGAGCTGGCCGTGGCGCGCGCGGGCGAAACCAGCCTGCCGCTGATCTATGTCAACCAGGTCGGCGGGCAGGACGAGCTGGTGTTCGACGGCGCCTCCTTCGCGGTAGGCGCGGACAAGAAGGTCGGCGCGCTGCTCCCCGGCTTCCGCGAGGCCTTGGCCGTCACGACCTGGCGGCGCGGCAACAACGGCTGGTCCTGTGCCGAAGGGCCGCGGGCGGAAAAGGTGCAGGGCCTTGCCGCGATCTACCACGCGATGGTGCTGGGCCTGGCCGACTACGTGAACAAGAACAAGTTCCCGGGCGTGCTGCTCGGCCTGTCGGGCGGCATCGACTCGGCCTTGAGCGCGGCGGTCGCGGTCGACGCGCTGGGCCCGGACCGGGTGCTAGGGGTGCGCCTGCCTTCGCCCTATTCCAGCCGGCACAGCCTGGACGATGCCGCGGAGACCGGGCGCCTGCTGGGCATGCGCGTCGACACGGTGGAGATCGAGCCGGCAATGGGCGCCTTCGACCAGATGCTGCGGCGGCTCTACAACGACAAGCCGCCGGACATCACCGAGGAGAACATCCAGGCGCGCATCCGCGGCGTGTCGCTGATGGCGCTGTCGAACAAGCTCGGCCACATGGTGCTCACGACCGGCAACAAGTCCGAGATGTCGGTGGGCTACGCCACGCTCTACGGCGACATGTGCGGCGGCTACTCGGTGCTGAAGGACGTCTACAAGATGACCGTCTTCGCGCTGTCGCACTGGCGCAACGAGAACCGGCCCGAGGGCATGCTGGGCCCGAAGGGCAGGGCGATCCCCGAGCGGTCGATCACCAAGCCGCCCTCGGCGGAGCTGAAGCCCGACCAGACCGACCAGGACACGCTGCCGCCCTACGACAAGCTCGACGACATCTTGCAGTGCTTGGTCGAGCACGAAATGTCGCCCGGCGAGATCGCCCGGCGCGGCCACGAACCCGCGACCGTGGCGCGCGTCCAGCGCATGCTGGACCTGGCCGAGTACAAGCGCCGCCAGGCGCCGCCGGGCGTGAAGATCACGCGCCGCGCCTTCGGCCGCGACCGGCGCTATCCCATCACCAACGCCTTCCGCCCGAAGGCGTAGCTGGTCGTGCGTTCGGGTCTTTCATGGTTCTAGACGGCCGCTTCGCGGGCTCGTCACCATGACGCGCTGAAAAAGGGCCGTCATCCCGGGGAGGCGCGCAGCGCCGTCTCGAAGGATGAGGAGCGCCGGCGGTCCCCATGACGGTCGGCGTCCGCTTCGCGCCCAGCCCGACGGGCCGCCTGCATGTCGGCAACGCCCGCGTCGCGCTGGTCAACTGGCTGTTCGCGCGCAAGCACGGCGGCAGCTTCCTGCTGCGGCTGGACGACACCGACCTGGAGCGATCGACGCGCGAGCACGCCGAGGCGATCGAGCGCGACATGGAATGGCTGGGCCTGAAGCATGACCGCTTCGCGCGGCAGAGCGACCGCATGGACCGCTATGCCCTGGCGATCGAGAAGCTGAAGGCGAGCGAGCGCCTCTATCCCTGCTACGAGACGGCGGAGGAGCTCGACCTCAAGCGGCGCTCGCGCCTGGCGCGCGGCCTGCCCCCGATCTACGACCGCGCCGCCCTGACCATGAGCGCCGGCGACCGCGCCAAGCTCGAGGCCGGCGGGCAGCGCCCGCATTGGCGCTTCCTGCTGGAATCGGGCGACGTGACCTGGGACGACCTGGTGCGCGGGCCCTGCCATTTCCACGGCGCGCATCTGAGCGACCCGATCCTGGTGCGCGAGGACGGGCGGCCGCTCTACACCCTGACCTCGGCGGTCGACGATATCGAGCTTGGCATCGACCACGTGATCCGCGGCGAGGACCATGTCGCCAACACGGCGGTGCAGATCCAGCTCTTCCAGGCGCTGCTGGACGGCAGAGAGGGCGGGTCGGTGCCGGTCTTTGCGCACCTGCCGCTGCTGGTCGATGCGGTAGGCGGCGCGCTGTCGAAGCGCCTCGGCAGCCTGGCGCTGGAGGGGCTGCGCGCGGACGGCATCGAGCCGATGGCGGTCAACTCGCTGCTGGCGCATCTCGGCACCGCCGATCCGATCCAGCCGTTCCGCCGCCTCGACGACCTGGTCGCGGGGTTCGACCTGAAACGCTTCGGGCGCGCCGCGCCGCATTTCGATCCGCGCGAGCTGAATCAGCTCAACGCCAAGCTATTGCACATAACGCCCTATGCCGAGGTGGCGCAGCGCCTGGCAGCGATGGGGCTGGGCGGCGCGGGGGATGGGTTCTGGCTGGCGGTGCGCGGCAACGTCCAGCGCCTGGCCGACGTGAAGGACTGGTGGGACGTGTGCCAGGGCGCGATCCGCCCGGCGCTCGACGACCCCGACTTGACGCGCGCCGCGGCCGAGCTTCTGCCGGGCGAGCCCTGGGACGACCGCACCTGGGGTCAGTGGACCGGCGCGGTCGCGGCCGCCACGGGCCGCAAGGGCAAGGCCCTGTTCATGCCATTGCGCCGCGCGCTGACCGGCCGCGACCATGGACCCGAGCTCAAGTCTCTGCTACCGCTCATCGGCCGCGCGCGGGCCGCCGCGCGCCTGACCGGAAAGGCCGCCTGAGATGCGATGTTGTGCCTAGCGGGCCTCGTGGTTCGATCCTTCGACGCGCTCAGGACTCACCATGAGGCCCTACACGAACAAGCAGGATGAATTGCCTCATCCTGAGCCTGTCGAAGGATGAGCTACTCGAAGGAACTGGTCAGGACAACACCGGATGCCGCTTCATCTTCACAACACGCTGGGCCAGAAGAAGGAGGAATTCGTTCCCCTCGATCCGCAGCACGTGCGGATGTATGTCTGCGGCCCCACCGTCTACGACCGCGCCCATATCGGCAACGCGCGGCCGGTCGTCGTGTTCGACGTGCTGTATCGCCTGCTGAGGCACCTCTATCCGCGCGTCACCTATGTCCGCAACATCACCGACGTCGACGACAAGATCAACGCACGCGCGAAGGAGAACAACGAGCCGATCGGGGTGGTGACCGAGCGCACCGCGGCCTGGTACCACGCCGACATGGGCGCGCTGGGCGCGCTGGCGCCCGATGTCGAGCCGCGCGCGACCGGGCATATCGGCGAGATGATCGCGATGATCACCGTGCTGATCGAGCGCAGCAACGCCTACGCGGCCGACGGGCATGTGCTGTTCGACGTGCCGTCGATGCCCGAATACGGCCAGCTTTCCAACCGCTCGGTCGACGACATGATCGCGGGCACGCGGGTCGACGTGGCGCCCTACAAGAAGAGCCCGTTCGACTTCGTGCTGTGGAAGCCGTCGGCGCCCGACCTGCCGGGCTGGGACAGTCCGTGGGGCAGGGGGCGGCCGGGCTGGCACATCGAATGCTCGGCCATGGCGCGGCGCTACCTGGGCGCCACCTTCGACATTCACGGCGGCGGGCAGGACCTGATCTTCCCGCACCACGAGAACGAGATCGCGCAGAGCCGCTGCTGCCACGACGGCGCGCCGATGGCGCGCTACTGGCTGCACAACGGCTTCGTCGCCATCGAGGCCGAGAAGATGTCGAAGTCGCTCGGCAATTTCGTGACGGTGCGCCAGCTCCTCGACGAGGGCTATCGCGGCGAGGCGATGCGACTTGCGCTGCTGAGCGCGCAGTACCGCCAGCCGCTCGATTTCCGCCGCGAGGGATTGAAGGAGGCGAAGGCGACGCTCGACCGCTTCTACACGGCGCTGCGCCAGGTGGAAGAGGTGGAGGCAGCCCCCGGCGAAGCCCCGCTCGACGTGATGGCGGCGCTGGAGGACGACCTCAACACGCCGCTCGCGCTGCGGCACCTGCACGAGATCGCGAC
>JADLEG010000258.1 GCA_020846275.1 Alphaproteobacteria bacterium
GCCGAACCATCGAAGACACTTGGCAAGCCATCGGCCAACTCATCCAGACAATTACCCCACAGGAATGCGAAAACTACCTCGCAAACGCAGGATACGCTTCCGTCAAAAAATGAAATGCTCTAGGGTCTGACGCCACAGGATTTCAACCGGCCTGAAGCGCACCAGATCGAGGCAGTCAAGCCGGGCGGTGAACGGCTGCCAGCTTGTCGCCAGGAGTTCCATGGCATGCGCCGCCATCGCTGAAGCAAGGTCTTCGGCCAGCGTCAGGTGCGGCGTGTAGCCGAGCTGCGGCATCGACCGGGACAGTCCCGCATCGTCGAGCAGACGCCAGAGATTTTCGATCCGCGCGGCCGACGCCCGGTCGAGGCCCAGCGTGATGGCGTAGGGCACGGAAGGCCCGCTACAGCTCGACCTGCGTGCCGACCTCGACCACGCGGTTGCTGGGGATGCGGAAGAACTCGGTCGCGGCCAGCGCGTTGCGCGACATCCAGATGAACAGCTTGTCGCGCCAGCGCGCCATCTTCGAATGCAGCCCGGGCACCAGCTTTTCGTGACCCAGGAAGAAGGACGTGTCCATCAGGTCGAACTTCAGGTCCAGCTTGGCGCATTCGGACAGCGCGCGCGGCACGTTTGGCGATTCCTTGAAGCCGTAGCGCACCTGCAGCCGATAGAAGCCCTTGCCCAGCTCCTCCAGCATGACGCGCTCCTTGTCGTTGACGAAGGGACGGTCCTCCGTCGCCACACTGAGGAACACCGTGCGCTCGTGCAGCACCTTGTTGTGCTTGAGGTTGTGCAGCAGGGTGAAGGGGATGTTGATCAGGTCGCTGGTCAGGAACACCGCGGTGCCGGGCACGCGCATCGGGTACTTGTCGTTGACCCGCGAGACGAACTTCTCGACCGGGATGGAATCCTCGCGCATCTGGCTGCGCAGGATGTTGCGGCCCTTGTACCAGGTGCTGAGCAGCACGAAGACCACCGCGCCCACGAGCAGCGGGAACCAGCCGCCGTCGACCACCTTCAGCAGGTTCGACGAGAAGAACACGGTGTCCACCGCGAAGAGCGCGCCGCAGAGCACGAGCGCCCGCGGCAACGACCAGCCCCACACGACCTGGACGACGACAAAGGCCTGGATCGTGTCGATCATCAGGCAACCCGTCACCGCGATGCCGTAGGCCGAGGCGAGGTTGCTGGAGGACTGGAACATCAGGATCAGCAGCACGATGCAGACCATCAGGCCCCAGTTGATCTGCGGGATGTATATCTGGCCGATCTCGGCCTCGGACGTGTGGCGGACTTCCATGCGCGGGCACAGGCCGAGCTGGACCGCCTGCCGGCTGATCGAGAAGGCGCCGGAGATCACCGCCTGCGACGCGATGATGGTGGCCAGGGTCGCCAGCGCCACCATCGGGTAGAGCGCCCAGGACGGCGCCATCAGGTAGAACGGGTTCTCGATCGCGGCCGGGTTGGTCAGCAGCAGCGCGCCCTGGCCGAAGTAGTTCAGCATGAGCGCCGGGAACACCAGGGCGAACCAGGCCATGCGGATCGGCCGGCGACCGAAATGGCCCATGTCGGTGTAGAGCGCCTCGGCGCCGGTGAAAGCCAGCACCACCGCGCCCAGGACCAGGAACGCCAGCATCTTGTTGATCAGGACGAATTTCACCGCGTAGAGCGGGTTCAGCGCCAGCAGCACCGCGGGCACCTTGACGATGTGCATCACGCCGAGCAAGGCGAGCACAGCGAACCAGACCAGCGTGATCGGCCCGAACAGCGCGCCGACCTTGGCCGTGCCGTGGCTCTGGAACAGGAACAGCGTGATCACGATCGCGATCGTGATCGGCACGACATAGGCGTCGAATACCGGCGTCGCGACCTTCAGCCCCTCGACGGCGCTCAGCACCGAGATTGCCGGCGTGATCATGCCGTCGCCATAGAACAGCGCGGCGCCGGCGATCCCCAGCATCAGCAGGATGCGCCGGTCGCGCGGCGACTGCACCTTGTTCAGCGCCAGCGCCATCAGCGCCAGGATCCCGCCCTGGCCCTGGTTGTCGGCGCGCATGATGAACAGCGCGTATTTCAGGCTGACCACAACCGTGACCGACCAGAAGATCATCGACAGCACGCCCAGGATGTTGTCGGGCGTAATCGGCAGCTCGTGCGAACCGCCGCGCAGGCACTCGCGGATCGTGTAGAGCGGGCTGGTGCCGATATCGCCGAAGACGACGCCGACCGCGCCGATGATCAGCGGCATGATCTGCTTCGTGGTGTCCGCGTGCGAGTCGCTGGTGGCTATGTGGGTTGTCGCCATTGCAAAGCCGATGGCTACGCCCCGCCGTGGCAAGCCGCCACAGGCGCGATCGATAGCCCAAGGTTAGAGAGCGGTGTGGTCGGGTCGGTGTTCGGTTCGCTCGACGGACCAGCCTCCCCGAGGCCGGTTTGTGCGGCGCACTCTATCACCGCCGCTCGCCCAGGCAACTGCTCTTGCGCGGCGATGCGACTGATTTTCACTAGAGATTGGGCTCTAAGCCAGACCCGACGCAACATCTTGATGTGCGCCGCATCGCATCAGCCGCCCGACGGTAACGTCCCGGGCGGCTTGGTGTTCTCGCGGCGCTTCGCCAGCTCGGTTGTCACCAGCGTCGCCTTCTTCGGCTCCATGCCGGCCAGCACGGGCGCCAGCTTGACCTCTTTCATGCGCTCGGCCACGTCGATCAGCACGCCATCGTCGAGCTGTTCGAAGATGCGCGCCGCCTCCTTGGGCTTCATGTTCTCGTAGACCTTGACCAGGCGCTTCAACTGCTCCTCGCGCTCGTTGTCCTGCTTCTTCAGCGCGCCTTCGAGTTTCGCCTGGATCGCTTTCAATTCGTTGACTTTTTCCGTGATCCGCTGCTCCGCGGCCTTGAGCATCGCCTCGCGCTGCTCGACCGCGCGTTCGCGGTCGTCAAGCTGGCGTCGACGTTCGCCCAGCGCCTGCAGGATGTCGATCTCGGTCTGACTCATCGTCACCGGGTCGACCTGGGCATCGCGCGCCTTGCCGGCGACGGAGGGCGGCGCGGCAGAGGCGGCGCTCGCCGGCGCTTCACCCGCGTGGGGCTGACCAGCGGGCGACTGGCCGGACTCGGCCTTCGGTGCCGCGGGTTGGGACTTGGGCTGGGCTTGCGCCTGCGTTGCGGGCGGCGCGGCGGATTCACCGCCGCCGGGCTTTGCCCCGGCAGGGGTGAGGGGCGTTGGCGCGCTCTTGCCTTGCTGCTGCGCCTGCGGGGGCTGCTGGGCGCGGCTCGCGGTCACCGCGATGGCCTCGCCGGGCGGCGTGCCGGGCGTCAGCAACGCGCCCAGCTTGACCGTCAGCAGCAGGCTGGCGGAGAAGATCGTCAACGGCAGCAGCCGCAGGCGGCGTCGCCGGACCGGCGGCGTGGGAACGAATGCGGCGCTTCGGGTCATCGCGTCCATGGGGTCAGCGCATCGCCTCCAGGGCCCTGAGAAGCTCGCGCTCGGCGGACGACACCGTCCGGTCCGCCGCGGCGGGTGCGCGCGGTGGTTCGCTCTTCGCCGGAGAAGCGGCTTCGCTTGCCCGCGCACTGAGTCCGCTCCGCAGGGATTTTTCCATTCGATCCGCCAGGCTTGTGCCGCGTTCGACCAGGAAGGAAAGATCGTCGCGAAGGGACTGCGCCTTCTTGTGCACCGCGTCCAGCGCCACGGTCTCGTCCCGGCTGGCGGCTTTCAGCACCTCGATCGCCTGGGTGGCCCGGCTCAGCGCATCGTTCAAGGCCACGACCTGTCGCTCCATGTCGCCCGCGCCCTCCCGCCATGCCCGCAGCCTGCGGCTCAGCAGGATCGCGTAGCCGATCGTCACCACCAGCAGGGCGGCGACCGCCGCGTCGGCGATCAGCGAAAGCTCATTCCCCGTCATTGCTCTTCATGATCCGTTCGTCGATGCGGATCGCCACCTGCAGCCCCTTGCGGCCCATATTGCCGGAAAACAGCGAGACGTTGCCGCAGCGCAGGTCGATCGCCGAGTTGGGCGTGCTGTTCAGCAGCACCTGCGTGCCGACTTGCCACGACATGATCTCGCGCAGGGTGATCGTCATCTCGTCCAGCACCGCCTCGATCTGCACCTCGGTCGATTTCAGCTCGTTCGCCAGATGGGTTTCCCAGATCGAGTCGCGGCCGAACTTTTCGCCCATGAACATCTGCAGCAGCACTTCGCGCACCGGCTCGATGGTGGCGTAGGGCAGCAGGATCTCCAGCCGGCCGCCGCGGTCGTCCATGTCGATCCGCAGCCGCGCCAGGATGGCGGCGTTGCCGGGGCGGGCGATGGTGGCGAAGCGCGGGTTGGTCTCCAGGCGCTCGAACTTGAAATTCACCGGCGTCAGCGGCTCGAACGCCCCGCACAGGTCGGCCAGAACCAGGTGGATCATGCGCTCGACGAGGTTGCGTTCGATCGTCGTATAGGGGCGGCCTTCGATGCGCATCGCCGCGGTGCCGCGCCGGCCGCCCAGCAGGACGTCGACGATCGAGTAGATCAGCGCGCTGTCGACCGTCAGCAGCCCGTAGTTGTCCCATTGCTCGGCCTGGTAGACGGCCATCATGGCGGGCAGGGGGATCGAGTTGAGGTAGTCGCCGAAACGCACCGACGTGATGCTGTCGAGCGAGACCTCGACGTTGTCCGAGGTGAAATTGCGCAGCGACGTCGACATCATGCGTACGAGGCGGTCGAACACCACCTCGAGCATCGGCAGGCGTTCGTAGGACACCAGCGAGGAATCGAGGATGGCGCGGATGCCCGAACGGTCGCCGGTGCCGGACGCCTCCTCGTTGAAGCCGAGCAGGCTGTCGATCTCGTCCTGGTTCAGGACGCGGGTGGACCCCACCGGCGCATCGCCTTCGCCCGCGGGCGCGACTTCGGCGGCGGCGCCTTCCGCGGGGGCGTCCCCGTCGGCGCCGGCCATCTTCTCCCATTCGGCCGCCATCGCGTCGGCGTCCTGGCCTTCGCCTTCGCCGGCCGGATTGGCTGGTTCGTTCGCCATGGATTGGTTTCTCCGGCCCTATTGGACCAGCATTTCCTGGAACAGGATATCCGTCACCTTGGCGGGCGCAACCGCTGCGTTAATGCGAACCAGAAGTTCCTCGCGCAGACGGAACAGGCCCTGGGCGCCCTGGAGATCCTCCAACCGCAGATCGCGCAGGTAGGTCTGGAAATTGTCGATGATCCTGGGCTGCATGGTCTTGACGCGATCCTGGTCGGTCGGCTTTTCCAGCTCCAGCGTGATCTTCAACTTGATGAAATTGTTGCGCCGCCCGGACGAGCTCAGGTTCACCAGCAGGTCGGGAAGCTGGACATAGGTGGCGACGACCGGCACCGCCGGCTTCTCGGCCTCCTTGTGGGCCGCCTTGCCGCCGAACATCCCCATGAAATAGGCGGCCGCGCCGCCGCCGCCCAGCAGCAGCACCAGCCCGCCCGCCGCGGCGATGATGATGAGCTTGCCCTTGCCCTTCGGCTTGGCTTCGCCTTCACCACCCTCGCCATCGGCCTCCATGGTCTTGTCGGTCATTGCGGCACTACCCGATCCTGTCGCGTCGCCCCCTATGGCGGCGCCGCAACTCTAGGTCCCGGATGGTTAACAAAGCTTTGCGCCGAGGGCTCCCCGCGGCTCCGTCTTGGAGCCCTCGAAATGCCGGGCGGCGAGCCGGTCGGCCGACCCGGGCGCGGCCGCTCCCGGAGGGTACCTCCTGCCCGGCAAAATCTTCCGTTGCCGGTACGGGGCCATCCCGGCATGGCGGGCCAACCCGTTGATCCGCAAGGCTCTCCCTGCTGGCACGGGCGATGCACCCTATACGCCGCAGCCCATGCGCCCGATCGTCGGGCGCGGGCCATAAGGGTGTCCGGACGGTGGATAATACGACCTATGTCGCGCTTTCGAGCCAGATGGCGCTTCGCCGCCAGCTGGAGATCGTCGCGAACAACATGGCGAATCAGTCGACGGTGGGCTTCAAGGCCCAGCGGATGATGTTCCGCGAGTATATCCAGAACCCGACCACGCCCGACCCGATCTCCTTCGTGCAGGACATCGCCAGCTATACCGACCTGTCCGAGGGCCCGATCATCAATACCGGCGCCGATCTCGATCTTGCGATCGCGGGACGCGGCTACCTGACCGTCGATACGCCGGACGGGCCGCGCTACACGCGCGCGGGCTCGCTCAGCCTCGATACGCAGCGCCGGATCGTCAACAACCAGGGGTACCCGGTCCTCTCCAGCGGCGGCTCGCCGATCGTGCTGCCCGACAACGCCGAGCAGATCGCGATCGCCGAGGACGGCACCGTGTCGGTCCGCGGCCAGGATTCCAAGATCGACATCCGGCTCGATCGCGTCGGCATCGTCGACTTCGAGGACGAGCGCCAGCTGCGCAATACCAGCGACGGCCTGTTGACCACCGACCAGTCGCCGCGGCCCGCGGAAAAATCCCGCGTGATCCAGGGCGCGCTCGAGCAGGCCAACGTCCAGGGCGTGCGCGAGATGACCGACATGATCGAGATCCTGCGTACGTACCAGTCCGTGCAGAAGGCAATCGAAGCCGAGGCGGAACGCCGGCGCAACGCATTGCAACAGCTTTCCAAGACGACCGCCTAGCCGGAACGAGGCCGGCTAGGGACAAGACGGGGTAGTGAAATGACCATGCGTTCCATCCACATCGCCGCGACGGGCATGCTCGCCCAGCAGACGAACGTGGAAGTCATCTCGAACAACATCGCCAACATGAACACGACGGCGTTCACGCGCCGACGCGCCGAGTTCGCGGATCTGATCTACCAGAACTTGCGGCGCGTGGGCTCGACCTCGGCCGACAACGGCGCGATCGTGCCGTCGGGCGTGCAGGTGGGCCTGGGCGTGCGGACGGCGGCCACCTATCGCATCACCGAGCGCGGCAACATCCTGCCGACCGACAACACATTCGACCTGGCGATCAAGGGCCGGGGCTATTTCCAGGTGACGTTGCCGTCGGGCGAACTGGCCTACACCCGCGCCGGATCGTTGCAGCTCAGCCCCACCGGCCAGATCGTGACGCCGGACGGACACGTGGTGTCGCCCGGCATCACGGTCACGACCAACGCCACGGACGTGACGATCAATGCCAGCGGCGAGGTGCTGGCGAAGGTGGACGGCACGACCACGCCGCAGAACGTCGGGCAGATCGAACTGGCGAACTTCCCGAACGAGAACGGGCTGGTCGCGATCGGCGACAACCTGTTCCAGCAGACCCCGGCCTCCGGCACGCCGACCACAGGCGTGCCGAACTCGACCGGCTTCGGCAGCATCATGCAGGGCTTCCTCGAGACATCGAACGTGGACGTGGTGAAGGAGATCAGCAACCTGATCACCGCCCAGCGGGCCTACGAGATGAACTCCAAGGTCATCGAGACGTCCGACCAGATGATGCAGTCGCTGTCGCAGCTGCGCTAGGAGCCGAACGATGCACGGACCGCTCTCGACCATCGCCGCCGCCGCGTGGCTTTCGCTTTGCGCCGGGGCGCTCGCCGCCGAGCCCCCGGCGCCGCCCGCATCGCCGGTCACCCTGCGCCCCTCGGTCACGGTCGAAGGCCCAACCGTCCGGCTCTCCGACATCTTCCTGGGCGTCGAGCGCGACGCCGCGGCGATCGTCGCGGCGGCGCCGCCGCCCGGCGAGCGTGTCGTGCTGGAAGCGCGCTGGCTCGATCGCGTCGCGCGGGCCTATCGCGTGAACTGGCAGCCCACGAGCCGGCTCGACCGCGTGTCGCTGGTCCGCGCCAGCCAGGTGCTCGACCGGCCCCGCATCGACGCCCTCATCCAGCAGGCGTTGGCCAAGGACGGCGTGGCGGGCGAGCTGGAGATCGAGCTCGACGGGCGGCTGCCCGAAATCCAGCTGCCGGTGGATGCCGAGGAGCCGGCTAGCCTGGCGCGACTTCAGTTCGATCGCCGCACCATGCGCTTCACCGGCGTCCTGCTGGCGCCCGCCAACCATCCCGAATCCCGCCGCTACTCCATCGCCGGGCGCGCCCACGAGCAGGCGATGCTGCCCGCGCTGGGGCGGCGCGTCGCACCGGGCGAAATGATCGAGGAGCGCGACCTGGTCTGGACCAAGGTCCGCGCCGACCTGGTGGGCCCCACGACCCTGACCGAGGTCGACCAGATCGTCGGCCTGTCGCCCAAGCGCGTCCTGCAGCCGAACCGCGCGCTGGTGGTCGCCGACATCGAGGCGCCGATCCTGGTCAAGAAGAACAGCATCGTGACGGTGACGTTCCGCCATCCCGGCATGGAGCTGACCGCCAAGGCCAAGGCGACGTCGAACGGCACGCTCGGCGACACGATCAGCGTCATCAACATCGCATCGAACAAGTCGATCGAGGCGGTCGTCGTCGGCCGCGGCTCGGTCGCCATCGGTCCCGGCGCGCGCCCGCGCCTGGCCTACAACAACGGGAACTAGAGACATGTCCGCGATCAAGCTGCCCTCGGGCGTCCTGCGCTTCACCCTGCTGGCGACGGCCTGCGTGGCGTTGGGGGCCTGCAATGCGCTGACCCGGGCCACCGAGGCCGGCAGCGCGCCCACCCAGAGCCCGATCCAGAATCCGACCCAGCAGCCCGGCTACATACCGGTGTCGATGCCGATGCCCGCGCCGGAGACCGCCGAGCGCCAGCCCAACTCGCTGTGGCGCGCCGGCGCGCGCGCGTTCTTCAAGGACCAGCGCGCCACCCGGGTCGGCGACCTGATCACCGTGCTCGTGGAGATCGCCGACCAGGGCAAGCTCGACAATTCCACCTCGCGCACGCGCAACAACAGCGATACGGCCGGCTTGCCCAAGTTCCTGGGCTACGAGAGCCAGCTGAACAAGTACCTCCCGCAGGCGGTCACGCCGGACTCGCTGATCGACTTCTCCAGCAAGAGCGGCAGCGCCGGCTCGGGCACGATCGATCGCAAGGAGGACATCAAGCTGAAGGTGGCCGCCGTGGTCACCCAGGTGCTGCCGAACGGCAACCTTGTCATCCGCGGCAGCCAGCAGGTGACGGTCAATTTCGAGATGCGCGAGCTGCAGATCACCGGCATCATCCGGCCGGAGGACATCACGTCGATCAATACGATCGGCTATGAGAAGATCGCCGAGGCGCGCATCATCTATGGCGGGCGCGGCCAGGTGACGGACGTCCAGCAGCCGCGCTACGGCCAGCAGATCTACGATATCTTCTTCCCGTTCTGAGCGGGCAGCCGCAGGAGGCGAATGCCATGGCAAAAGTCGTCGGTGTTTTCAGCGATGAGAAGGTCGATCATCTGGTCGACAGCGACCAGCTCGACAAGGGCGGCCGGCGCAAGCTCGCCCGCTTCCTGGAAGAGATCGAGATGGCCATCTTCACGGCCAATCGCGAGATCATTCACAAGGCCATCCCCGGGCTCGACCGCGACAGCTTCGTGCGCTTCGCGATCGTGGTCGCCGAGGCGCGGGCCTCCTATGCCAAGATCGCCCTCGAGCTGGCCCGCAAGGCGCATGCGCCGGAGGAGGAAGACCTGGTGCGGCTGCGCGACGCGCGGATCGTCTACGACGAGCTGATGCACGCCTTCGACGCCACCCACCGGCTTATCAAGCGCGGCTACACGAACATCGCGTGAGCCGACCCGCGGCGGCGCGGTTGCCGCCGCGGAGCGTCGCTTCGCTTAGACCTGCAGTCCCTTCTTGACGCCCGGGCGCGCCATCATCTCGGCCGCCCAGCGCTTCACGTTGTCCAGCCCCGTGGTCTTCTCAAGCAGCGCCTTGCGCGCGTCGATCACGGGGATCAGCGCCAGGTCCGCCACCGTCACTTCGTCCCCGGCCAGGTATTTCGACTTGCCGAGCTTGGCCTCGCACTGCTTCAGCATGTTGATGAAGCGTTCCTCGACGAACTTCACGTTACCCGGCGTCTTGTCCGGCGCGACGCTGCTCATGTAGAAGATCGCCGAACTGGCCGGCGCGACGTCGGTCGTAACCTGCATGAACCACTGCAGCGCCTCGGCCTTCTTCGCCGCGTCCTTGGGCAGGAACTTGCCGGTCTTCTCGGCCAGGTACAGCACGATGGCGCCGGACTGGGCGAGGGCGGTCTTGCGGCCGTTGGGACCTTCCTCGTCGACGATCGCCGGGATCGCGCCGGCCGGGTTGATGGACAGGTACTCCGCGCTCTTCTGCTCGCCCTTCGACAGGTCCAGCTTGTGCGCCGTGTAGGGGACGCCGCATTCCTCGAGCATGACCGACGCGCGCCGACCGTTGCCGGTCGCCGACGTGTAGAGATGAATCATTCGTAAACGCTCCTTCTATGGTTCGGACGGACTATACCTTCGGCTAGGAGTTTGCGCCCACAGCGATTTTTCAGGCAAGTCCAGGGCTTTTCGGCAGCCGCCACTTCAGCGATCGTTAACTATTTTCCGGCAGGGTACCGCCGACCGCAATTCAGGTGCGTGCCGCGTCGCCGAAGAACGCCGCGCGTCCGTCAATCGGGTGGAGCGAAACCCATGGCCGTTGATATGAACATGCCGATCCTCATCGTCGACGACTACAAGACGATGCTGCGGATCATCCGGAATCTGTTGAAGCAACTGGGCTTCGACAACGTCGACGAGGCCACGGACGGCAGCGCCGCGCTCCAGAAGCTGCGCCAGCGCGATTTCGCGCTCGTCATCTCCGACTGGAACATGGAGCCGATGACGGGCATCGAACTGCTGCGCGAGGTTCGCGCCGATGCGCGTCTGAAAAACCTGCCCTTCATCATGGTGACAGCCGAGAGCAAGACCGAGAACGTCATCTCCGCCAAGGCCGCGGGCGTCTCCAACTACATCGTCAAGCCGTTCAACGCCGCTACGCTCAAGATGAAACTGTCCGCCGTGCTGGGCCAGTTCTGATCCAAGCTTCCTTTCCAGCCAGTGCCTGCGGGGAGACATCATGCGTGCGGCAACCAAGGCGGCATTCGACAAGCGGCTCGATGAAGCGAAATCCCGGCCCGCCACCGCCGTCAATGTCGACGAAATGGCCGAGATCGTGCGAGGGATCGTGACATCCATGCAGGGCGATATTACCGCGAGCGAAACCGTGGTCTACAGCGAGCTCGATGCGCTCGCCAAGATCATCCGCAACGCCAAGGCCGAGATCGCCGAGATCCGGGCCGACGAGATCCGTCAGCGCCACCTGCCGGTCGCCCAGGACGAACTCGAGGCCGTCGTGAGCGCCGCCGAGCAGGCGACGCACGCGATCATGGCCGCCGCCGAAAAGATCGAGGCGACGGCCAGCGCGATCGGCGGCGAACACGCCGACCAGCTCACCGAAGCGGTCACCGGCATCTACGAGGCTTGCACCTTCCAGGACATCACCGGCCAGCGCATCTCGAAGGTCGTGCGCACGCTGCGCCAGATCGAGGAGAAGGTTACGGCGCTGTTGGGCGCGCTGGGCGGCGAACAGCACGCCGCCGACGCGCCGGACGACAAGGCTGGCGCCGCCAAGCCCGCGGGCGTCACGTCCGCGTCCAAGGGGGCGGACCCCGCCTCGCCGGCGGCACTTGACGACAAGGCGCTGCTCAACGGTCCGCAGATGCCCGCCAATGCGATGAGCCAGGACGACATCGACGCGATCCTGTCGGGCAACGCTTGAGAGGAAGAGGGCCCTTCGGCCTTCCGGATGGTGCACGAGCATGAATCCGGCCCATTCCGCGCCAACCAACTCCGGCCCGATGACCCTGCTCGCGGTGGCGACGAAGCTGCTTGCCTTCTTCGTCATGCTCTATGTCATCACCGAGCGCGACCCGGCGCGTCAGCATGTCGTCAGCGACAGCTTCGCGCAGCGCAGGGCCGTGGGACCCGGACCCGTCGCGGTCGTGCCGCTCGACGGCGATGTCCCCGCGGTAAAGCTGGTGGAGCGTCGCTGGCTCGATCTTTTCCCCGGCGCCGGCACGGTTGACGGCGCGAGCTTTGCCCAAGGTCGCGTGCTGCGCGCCGAGCTTGGCGTGGCCGGCATCTTCGCGCCGGGCCGCGCCGATCCGCTGCCGCGCGCGCAGCAGGCCATCGCCGCCCTGACCAGGCTGGTCGCCGACACGCCCGAAGGGCTGGCTCTCGCCCTCGACGTCAAGCTGGGCGTCGCGCCCGGTCTGGGCGAAGCCGACGGCGGGCTGGCGATCCAGCGCAGCCGTACGCTTGCCAAGCTGCTGTCGATGAGCGATCGCGGCAGCGGCGAGATCGCGGTCGGACTGCAGAGCGGCAGCCCGGCGACGATCGCCCTTGAGCTGCGCATTGCCAGCCGCCCGTCGCCCGAGGCGTTGATGCCGGCGCTGACGAGCGTGCCGCGCAATGACCGCGTGCCGCTTCTCTCCAGGCCCGGGGCCTGAGGGTATGGAGACGGGCATCGGACAAGGCGGGCGCATGGGGCGCGCAGCGGGTCAGCCGATCGTGCTCGTCAAGCCGGCTCCCAATGCCAGCGGGATGCTGAAAGGGGGCTGGCTGCTCACGCTCACGGATTGCATCTTGCTGTTGCTCGCCTTCTTCGTCATGCTGGTCAGCATGTCCAGCGTGAAGAATGAACGCTGGCGCGAATTTTCTGCTTCGTTGGCCGGCGCGCTGCGCCCGATTACCGCGTACGATCCGCGGCCTTTCCCGCGTCCTTTCGCCTTGAGCGACGCGAGTGCCGGGATACGCGACGTCGACTACATGGCGGTGCTGCTGGCGAACACGGTCGCCCGCGAGCGCGCGCTTGCGGGGTTCGCGCTCGCGCGTACCGCCGAAGGCCTGGCGATCCGGCCGCCGGCCGATGTCTGGCAGGGCGATGGCGTCGGGCCCGCCGGCCAGGCCGCAGCGGCAATGCTGGCGGAGCGGCTGCGCCTGGTGGAGAACGAGTTGATCGTGCGCGTCGGCGTGGCGCCGGACAGCGCGGGCTGGGCGCGCGCGATGCTGCGCGGCGTAGCGCTGGCCGATGGATTGCGCCGGGGCGGCTATCCCCGCGCCATCGCGGTGCTGGGATCGGCGGCGGAACGCCCGCCCGGTGGCGCAGAGGTCGAGCTGATGCTGCGGCCGGCGCTGGGAGCCCCGCGATGATCGGCTGGGTCCGCCGGCATGCGATCCTGGCGCTGCTGGCGCTGGGGCTCGCCGCGACACCCGCCGGCGCGCAGGAGCGCGTGCAGGTGAGCGGCGATTCCACAGGCGGCAAGGCGGTCGTCAATTTCGACTGGTCGACGCCGACCACGTTTTCCGCCGAGATCTTCGACGGCAACCTGATCGTGCGCTTCGGCCGTCCGTTCGACACAAGCTTCGACGAGGCGGTCAAGGCGCTGCCCAAGCATCTGCTGGACGCGACGATCCGGCCCGACCAGCGAACGGCGGTGCTTGCATTGCGCCGCGAGCAGACTTTCCGCACCAGTCAGTCGGGCACGCGCATCTCGATCGAGCTGCTCGATCCGGGCGCGCCGAAATCGGACACGAACGGGACGCCGAGGCCGCCCGCGGCCAAATCGGCGCAGGCGCCGCAGGCCAAGCCCGAGGCGCCCAAGCCCGAGGCGCCCAAGCCCGCGGAGACCAAGCCCGCGGAGAGCAAGCCGGAGGCGGCGAAGGCCGATCCGAAGAAGGCGAGCCCGTCCGAGGCCAAGACCGGCGAAACCAAGCCCGCCGAACCCAAGCCGGCGGAATCGGCTCCGGTCGGCCCGCGGGTGCGCCTGGGCCAGTCCGAGGAGGGCACGCGGCTCGAGATCGACTGGGGCCGCCCGGTTGCAGCGGCGACGATCGAGAACGGCCGCAACGTCACCATGACCTTCGATGCGCCGGGCAGGCTCGACCTCGGCGACCTCAAGGACCGCAGCTTGAAACTGGTCGAGGGCATCGACAGCAAGGGCGACAAGAACGGCTCCTCGCTCAGCGTGACGCTGGCCGATCGCGCGCAGCTCCGGCAATCGCAGGACGGCAACCGTACCATCATCGACATCGCGCCTGCCGCCGGTGCGAAGACCGTTGCCAAAGCCGAACCTAAGCCCGAGGCGAAAGCCGATCCGAAGCCTGAAACGAAGGCTGAAGCCAAGCCCGAGGCGAAGGCCGAAGCGAAGCCCAACGGCAAAGCCGACGCCAAGCCGGCCGCGCCGCCGCCGGCCGCCACCACGCCGGCGCCGGCTGCCGATACGGCGGACACGCCCACGCGGCTGACGCCTGGTACGCCGCCGGCCCCCATCAACGGCCCGCTCGCCGTCGCGATGCAGCTCGTCGACGACAAGCTCACCTTGAAGTTCCCCTGGCCGCAGCCGGTGGGCGCGGCGGCATTCCGGCGTGGCGAGCAGGTGTGGATCGTGTTCGACCGGCCGGTCAAGCTCGACCTTTCGAAGCTGCAGCGGGCGCCCGCGACCATCATGTCCGGCGCGGGCCAGCTCGCCGACGAGGCGCTGACGGTAATGCGCCTCAACGCCTCGGCATCGATCAACCCGTCGATGTCGCTCGACGGCACGGCCTGGAACGTCGAATTGCGCCACCAGCCGCTGCAGCCCGACGCGCCGATCGCCATCGAGCCGCGCGTGGCGCCCAATCGCGAGACCTCGCTGGCATTGATCGTCGAACAGCCGGGCAAGCCGGTGCGCCTGCGCGACCCGGATATCGGCGACCGCCTGATCGTCGTGCCGATCGCGACGCCGGGCCAGGGCGTCGCCGGCACGCGCGAGTTCGCGGAGTTCCGCATCCTGGCCTCGACCCAGGGCATCGCGATCGAGCCGATCGCCGACCGTATCGTCGTCGACGCCGTGCCGGGTGCGGTGCTGGTGTCGGCGCCGGGCGGGTTGCTGATGTCCTCCAACAGCGATTCCAGCTTCGGCGCCGGCGCGTCCGGCCCGCGGCTTCTCGCCGAGCAGCAGCTCTTCGATTTCCCCGCCTGGTCGCGCGGCGGCGACGAAAAGTTCAGCGAGAACCGCCGCGCCCTGAACCTGATGCTCGCCAACGCGCCGCCCGAGACGCGCACCACGGCGCGACTGGAGAATGCGCGGTTCTACTTCGCCCACCTGATGCCGCAGGACGCGCTGGGCGCGATCGAGCGCATCGAAGCCGATGGCGATCCCGAGGCGACGTCGGCGGAGTTCCGGGCGCTGAAGGGCGCGGCGCTGGTGCTGTCGCGCCGCGGCGCCGATGCCGAGGCGATCCTTGCCGATCCGCGCCTGGCGGACAACCGCGAGGCCCAGCTCTGGCGGGCGGCCGCGGCCGCCCAGCGCGGCAATTTCGCCCAGGCCCATCCCTTGTTCACCGCGGCGGGAGCCCCGCCGCAGACCTATCCCGCGACGCTGCGCCAGGACCTGGGGCTGAAGGCGATCGAGGCGGCGATCGTCGCCGGCGACCCCAAGCTCGGCTCCAGCCTCGCGGATGCCCTGGGCGGGCAGATCAAGGACGGGCCGAGCCGCGGTCAGCTCGACTACCTGCGCGGCCGCGCGCTCGCCGACCTGGGCAAGCGCGCCGACGCGGTCAAGCTGTGGACCGAGGTCGTGGCGCGGCGCGAGTTGCCCAGCTGGCCGCGCGCCGAGATGGCGCTGATCGAAAGCGGGCTGGCGGCGAAGACGCTCAAGCCGCTGGCCGCGATCGAGCGGCTGGAGAAGCTGCGCTACGTCTGGCGCGGCGACGAGCTGGAGCGCCGCGTGCTATCGCTGCTCGCGCAGCTCAATCTCGAGGTGGGAAACAGCGCGGCCGGACTTTCGACCTATCGCGACCTGGCCGCGACGTATCCCGAGTCCGGCGAGGCGCGTGGCGCCGCCGACGCGATGACCAAGGCGTTCACGAGGCTGTTCGTCGACGGCGAATCGGAATCGATGCCGCCCTTGAAGGCGCTGACGCTGTACGACCAGTTCCGCGAACTGACGCCGAGCGGCGCCAAGGGCGATGCGGTGATCCGCAACCTGGCCGACCGGCTGGCCAGCATCGACCTGCTGGATCGCGCGTCCGAGCTGCTCGAAGACCTGGTGAAGAACCGCCTGACCGGCGACGCCAAGGCCGAGGGCGGCGCGCGATTGGCCGCGATCCGGCTGCAGAACGGCCAGGCCGCCGCTGCGATCGAGGCGCTCGACAGCTCGAACGTCGACACGATCTCCGACCCGCTGAAGCGCGAGCGCGCCCGCACGCGCGCCCAGGCGCTGGTCGCGCTCGACAAGCCGGAAGACGCGCTGACGCTGATCGCCGCGGACGACGGCGATCCCGCCGACCGGCTGCGCCAGGACATCTACTGGAAGCAGGCGGACTGGCCGCAGGCGGCGAAGGTCGCCGCGCGCCGCGCCGAGCGCCTGGCGCCGCCCGCCGGCGACAAGCCGGCGAAGCCGTCCGACGAGGCGGCGACGGCCATCATGAATGCGGCGGTCGCGACCTCGCTGGCCGGCGACAAGAAGGCCCTGGCCGCGCTGCGCGAACGCTACGCCAAGGCGATGGACCAGACGGCGCAGCGCAGCGCCTTCCGCCTGATCGCCAACGGCTCCGGCTCGCCGACCGACCTGGCGCAGGTGCGCCAGTCCCTCGAAACCGCCCAGGGCTTCCAGCAATTCCTCAACAGCACCAAGCCCGCCGCGGGCGGTGCGGCCGCTCCGGGCGCGCCTGCGCCGAAGCCCGAGACGCCGAAGCCGCTGAATTAGCTAAGCGGCCGCGGAGTTTAGTGGTGTTCTGTGGACGGGGGGATGGTGCGCGAACCGGTGCGTCACCTATGGCCCTAGAGCCGAGCTGGTCGCCGAGCGGCTGGCGGTCGACCACGACACCAGCCGGTTCTCGCTGTCGTAGCCGAACGTGTTGACCCCGTCCCCGGTCAGGTTGCCGTTGTTGTCGTAGCTCAGGCTCGCCGCGCCGACGGTGGGGTACTGGTTGACGCCGTTGGCGGTCCCGTAGCTCAGGTTCTCGTTCGCCGCCGGGCGCCACAGGTGCCGGTCGTCGCTCACCTGCTGGCTGGTGCGCTGACCCGCCTGGTTGTAGCCATAGTCGAACCGCGTCAGGCCCTGAGCGTGGAAGCGATGCTCGATCCGAGCCAGGTCGTCGCTGGCGGCGTAGGCGTAAATGGCGGTGGTGGTATTGCCGAAGGTCAGCACAGGGTGGCTGGTTTTCGCCCTATCGACTCATCGATTCCATCGCCCGCTTCGCAAACACGCCCACGCACTCATCGGCGGCCAGATCAAGAAGAACTTCGCGGAGCCGGGTTTTGTCCCGGACGACGCGTGGCAGAGCCAATATGATCATATCGCGCGCCTTGCCATGTGATGGATCAATAACCAAGCTTATAAGCGCGTTAGCCTCAGAATGTCTTGCGACCGTTGCGATCGCATTGCCCAGAACCCACTTCAGCCCTATTTCAGAATCATCATTTTGCTTCCGAAATTCCTGCACGAGCGCCACAAACGCATCAGTGCCAGCATATTCGACACTCAGCGCACGAGCGATGCCTTCCTTAGTTCGTATGCTGTATGGTAAGGCCAAATGACGTACGAGAACTGGTATTGCAGCGGGGTAATTTCTCTTACTGTTTACCAGATCCCAGACCGATTCAATAAAAATACGAACGTTGCGCAAATCTGCAAGAACCGCCGCCTCTTCTTTCTTAAGCTCTTCCGTCCTCAGTTTCGATTTTTGCTCACGTTGCCGTTCCTCTTCGGCAAATTGTTGGTTGCGTCGAAGGTTTGCCAAGAATTCAGCGGCAGATTCTGGTTTGTTTTTCATGGCGCTGGCGGAATAAATTTTAAGTTGACCTCGCCTGCCGCAATTGCCTCCTTGAGAGGGGCGACAAGACTGTTGTCGGTCGCACAAACAGGTTGAAAATTCGATCGGTGCTCAACGCATATGCAGCATAGTCCCGAAGTTGCTGCGTATAAGAATGCTTACTAACGTTCTTAACTTCGTCAAGCGCGGTTTGCGTCAAGCGATCCGGATAGCGGATCGTGCTGGTGCCAGGTATTCTAATATCAACCTTCGGAACGTTAGCAGCGATGCCAACGGCTTCCTCTCCAGCTCGCCCAAGGCTGATGGCAGAAGTAGCAGCGCCCGAGTCAGCGGTGGGGAACGCTGCGCCACCTACGCCCACCCCAGCAACGGTCGGCCCAATCGCATGCAGGAAATAGCCTGAAACTGTAGGGACACAATGCCTATCTAGCTTCCCTCTACGTTGCGCGGGGGCTACGCATCTCCCGCCGCTTGACGAGGCTCGGCGGACCCAGTGGATTGCAGTCCCCACGACTAGCTGGCGGCCTTTGCATCCAGCGCGACTTCCCGCCCCACCAGTCCCGCCACAATCACCACGGCGAACCATCCGGTCGGCAGGTCCCAGGCCGGGAAGGTCAGGATCAGCAGCCCCGCTGCCGCCAGGGCGATCCACTCGATTGGACGCAATTCCGTGTTCAGACGGTCCCGCAGCAGGAACGCGATGGGGACGGCCAGCAGCACCTGGTCGTAGACATAAACATAGGGCGAGGCGAGCAGGGCGCCGACGGCCAGCGCGGCTGCCTTCAGCGCGTGGGGCA
This sequence comes from Alphaproteobacteria bacterium, assembly GCA_020846275.1. Taxonomy (GTDB): domain Bacteria; phylum Pseudomonadota; class Alphaproteobacteria; order JAEULC01; family JAEULC01; genus JAEULC01. Next base: position 18,476 of record JADLEG010000258.1, read on the forward strand.
GGCGGGTGCGCCAGGCGGCGGCGACGGCAATCGCCGCGGCGACGGATAGCGCGCCCTGTGCGGTCCAGGCGGCGGTCGCGGGCGCCCCCAGCGCGCGCAGCAGGCCGTAGAGGCTCTGCATCTTGTCGAGATGGGCGCGGCCCTCGCCGAAGACGGCCTGGTTCGTCTGGGCCATGTTCGCCAGGAAGGCGGCGAAGGATTCCGTGCCGAACGCGGCCCAGGATGCGCCGTGGAGCGCGAGGCCAGTGGCCGCGGCGACCGCGATCATGCGCCAATGCCCGCCGGCCGCGAGGGCGATGGGGATGAGAAGTCCGAATTGCGGCTTGTAGGTCAGGAGTCCGAAGCAGACGCCTGCCAGCATCGGCCGCTTCGGCAGGGCGGTGAGCCCGCCGCCGAAGAGGGCCGCGGTCAGGAAACCGTTCTGCCCGACCGCCGTGTTCCACAACGCCGCAGGGAAGGCGCAGGCCGCGAGGTATCCGATGCCGTCGCCGAGGATGCGCCGGATCGCGAGCATGTAGAGGGGCAGGGTCAGCGCCATCCACGCGACGAGCGCCGGCGCATAGGGCAGAACGGCGAGCGCGGCCGCGACGAACAGGAAGGCTGGCGGATAGTGCCAGCCGTAGTAGCCGCCGAAATCGTAGCCGACGCCGGCATATTCCACCCGCTCGTGGATAGCCCAGTCGTAAGCGGCGGCGGGCCTTCCTTCCTGCACCAGCCGGCCGGCGGCCCAGACGTTCACGAAATCGGTCGGGACGCCGCGGCCCTGCTTGTCGATCAGCCAGAAGCCGGTCGCGAAGGAGACGGCCAGCAGCGTGACATAGGCCGCGACGGCGGCGAAGCAGAGCCGCGCCAGCACGCCGGTCGCCCGGGGCTTCGCCGAACGGGGCGCCGCCCCGAGATGCTCCGCCACCATGACCGCGCGGGACCGCTAGGATGATCCGGTGCCGAAGCTCTGCACCAGGCTGCCGGCGACCAGGAACCAGCCGTCGACCAGCACGAAGAAGATCAGCTTGAAGGGGAGCGAGATCACCACCGGCGGCAGCATCATCATGCCCATCGACATCAGGACCGAGGCGATCACCATGTCGATGATCAGGAAGGGCAGGAACAAGAGGAACCCGATCTCGAACGCGCGTTTGAGTTCGCTGATCATGAAGGCGGGGATCAGCGCGCGCAGCGGCGTGTCGGCGGGATTGACCACCGGCGGCGCCTTCGACAGGTCGAGGAACAGCCGCAGGTCCTGGGCGCGCACATGGGCGATCATGAACTTGTGCAGCGGCGCGACGGCGCGGGTGAAGGCCTGCTCCTCGTTGATCTGGTCGTCGATCAGCGGCTTGATGCCGGCCTGGTAGGATTCCTCGACCACCGGCGCCATCACGAAGAAGGTCAGGAACATCGCCAGGCTGATCAGCACGGCGTTGGGCGGGGCCTGCTGGACGCCCATCGCGCTGCGCAGGAAGGACAGCACCACGACGATGCGGGTGAACGAGGTCACCATGACCAGGATGCCCGGCGCCAGGCTCAGGATCGTGGTCAGCGCGACCAGCTGAAGCAGCCCGCCGGACAGCGAACCCGACTGGCCGAGATCGAGCGTGACGGTCTGCGCCATGGCCGGACCGCCCGGCAGCAGGGCCGCTAGCGAAAGCGTGGCGAGGAAGGCGCCGCGGCGCATCACGGAACGCGCTCCGCCGGCGGCGCGGCCGAACCGCCCGGAACGCCGGATTCAACCACCAAATCGTGGGTCGCGCCCAGCAGCAGCAGGTGCTCCACGCCGTCGCGGCGGACGAGCACCAGGCGCCGGCGGGCGTCGAGCGGGGCTACCTCGACAATGGCAAGCCGGCGCCCGCGCTTGCCGTGCTGGGCGGCCACGCCGCGCGGGCCGAAGCGGCGGATGATCCAGGCCAACGCCGCGATCAGGCCCAAAACGAAGGCAAGCGCCGCGACGAACTTCAGGTAGGCGGTCAGGTCCATCGCGGCTCAGCCGGCCGCCTGCTCGCGCCGGGCGGCTTCGCGCACCTCGGCCGGGATGCCGCCGTTCAGGCGGTAGAGATAGGACAGGATCTCGGCGACGGCGGTGAAGGCTTCGAGCGGGATGATCTGGTCGAGCTCGACGGCCTGCAGCAGCGCGGCGAGGTCGGCGTCCTCGCGCACCTTGATGTCGTTGGCGAAGGCCAGGCGGACGATTTCCTCCGCCTCGCGGCCCTTGCCCTTGGCGACCACGCGCGGGGCCGTGTCGCGCACCGCGTCGTAACGCAATGCGACGGCCACCGGAGACTTCTCCGTCCCTCGCCGGTCCGGCTTTTCCGAGCTTGCCACGGCTGTTCTGCCCCATTGCCGTCGCGTTCGCGCGCGGCCTTGGGACTTTTCGCCAACAAGGTAAAAAATCGCTTAAGTTCGAGCGATCGGGGCCGCTGGCGGCGCCTGAAGCAGGCAGGCGCTAAGGCTGGCGCCGCGCTGCCTGGTTTGGCGTGGTGATCGGCTGGTCCGATGGCGCGCCCACCAATTCGCGCTCCGCCTTGATCCGTTCGTAGAGTTCGCGCCGCAACACGCTGGCGTGCGGCGGAAACGTGCACCCCAGTTTGACCGACTTCCCCCGAACCTCGACGACCGTTATCTCAATCTCGCCATTGATGATGACGGACTCGCCTACCTTGCGCGTCAAGAACAGCATGCAGCCCCTCCCTGCACAGCGGTCTGGCCTTTTTCCAGGACCAATTGAACCGCTGGGATAACAGTACTGTAAATCAGCAATTTAGTAAAATGCGCTTTAACTCCGTCTTAATTCATTGGCTTAAGAATGCAGGTCCTAGCCCAAGAAAGGCGCTGGCGATGGGGCCGCCGCCACTGGGCCGAGAGCCGTGATGGACCTGAACAATTTCGCCGTGTTCGGCCTGATGCGCAAGCGCATGGCCTGGTTGACGGATCGCCAGGCCGTTCTGGCCCAGAACCTCGCCAACGCCGATACGCCGAACTATGCCGCCAAGGACCTGTCGGCGCCCAATTTCAAGCGGGTGCTCGAGGCCTATGGGATCGGCGCCGGCAAGGGGGGCGCCGCCGCCGCCGCCAGCGCGCCGGTCAGGCTGGCCGCCACCAATGCGGGCCATATCCAGCCGCCCAGTCCTGAAGCGCGGGCACAGCCGCTCGGCGTCAAGGGCGGCGCCGAACGCTCGCCGGCCGGCAACGATGTCAGCGTGGAAGACCAGATCTCGAAGATCACCGACACGCAGATGGACTACCAGATGACCGCCAACCTCTATCGCAAGCATCTCGCGATGATCAAATCGGTGCTCAGGCGCTAGCACCGGGGAGAAGGGCAGATGGATCTGAAGGATTCGGTGTCGATCGCCACATCCGGGCTTAACGCGCAGGGCAAGCGCCTGCGCGTCACCGCGGAAAACCTGGCCAACGCCAACACCACCGCGCGCACGCCGGACGGCGAGCCGTTCAAGCGCAAGACGATCACCTTCCGCAGCGAGCTCGACCGCGCGACCGGCGTGCAGCATGTCAAGGTCGACCGCATCAAGCCGGACACCAAGGCCGAGTTCGGACGCCGATACGATCCGTCGCATCCCGCCGCCGACGCGCAGGGCTACGTCAAGACGCCGAACGTCAATGCGCTGTCCGAGGCGATGGACATGCGCGAGGCCCAGACCAGCTACGAGGCCAACCTGCAGGTCGTGCGCACGTCGCGCAGCATGATGAGCAGCACGGTCGACCTGCTGCGCGACTAGCGCACCAACGCTAGCAAGGACGGAGTTCCGACATGGCCGCACCGATCACGAGCGCGACCGCCGCCTATGCCTCGGCGCTGGCGAAATCCGACGCACCGGGGATGGACCCGCCGGCGGGCGACGGCAGCAGCTTCGCCGGCGCGCTGAAAAGCGCGATCGGCTCGGTCGTCGATGACGTGCATTCCAGCGAGAAGGCCACCGTGGCCGGGATCGCGGGCAAGACCGGGCTTGCCGAGGTGGTCAACGCCGTCAACAACGCCGACGTGGCCCTGCAGGCCGCCTTGGCCGTGCGCGACCGCATGGTCCAGGCCTACCAGGAAGTCCTGCGCATGCCGATGTAGGCGGCATCGAAAACGGGGTCGAGCGGCCGAAAGGGCCGCTTCAAGGGGCGCGCGTGAACGAAACCGAAGTACTCGACATCGGCCGCGAGGCGATCTGGGTCATGATCAAGGCGGCCGGGCCGCTGATGATGCTCGCGCTCGTCGTGGGCCTGGCGATCTCGATCTTCCAGGCGCTGACCCAGATCCAGGAAGCCACGCTGACCTTCGTTCCTAAGATGGTCGTGCTGTTCGTGGGCATGCTGCTGCTTCTGCCGTTCATGCTGTCGGTGCTGCGCGGTTTTACCCTCGAGCTGTTCGACCGCATCGTCGGAATGGGCTAGCGGGCCGGACCGCGGTCGATGCTCGACAGGCTCATCCAGGCCGATCTCTACGCCATCATGCTGATCTTCGCGCGGTTCGGCTCGGCCATGATGGTCCTGCCCGGGCTCGGCCAGCAGACCGTGCCGGCGCGCGTGCGGCTGGTGCTCGCCATCGCCGTATCGCTGGCGGCGGCGCCGGCGGTGGCACCGATGGTGCCGAAGATGCCCGAGAGCGTGCTTTCGCTGGTCATGATCGTGCTGGGCGAGGTTGTGATCGGCTTCTTCATCGGGACGCTTGCCAATATCCTGGCATCGGCGCTGCAGATCGCCGGCATGATTATGGCGTTCCAGTCGAACCTCGCCTCGGCCACGATCTTCAACCCGATGCTGGCGCAAGAGGTTTCGGCGTTCGGCTCAATGCTCGCCACCATGGCGATGGTGCTGATCTTCGTTACCAACCTCGACCACCAGGCGATCGCAGGCCTGGTCGACAGCTACCGCCTGTTCGCCCCGGGCATCGTGCCGGACGCGCAGCTCATGACCGGCGCGCTGACGCGCGTCGTGTCGGACAGTTTCCGGCTAGCCGTGCAGCTATCCGCGCCTTTCCTGGTGCTCAGCTTCGTGTTCAACGTCGGGCTGGGCCTGCTCGCGCGCATGGTGCCGCAGATGCAGGTGTTCTTCGTCGGCATCCCGCTGCAGATCCTGGGTGCGCTGGCGGCGCTGGCGATCTCGCTGTCGGCCGGCCTGGGCTGGTTCCTGCAGCACTATGCCGGGCTGTTCGAGCAGGTCATGGCGAGGCAATAGGCCATGGCGGACGATCGCGAGCAGGACGATACCGCAAAAACCGAGGAGCCCACCTCCAAGCGCCTCCAGGAGGCGCGGGACAAGGGCCAGGTTCCGAACTCGCGCGAGGTCGGCAACGCGGTGATCCTGCTCGCTGGCACGGTCGCCGTCACGGCGATGGGCGCCGACGTTGCCTCGAAGATCTTCTGGTCGCTGCGCGCCTTCATCGAGCGGCCGCACAGCTTCATGCTCGATCCCGACGCGACGGCAACATTGCTGTGGGCGGTCTCCAACGAGGTGGGGCTGGCGATACTGCCGGTCCTCGTCCTTCTAGTGATTGTCGGTGTGGGCTCGAACCTCATCCAGCACGGCTGGGTCGTCTCGGTCGAGGGCATCAAGCCGCAATGGCAAAAGCTGTCGCCGCTCGGCGGGTTGAAGCGCATGTTCTCCAAGCGCGGGCTGGTCGAGCTGACCAAGAGCCTGTTCAAGGTCGGCATCGTCGGTACTGCCGCCGTCCTGGCGGTGATGCCTTGGCTGACCGGCATCGACCAATGGGTGGGCCTCAGCGTCGAGGACATGCTGTCGACCACGATGGCGCTGACCTTGCGCATGCTGACCGGCGTGGTGGCGGCGATGTTCCTGATCGCGGTGCTCGACTACGGGTACCAGTGGTGGGACCACCACCGCCAGATGCGCATGACCAAGCAGGAAGTGCGCGACGAAGGCAAGCAGCAGGAAGGCGACCCGCACATCAAGGGCAAGATCCGCGCCCTGCGCGTCCAGCGCGCGCGCCGCCGCATGATGCAGCAGGTGCCCGAGGCCGACGTGGTGGTGACCAACCCGACCCACTACGCGGTCGCCCTGAAATACGACGCCGAGCGCATGAACGCGCCGCGCCTGGTGGCCAAGGGCGTCGACCAGGTGGCGCTGCGCATCCGCCAGGTGGCCGAGGAGCACGGCGTGCCGCTGATGGAGAACCCGCCATTGGCGCGCGCGCTCTACGCCGGCGTCGAATTGGACCAGGAGATCCCCGAGGAGCACTACCGCGCGGTGGCGCAGATCATCGGCTACGTGATGAAGCTGAAGGGCCGCAAACTGCCCGCATAAGCGTTTCGTTAACCATATATGAACAAAGTAATAGTCTGATCGCGTCGCGGCCGATGGCGGCGGATGCCCCGAAACGCCAGGGCCGCGAAGGGTCTCGCCGGCCGCCATGACGCGCACCCCGGACACTATCGCCATTGCAACGGCCGATCGCCGCGCCGTCGGCGGACGGGGTGCGTCGCCGATGGCCGATACCGGGCCGCGCGGGTGGTTCGCCTTCAACGTCCTGGCCGCCGCCGCCTACAGCAGCTTCGGCCTGGCGGTGAGCTGGTTCTTCTCCGCCTACAGCCTGTTTCCCTCGCCGATCTGGCTGCCGTCCAGCGTGGCGGTCGTGGCGGCGCTGGCCGGCGGACCGCGGGCGCTGCCGGGCCTGTTTGTCGGCTCGCTGGTCGTCAACTACCTGGTCTTCGACCCGCCGCTCTACGAGGCGCTCATCATCTCGGCGACCAATGCGCTGGGGCCGATCGCCGGCGCCGCGCTGACCCGCTACCTGCAGCCCGGGGGCGGGCTGTTCGCGCGGTTTCGCGGCGTGGTGGCGTTCATCGGCTGCAACGTCCTGCTGCATCCCGCGCTGACGGCGGGCGGCGGGACCTTCGCGATCGGGCTGAACCACGGGCTGTCGGGAACGCCGCTCGACGGCGCCGGGCTCTATTCGACGTGGCTGAGCTGGTGGCTGTCCGACAGCGGCGGCACGCTGTTCTTCGCGCCGGCGCTGCTGCTGTGGCTGGGGGTGGAGAAGCCGCCGACGACGGTCGGACTTGCCGACGCGCAGGTGACCGAGCGCGGCGACCTAGCGGTGTGGGCGGCGGTGGCGGCGATCTCGGCCGCATTGTTCGCCCCCCTGCCGCACCAGGGCTCGATCCACTGGACGCTGCCGTTCCTGCTGGTCCTGCCGGTCTCGTGGGTCGCGCTTCGCATGTCGCTGCGCGCGGCCTATTCGCTGATCTCGCTGGTCGCGGTGATCGCCTGCGTCGGCACGGTCGCGGGTTATGGCCCGTTCCGCGTGCCGGGGGCCGGCAACGCCCTGCAGCTCGTGGGATTGCTGGTGGTGATCCTCGCCCTCAACGTGCTGACCATCGTGGCGCTGCTGACCGAGCGGCGCGCGGCCGAGGAGACCAGCAAGGTCAAGTCGCAGTTCCTTGCCAACATGAGCCATGACCTGCGCACGCCGCTCAACGCCATTATCGGCTTCGCCGACATGATGCGCAGCGAGACGTACGGGCCGATGGAGAACCGGCGCTATCGCGAATACGTGGACCACATCCACGAGAGCGGCCTGATGCTGTTGGGACTCATGAACGACATCCTCGACCTGTCGAAGATCGAGGCCGGCCGGCGCGACATGAAGCCCGAGATGCTGGACTGGCGCCAGGTCGTCGACGCCGCGATGTTCATGGTGCGGCCGCGGGCGGAGGCCAAGGGCATCGCGCTCGACGCCACGGCGGCGCCGTCGGTGGTCGTCTATGCCGACGACCTGGCGTTCCGCCAGATTCTGCTCAACCTGTTGTCGAATGCCGTCAAGTTCACGCCGCGCGACGGACGGGTTTCGGTCGGCCTCGACATGGGCCCGGACGGATCGAGCGTCCTCGAGGTCTCGGACAACGGGATCGGCATGGATGCGTCCGAAATCCGCCTGGCGCTGGAGCCCTATGGCCAGGTCCGCGAGGTGACGATCGGCCGCGAGCCGGGTACGGGGCTCGGCCTGCCGATCTCGATGCGGCTGGCCGAACTGCATGGGGGGCGGTTGATCATCCACAGCACGCGCGGCAAGGGGACGACCGTGCGTGTGATCTTTCCGCCCGCGGCCCGATAGACGCTTCCGGCTAGTCTTGGCGGCGCGCGACCTTGTAGATGTCGAAGAACGATCCGGATTGGACGTGGCGGAGAAACGACGGCATGGGATTCTCGTTGGCGCCGAAATGCATGTACAGGACGTAGTCGAAATTGTCCTGCCAGTGGATGAAGTAGACGCGGTTGCCGGTCGGCAATCGCATTCCGGCCATCTTCGCGAGCGCCGGGTCCTCGGCTGCCAGGCGCAGCATCTCCGGCGAGATCGGCGTGCCGAAGGGCGTGTCGATCGCCGCGTAGGCCTTGGTCGCGTGGACGGGCTGCGCCGTACGATCCTTGAACATGTTGGGCAGAAAGACCGAGCGGTCGATGACGGCGGTCGAGGCCATGTGCCAGTAGGGCTGGTCGAACCGGCCCTCGCGGGGCTGCTGCACCACCAGCAGCCGCGCTCCCGGCGCGATCGCCTGCGCGGCGCGACGGAACTCGTCGTACTGCGCATCGTAACCGCGCCAGATCTCGCAGACCGTCCAGATCCGCGCGGCGAACAGGGCGAGCCCGACCGCGCCCACCGCGACGGCCATCCGGCGGTTCGGCAGCTCCACCTGCGAGCCGGCGGCGATCAGGCAGACCAGCACCAGCGGCAGGCGGAAGTCGACGCCCCACACGCCGAGCAGCCAGCTCGGCATCAGGATCGCGGCGAGCAGCAGGATGACGATCGGGAAGCGAAGCCTCTCGGCGATGTCGAGCCGGCCGGTGGAAAGGCCGCGCACCAGCAGGACCAGCACGAAGGCGAACATCGCCAGGTCGAGCCAGCCGCCGTAGCACCAGATCGGGGAGACCAGGGCCAAGAGCTTGTCGTTGAGATCGCCGAAGTTGATGAAGCCGTTACGCTCGCCCAGGGGACCCGCCCTCAGCAGCAGGGCCGCCGGCACGAACTGGGCCAGGGTGATGGCCCAATGTCGCAGGTCGATGCGCCAGGCCTTTCCTGGCGCGGCGCGGGCCTGCCACAGCTCGTAGGCCACGACCGACAGGCCATAGACGCCGAACGCGAAGAGATGGGCGAAGAACAGGGCCGCGGCGGCCAGCGCGAACACCGGCATCCGCCGCCATGCCGGCCAGCGCGGGGTGGCGATCCAGCCGGCGAAGGCCAGCAGGTACAAGCCCAGGCCGAAAAGATAGTTCACGAAGCCGTAAATCAGCACGTGGTTGTACAGCACCAGGAACACCGCCATCGGCACCAGGCTGATGCGGCCGTAGAGCGCGCGGTGAAGGGCGAGGCTGCCGGCGACGATCAGCGCCAGCGTCAGCCCCACGAACAGGCGCATCGCCTCGACCACCGGCATCCAGCGCGCCAGGACGTAGACGACGATGTCCATCGCCAGGTTGGGCAGGATGTTCCAGTCGACCGCGTAGCGCTCGGCCAGCAGCGGCACCCGGTCGACGGATGTCAGCACGTAAAGCCGCGCCAGGTGGCTGGGATAGTCGACCAGGGGCGGGATGGCGACCGAGAAGACCGGGTAGAGGGCGACCAGGGTCAGCGCGACGTAGAGGAGCGCGATCAGACCCTCGGACAGGGCGATGCTCGCCGGCCGGGCGTCCCACCACTTGCTCGCCGAGGCTTGCGCAATCCGCATACGGGCACTCCGGGGCTGCCCGGCGAAGGCGCCACTTGGCGAGCCCGAACAGGTCGGCCGCAGGTCTGGCCGCGCCTTGAAACCTCTAGCCCGTGGAGGTTAACGATCTATTGCCGAGGCGAGCTGACCCCCCAACCAGACGGCCCGGCGGGCGGCCGCTCGGCGGTCGTCATTGACCTTCGATTGCCCGTACCGCGCGTATATAGTTGCCCGCCATGACCGCCCTTGCCCGACGTCTGCGCACCCTGGTCGAGGCCGGCGACCCCTGGCTGCTCCGCGTGGGGCTCGCCGTCATCCTGCTGGTCACCATGCTGGTCCTGCTGGCGACGATGGTGGTCGGCGTCGACCCGGCTGGCCCTGCCGCGGCCGGGATCGCGCTTGCGGCCCTGGCCGGGATCGCGCTTTTGACCCTGGCCCGGACCGAGAAGGCGGCCCAGACGGCCAAGCGCTACGCCGAGGTCATGTCGCATGCCGCCGACGCGTTGCCCGGCGGCGCGGTGGTGATCGACGCCGAGGGGCGGCTGGTGCACGCCAATGCCGTCTTCCAGATCATGGTCGGCCGCACCGACGAGTACCCGATCAACGCGCTGGCGGCGCGGCTAACCAGCGATGAGCACACGCGCATGCGCTTCGAGCGCCTGTCGGCTGCCGCCGCGCTGGGCCAGGTCGCGCAGGAAGAAGTCAGCGTGACCTCGCCCACGGGCAAGACGGTGTGGTGGGAGATCTCGGCCCATCCCGTGCCGGCGCTGTCGGGATACAATCTTTGGACCGTCAACGACGTGACCTCGCGCCGCGAGATCGAATCGGTGGTGCGCGAGGAACAGGCCAAGCTGGTCGACTTCCTGGAGAACGCGCCGATCGGCTTCTATTCGGTCGACGCCGAGGGGCGGTTCGAGTTCGTCAACCAGACCCTGGCGGCGTGGCTGGAAGCGACGCCGGAGGAGCTGGTGATCGGCGGCGCGCGGCTGCACCAGTTCCTGGCGAGCCCGCCCAAGCCGGGCACCGCCGCCTACGACCCGTTCGCCGCCCAGGCCGGCGCCAAGTCGAGCGAAGTGACGCTGCGGGGGCGGCGCGGGCGCGTGTTCCAGGCGGCGATCAGCCAGACCATCGTCGGCGGCGGCGTCGCCGGCTCGCTGCGCACGCGATCGGTCGTGCGCGATCTGACGCCCGAGCACACCATGGCCGAGGCGCTCAGACGCTCGGAGCACCGCTATCAGCAATTATTCGAGAATGCGCCTGTCGTGATTGCCTCGCTCGACCATCACGGCCGCATCCTGGAATGCAACCCGGCGCTGCGCCAGCTCTTGGGCCCCGGCCAGGACCCGGTCGGCCGGCCGCTGACCGAGCTGATCGACCCGCGCGACCGCAAGGAGGCCGAGGCGCGCATCCGCGCCACGCTGGCCGGCCAGGCGCCCAGCGCTTCGCGCGAGGTGCGGCTGGCGGACGGGCGCAACCGCATCGCCTCGCTCTATCTCAGCCGCCAGGTCGACGCCGCCGGCGCGGCCGGACTGATGGCGAGCTTCGTCGACACCACCGAGCAGAAGAGCCTTGAGCTGCAATTCGCGCAGTCGCAGAAGATGCAGGCCGTGGGCCAGCTCGCCGGCGGCATCGCGCACGATTTCAACAACCTGCTGACGGCGATGATCGGGTTCTGCGACCTCTTGCTGCTGCGCCACCGGCCAGGCGACCAGTCCTTCGCCGACATCATGCAGATCAAGCAGAACGCCAACCGCGCCGCCAACCTGGTGCGCCAGCTCCTGGCCTTCTCGCGCCAGCAGACCTTGCAGCCCAAGGTGCTGAACGTCACCGACGCGCTGGCCGAACTGTCGAACCTGCTGCGCCGGCTGATCGGCGAGGGCATCGACCTGAAGATGGTCCATGGCCGCGAGCTGGGGCTGGTGCGGGTCGACCAGGGCCAGCTCGAGCAGGTCATCATCAACCTGGCGGTCAATGCGCGCGACGCCATGAACCACGGCGGGGTGCTGACCATCCAGACCGAGGCGCGCAAGGTCGAGGCGCCGGTGCAGTACGGCGTCGAGACCATGCCGGCCGGCGACTACGTGGTGATCGAGGTGATCGACACCGGCACCGGCATCCCGCCCGAGATCATCGACCGCATCTTCGAGCC
>JADLEG010000259.1 GCA_020846275.1 Alphaproteobacteria bacterium
ACGCGGCGAAATACGCCTCGGCCTTCTATGGCCCGTTCCGCGACGCGATCGGCGCGGTCAGCAACAGCAAGGGCAACAAGCGCGACAAGCGCAGCTACCAGATGGACCCGGCCAACACCGACGAGGCTTTGCGCGAGGTCGCGCTCGACCTCGCCGAGGGCGCCGACATGGTGATGGTGAAGCCCGGCCTGCCCTATCTCGACGTCGTGCGCCGGGTGAAGGAGACCTTCCGCGTGCCGACCTACGCCTACATGGTGAGCGGCGAGTATGCGATGCTGCGCGCCGCCGCCGACAACGGCTGGCTGGACGGCGAGGCGGTGATGATGGAAGCCCTGCTCGGCTTCAAGCGCGCGGGCGCCGACGGCGTGCTCACCTATTTCGCGGTCGATGCGGCGAAGCGATTGAAGGCGGGGTAAGACCGCGAACTCGTCCTTCGACAGGCTCAGGACGAGGTCCAACATTGAGCCTCATCCTGAGCCTGTCGAAGGATGCGGCGGCGACACTTGCTCAGCGCTCCTCGAAAAACGCCCCAATCCTTCGATCATACCAGGTCGTGCGGTCGCCGGCGGCGTGGAAGCCGACATGGCCGCCGCCGCGGGTCATCGCCAGGGTGAAGGCGGGATTGGCCTGCCAGTCCCAGCTGCGATAGCTGTCCACGGGTATCCACGGATCGTCCTCGGCGTGGATCACCAGCGTCGGCACCCGGATCCCCGCCAGGAACCGGATCGCCGAGCATCGGCGGTAGTAGTCCTCGGCGTCCGCGAAGCCGTTGCGCGGGGCGACGAAGCGCTCGTCGAACTCGATAACGCTGCGCGCCGACAGCGCGGCCGCGCGCTCCTTCTCCGAGACCGCCGCGCCCGGCGCCGTCGCTTCGCGCTGCAGCCGGGCCAGCATCCAGCGGTGGTAGAGGTAGTTGCGCAGGTCGTTGAACCGGTAGGCCGCGCGATGCAGCTCGATCGGCGCGGAGACCGAGGCGGCGGCGCGGATCGGCGGGCGCCCGGCAGCCCCGCCCTCCCCCAAGAGTTTCAGCAGCACGTTGGCCCCCAGCGAGTAGCCGACGGCCAGGATGCCGTCGCCGACCAGGTCCGCCGGCAGCGCCGCGATGGCGTCGGCGACATCCTCGGTGCGGCCGGCGTGGTACTGCAGGCGGCAGGTCGCGCGCGACGGTCCCGCGCCGCGCAGGCTCAAGCGCACGACCGGATGCCCGCGCGCGAGGTGATGCACGGCGCTGGCCTGCATGTAGATGCTGTTCTCGCTGCCGCCGAGCCCGTGGATCAGCAGCACCAGCGGCCGCGTCGCCCGCGCCGGGCGGTGCAGCGCCGCCGCCAGGCGGTCGCCGCTGCCGTCGCGCATCGGCAGCAGCAGGCGCTCCTCCGGCCAGGGCGACAGGTCGACCGCCGGGCTGGTCAGGAAATTGCGCAGGGTCTGCAGGTCCGCGCCCCACCAGGGCAGACGCGGCTTCCAGTCCCGTCCCTCGCCTGCGTGCAACGGGCGAAGGTGGCTAGCCCCGTGCATCGCCGGTCAGCCAGTCGCGCACCACGGCGACCTGGGCCGGGTCCATCAGCGCCGGCGCATGGCCGCAGCCCGCGAACTCGACCACCGTACAGCCCGGTCCGCGACGCTGCATCTCCGCCGCGGTTTCCTTCAGCAGCAGGTCGGAGTCCGCGCCGCGCAGCAGCAGCACGGGGCAACGCACCTTGTCCCACACCGCCCACAGGTCGATGTCCTTGACCGGGCCGTTCGAGAATGCCTTGGCGATGCCGGGATCGTAAGCGAGCCCGTATTGCCCCTGCCCGACCGGCCGCACGCTGCGCTCGGTGAAGCGCCGCCACTCGTCGTCGGTCTTGAGCCCGAACGTGCCGGCGGTGCGCCTGAGCGCCGCCTCGGCCTCGGCCAGCGAGGCGAAGCGCGGATCTTTCCCGACATAGCCGGCGATGCGATCGAGCCCCGCCTTGGCCACGAAGGCGCCGATGTCGTTGATCACCAGCCGGCGGATCGGCGAGTTGGGCTGCGCCGCCAGCATCATGCCGATCAGCCCGCCCATCGAGGTGCCGACCCAGTCCACGCGCGCCACGTCGCAACGCGCGATCAGCGCGTTCATGTCGGCGAGGTATTGCGGGTAGCCGTAGCCGGCCGGGTCGGCCAGCCGGTCGCTGTCGCCGCGCCCGACCACGTCGGGACACACGATGCGCCAGTGTTGCTGCAACGCGAAGGCGACCTCGTCGAAATCGCGGCCGTTGCGCGTCAGGCCGTGCACGCAAACGCAGACCCGCGGGTTGCCGGGCAGTCCCCATTCGACATAGGCGATACGATGGAACCCGCCCGGCGACAGGCCCAGATAGCGATGCGGCGTCATCATGGCGTCGCGAGTCTCCCCTGCGGAAATCCCGCATGCGCTCGAGCAACGCTTCTGCTATGAGCGCAGGCAATACGAACATGCGGCATCGGCCGCGAACCGACAAGCATCTCCGGAAACGCCCGCCATGACCACCGTCACCATCGTTCGTCCCACGCTGGCGGACAAGCCGGCCTGGCGCCGGCTCTACGACGGTTACGCCCGGTTCTACAAGCGCCCGATGAACGACGCCAAGGCCAACCTGGTGTGGTCGTGGATCCAGGACCCCAACCATCCGGTCGAGTGCCTCTTGGCGCGCGCGGACGACGGGGCGATCGTCGGCCTTGCCCATGTGCGCGAATATCCCCGGCCGCTGCTGGGCGGGCTGGGCGGCTATCTCGACGACCTGTTCGTCGATCCTGCGAGGCGCGGCGGCGGCATCGTCGACCTCATGTTCGCTGCGGTCGCCGAGCTTGCCGCCGAGCGCGGCTGGATCTCCGTGCAGTGGAAGACCGCCGAGGACAATTATCGCGCCCGCGCCGTCTACGACCGCGTGGGACGCAAGACCCATTGGATCACCTACGAGATGGACCCGGCCCAATCGGACGCGGCATCGGACAAGAAGCCGATCACATGAGCACGCCCGAGGCTGCCGTGCCGGCGAGCGCCGGCGCTTCCCGCGCGCACGCCATCGGCGCGGCCTGCACCGCCGCCGGCGCCGTCGCCTGGAGCATGGGGGCACTGCTGATCCGCCTGGTGCAGATCGACGCCTGGACCATCCTGTTCTGGCGCTCGACCTTTATCGCCGCCGGCGCGCTGGCCTACATCGCCGTCATCAACCGCGGGGCGGTGGTGAGGGTCCTGCGCGGCACCGGCTGGGGCCTGGCGCTGGCCGGGCTGTTGATGGCGGTGTCGATGTGTCTCTATGTCAACTCGATTACCCGCACCAACGTCGCCAACACGCTGATCCTGCTGGCGACCAACCCCTTCATGGCGGCGGTGCTGGCCTGGGGTGCGCTGGGCGAGCGCGTGGCGCCGCGCACCTGGGTCGCGATGGCGGTGGCGCTGGTCGGCATGGTCGCGATGGTCGGCGATTCCATCGACGGCGGAAGCTGGTTCGGCGACCTTCTGGCGATCGGCTGCGCCGCGTCCTTCGCCATCGTGATGGTCCTGCTGCGCAAGCTGAAGAACCAGGACACCGTGCCGCAAGTGCTGTTCGCCGGCCTGTGGGCCATGGTGCTGACCTTGCCGGTCGCCTCGCCGCTGGCCACCAGCGGGCGCGACATCATGCTCTGCGCGGTGATGGGCGTGTGCTCGCTGGGCCTCGGCATGCTGCTGTTCGTCTATGGCCTGCGCCACATCACCGCGGCCGAGGCGGGGCTCTTGAGCCTGCTCGAGAGCATCCTGGCGCCGATCTGGGTGTGGATCGCGATCGGCGAGCAGCCGCGGCCGCTGGCGCTGCTGGGCGGCGCGATCGTGCTGGGCGCGGTCGCCGTGCATGCGGCGATGGCGCCGCGCCAGAACGGCGCCTGACGCGGATCGTCGCATCCCCGGCAATCGCCTTGCCAAGCGCCGAATCGCGCGGATAGGGTTGCGGCGATGGTTGCGCGCGCAAAATCCGTCCTGACACGCCGCCGCAGGCCGATGGTCGGCTGGATCGCCATGCTGGCGATCGTCTTCCAGTCGATGCTGCCGTCGCTGCATGCGCTGGGCATGAGCGGCAGCCTGATGCCGTCGAGCGCCGACGGCATCGCGACCGTCGTCATCTGCACGCCCTCCGGCTTCAAGCGCGTGGCGCTGGGCGACCTGCCCGCGCCCGGCTCGCCGGCGCAACCCGCCCCGGCCAAGGCCCCCTTCTGCCCGATGTGCCAGGCGGTGCAGGCATCGGCGACCGCTATCGCGCCCGCCGCCGCCGCCGCTTGCGATCCGCCGGTCGCGGTCGCCTCGGCGCCGTTCCCGCCGTTCGACGCGCGGCTCATCGACCGCGCGCATCCCTCCGGACTTCAGGCCCGCGCCCCTCCGCTCCCGATCGGCTGACCCGCTTTCATGGCGTGCGGCCGCCCGGCCGTGCGCCCGGTTCACCATCGATCGGGAGACATCCGATGCAACGTCCGCTTTCCGTCGCGCTGGCGACGGTGTTCCTTCTGGCAGCCTCCGGCCAGGCCCTTGCACATGTCACGCTGGAAACGCAGCAGGCCTCCGCTCCGTCGATCTACAAGGCCGTGCTGCGCGTGCCGCATGGCTGCAACGGCGCGCCCACAACCGCGATCCGCGTACAGATCCCGGAGGGCGTGATCGCCGTGAAGCCGATGCCGAAGCCCGGCTGGCGCCTGGAAACCGTCAGCGGCGCCTATGCCAGAACCTACGACTACTACGGGACGCCGACGGCGCAGGGCGTGAAGGAAGTGGTCTGGTCCGGCGGCAGGCTGCTCGACGAGCACTACGATGAGTTCGCGTTCCGCGCCGCCCTCACCGATTCGCTACAGGCCGGCCAGACGATCCACTTCCCGGTGATTCAGGAATGCGACGGGGCGGCCAGTCGCTGGACCGATACGACGGGCGGCGGCCATTCGCACGACCACGGCGCCGGGGCGGCGCCAAGCATCAAGCTGGTCCCCAAGCCGTGACCGCCTGCGGGCGCGACTTGGTTTCCGACGACGAAAAGGTCATTGTAACCACGGAGTACACGATCCAATGAGATACCTCGTCCTGCTGTTCGGCCTCCTGGCCTTCGCCCCTCCCGCCGCGGCCGACGCGGTGAAGCTGGGGTCGCTGACCGTCGAGCGGTCCTACGCCCGCGTCTCCGCCGCGCGCAACGGCGCGGCCTACCTGACGATCGCCAATGACGCCGCCCAGCCCGACCGCCTGGTCCGCGTCGCCTCGCCGCGCGCCGACAAGGTGGAGATGCATACGATGACGATGGACGGCGACATCATGCGCATGCGCCAGGTGCCGGCGATCGACCTGCCCGCGAACGGCCGCGTCGAGATGCGGCCGGGCGAGGGCCTGCATATCATGCTGATCGGTTTGAAGGGGCCGCTGACCGCGGGCGAGCAGTTTCCGCTGTCGCTGGAATTCGAGCGGTCGGGCAAGGTCGAGGTCACGGTCGCGGTCGAGAAGCCGGCGCCGCCGAAGAAACCGTGACCGATGGCAGGGAAGATCGTCCCATGATGCGATGGCTCCTCGTCCTGGCGATGCTGCTGCCGCCCGCATCGGACGCGATGGCAAAGCCGATCAAGGCCGAGGGGCTTGTCATCGACGAGGCCTTTACCCGCCCCTCGCCGCGCGGCAAACCCGGCGAACCGATTCCCGCCGGCGTCGCCTTCGTCACGATCGTGAACAAGGGCGACAAGACCTATCAGCTCGTCGGCGCCTCCAGTCCGATCGCCGGGCAGGTCGAAATCCAGCAGGCGCAGCGCTACGGCAAGTCGCTGCGCACGCGCCGCGTGCTGTCGCTGAACCTGGCGCCGGGCGACCGCGTCGCGATGGGGCCGGACAGCGAGTACCGGCTGGCCCTGATCGGCCTTCGCCGCAAGATGGAGGACGGCGATGTCTTTCCGCTGGTGCTGGAATTCGAAGGACTCGGCAAGGTCGAGATCGAGGTCGAAGCCAGGTACGAGGTCTATTCCGACACCGGCCCGCGCTATAACCAGCGCGCCAAGCCGCAATAGCCGGAGGGCGCCGGCTCCCTAGCGTTGCGCCCCGCCGCCCGGGCGGGTTAACTACTCGACGCCCATTGACCGGTCATGCCGCCGATGATCCGCAAGCTGCTCGCCGTCCTTGCGCTGGTGTTGGTCGCGCTGTCGTTGGCGGCGGCGGCGGGCCTCTACTACCTGCGCACGGGGCTGGCGCCGACCGAGGGCATCGTGTCCCTGCCCGGCCTCGGCGCGCCGGCCACGGTCCGCCGCGACGGCGCCGGCGTCGCCTACGTCAATGCAGCATCGGCCGCGGACGGCTGGTACGCGATGGGCTTCGTCCATGCCCAGGACCGGCTGTGGCAGATGGATTTCCAGCGTCGCATCGGCGCCGGGCGCCTGTCGGAGGTGATGGGCCCGGCCTCGCTCGCCTATGACCGCTACATGCGCACCCTCGGCCTCTACCGCGTGGCCGAACGGAACCTCCAGGCGCTCGGACCCCAGACCCGCGCCGCGCTCGATGCCTATGCGGCGGGCGTCAACGCCTACCTGAAGCAGCGCACCGGCCCGCTGCCGCCGGAGTTCCTGCTGCTGCGCTACGAGCCCGAGCCGTGGCGCCCGGTCGATTCCCTGGTCTGGGGCCGGGTCATGGCCCTGCAGCTTGCCGACAACATGCGCCAGGAACTGCTGCGTGCGCGCCTGTCGCGCAAATTGTCGCCGCAGCAGATGGCCGATCTCTACCCCAGCACCGTGCGGCGCGAGCAGCCGACGACGGTCGCCGCGGCCGATCTCGACCGCCTCTGGGCCGCGCTGCCGCTCGACCTGATGGGAACCGGCGCGTCGAACGAGTGGGCGGTCGACGGGCAGCGCAGCGTGACCGGCAAGCCGGTCCTCGCCAACGACCCGCATCTGCGCTTCATCATGCCCAATCTCTGGTACCTGGCGCGGCTGACGACGCCGCAGGCAAGTCTCGCGGGCGCGACGGTGCCCGGCATCCCCTTCTTCATCCTGGGCCACAACGACCGAATTGCCTGGGGCATGACGACGACGCACGGCGATACGCAGGACCTGTTCGTCGAGCGCATCGACCCGTCCGATCCCGGTCGCTACGCGACGCCGGACGGGCCGCGCGCCTTCGTGCAGCGCGAGGAAACCATCCAGGTGCGCGGCGAGGCGCCGGCCACGCTCGTCGTGCGCGAGACGCGCCATGGCCCGGTGGTCAGCGACATCGTCTCCGGCACCGCAGGCGTGACGTCGGGCAGCGACGTGCTGTCGCTCGGCTTTGCCGCGCTGGCCGGCGACGACCGCACGGCGGAGGCACTGCACCTGTTGAACTACGCAACCGACTGGTCGAGCTTCCTGGCCGCCCTCGGCAAGTTCCACAGCCCGCTGCAGAACTTCGCCTACGCGGATATCGACGGGAATATCGGATTCGCCGTCGCCGGCCGCGTGCCGCTACGGCGTTCCGGCGACGGCCGGCTGCCCGCGCCCGGCTGGGCCGGCACCCACGAATGGAACGGCTGGGTCCCCTTCGACCAGTTGCCGCGCGCCTTCAACCCGCCCGGCGGCGTGATCGTCAACGCCAACAACAAGCCGGCGCCCGATGCGCTGGTCCAGGCGCTGGGCAGCGACTGGGACAGCACCTATCGCGCGCGCCGGATCCAGGATCTTCTGGCGATCGAGCCCAAGCTCACGGTCGAAGCGGCCGCCGCGATGCAGAACGATGCCCTGTCGCTGCCGGCGCGCGACCTGCTCGGCATCCTGACGCAGGTCGAGCCGCATGACGACCGCGGCCGGCGCGCGGTGGCGCTGCTCAAGACGTGGGACGGGCGGATGGACCGCCGGCGGCCGGAGCCGCTGATCTTCGCCGCCTGGCTGCGCGAACTGAACCGGCTGCTCTACGCCGACGAGCTGGGACCGCTCTTCGCGGACTACTGGGACCTCCGGCCCGACGTCGTCGAGCTGATGCTGACGCAGCGCCGGCAGTGGTGCGACGATGTCTCGACGCCCGGCGTCGAGACATGCGAGGGGCGTGTCGCCGCGGCGCTGGAGCGCGCGCTGGATTGGATCGCCGCGCGCCAGGGCGGCAGCCCCGCCGGCTGGCGCTGGGGCGATGCCCATGCCGCGCGCCTGCCCCATCCCGTGCTCGGCAAGGTCTGGCCGGTGAACCGCTGGGCCAACCAGTCGATCCCGGCGGACGGCGACAACTACACGCTCGGCCGCGCCGGCGGCGCCATCGGCGACGAGCGCGACCCCTTCGGGGCGATCCACGGCGCCAGCTACCGCGCGGTCTACGACCTGTCGGACCTCGACAACTCGCGATTCATGCAGGCATCCGGCCAGTCCGGGCATATCCTGTCGTCGCACTACGCCGACATGCTGCGGCGCTGGCGCGAGGGGCGCATGATCCGCATCCCCGTCGAGCCGGCGCCCGCGCCGAAGGAGAAGATCGCCGTGCTGAAGCTCGTTCCCCCAGCGGCCTCGCCGCCCGCCAAGCCGTGACCCCCGCGCTTGCCGATATCCGCGATGCGGCGCGCCAGATCGCCGGCGCGGTGGTGCGCACCCCGTCGGTGCCCTGCAACCGCCTGTCGCGCCTGGCCGGCTGCACGCTGACCTTGAAGCTGGAGAACCTGCAGGACATCGGCTCGTTCAAGCAGCGCGGTGCGCTGGTGAAGATGCTGAGCCTGACGCCCGGCCAGCGCCGCGCCGGCGTGATCGCCATGTCGGCCGGCAACCACGCCCAGGGCGTCGCCTTCCACGCCCAGCGCCTGTCCATTCCCGCTACCATCGTGATGCCCGAGGCGACACCGTTCACCAAGGTCGAGCGCACCGCCGAGTTCGGCGCGCGGGTGATCCTGCACGGCGAGGGGCTGGACCAGGCCGCCGCCTTCGCGGCCGAATTGGCGCGCAAGGACAACTTGACCTTCGTGCATCCCTACGACGACCCGATGATCGTCGCCGGCCAGGGCACCGTGGCGCTCGAACTGCTGGAGGACGCGCCCGACCTCGACTGCATCGTGGTGCCGATCGGCGGCGGCGGGCTGATTTCCGGCATCGCGATCGCGGCGCGCGCGCTGAAGCCCGGCATCGAGATCCTGGGCGTGCAGACCGCGCTCTATCCGGCGATGCTCCAGGCGCTCCGCGGCAACCAGCCCACGAGCGGCGGCGAGACGATCGCCGAGGGCATCGCGGTCAAGTCGCCGGGCGTGCTCACACGCGCCATCATCAAGGACCTGGTCGCAGACATCCTGCTCGTCGACGAGCCGGCGCTGGAACAGGCCGTGATGAAGCTGGCCGAGGACGCCAAGCTGGTGGTCGAAGGCGCCGGCGCGGCGCCGCTCGCCGCCGTGCTGGCGAACCGCGAGCGCTTCGCCGGGCGCAAGGTCGGGCTGATCGTCGCCGGCGGCAACATCGACTCGCGCCTGCTGGGCTCGGTGCTGATGCGCGGCCTGGTGCGCGAGGGCCGCGTCGTGTCGCTCCGGGTCGACATCACCGACCGGCCCGGCAGCCTGGCCCAGGTCGCCGGCCTGATCGGCGCCTGCGGCGGCAACATCATGGAGATCCACCACCAGCGCCTGTTCTGCGACGTGCCGGCCAAGCGGGCGGACATCGACGCGGTGGTCGAGACGCGCAACGCCGACCATGTGCGCGAACTGGTCGACCGCCTGACCGCCGCCGGATTCCGCACCCGCGTGCTGGGCACGACGGCGGACGGGTGAGGCGCCGCGCCTACCAGCCGACGATGCGGCCAAGCCAGGCGAACGCCTCGCCGCCGAGCCAGAACAGCAACGCGCTCCATGCCGCGCCCAGCATGCAGATCGCGATACCGAGCACGATCGCGCCGCCATCGCGCTCCATCAGGCCGAGGCCCAACGCCGCCACGCCCCAGCCCATCACCAGGTTCGCTGTAGGCAGCGGCACGGCGAGCACCAGCGCGGCGAACACGCCGAAGGCGCCCAGCAGGCGCTCCGCGCGCGGCGTGGTCAGGTGCGGATAGCGCGGCCGGATCACGGCCTCGAGGCGAAGCAGGGTCGGGCGCAGCCGGGCCACCAGCCGCCGGAACCCCGCCCGGCTCATCGATCGCCGGCGGATCCATCCCGGCAGATCCGGCTCGTCCCGCCCGAGCGCAAGCTCCAGCGCGATGAAAGCGAGCGGCAGGCCGGTCACGGTCGAAAGCCCGGGCATGGCCGGACCGGGAACGGCATTGGGCAGCGCCAGCAGCAGGAACAGCAGGCCGAACCCCCGCTCGCGCAGCGCATCGACCACCTCGCCTGCGGTAATCGGCCCCTGCGCGAACGCGTCCTCCTGCGCGGCCAACAGGTCGAGCACGTCGGTGATGCTGCTGGGCGGCGCGTCGGCCGCCAATGCGGGGATCGGCGATTCCGGCATGGTTTATTTCGCGTTAACGAAGCGGCGCTACCCATACAGGAAGGCCGGCTGGCGCGATAGACGATAGCCCGAAGAACGTCGTCGATTAAGGCGGTATTAACCAGCCCCCTCCAGGATGTCCCGTCCGCAATAGCGCGAACGCGGGGCAAGGCTTTCCATGCTCGTCATCGTCGGATCCATCGTCGTCATCATCTCCGTGATCGGCGGCTATACGGCCATGGGCGGCAAGCTCGGCGTGCTTTGGCAGCCGTTCGAGTTCGTCATCATCTTCGGCGCCGCCGCGGGCGCGCTGGTGGTCGGCAGCTCGAAGCAGGTGGCCGGCGGCGTGGTCGGCGGCATCAGCCACGCGATGAAGGGTTCCAAATACGGCAAGGATGACTATCTCGAACTGTTGTCCATGATGTACCAGATCTTCAAGTTGGCGAAGACCAAGGGAATGCTGGCGCTCGAGCAGCACGTCGAGAAGCCGGACGAGAGCGCGCTCTTCAAACAGTTCCCCAAGTTCTTCGCCGACAAGCATGCCGTGACGTTCTTCTGCGACTACCTGCGCATGCTGACCTTGGGCACCGACAATCCGCACGAACTGGAGACGCTGATCGACGAAGAACTCGAGACCAAGCACCACGAACACCACGAAATCGCCCACGCGGTGCAGAACATGGCCGACGGCATGCCGGCACTGGGCATCGTGGCCGCCGTGCTGGGCGTCATCAAGACCATGGGCTCGATCACCGAGCCGCCGGAGGTGCTGGGCAAGCTGATCGGCGGCGCGCTGGTCGGGACGTTCCTAGGCGTATTCCTGTCCTATGGGTTCATCGGCCCGCTCGCCAACACGATGAAGGCGATCTTCGACGCCGAGCATAAGTACTACCTCTGCATGAAGGCAGGCCTGCTGGCGCATTTGCAGGGCTATGCGCCCGCGGTAGCCGTGGAGTTCGCGCGCAAGGCGCTGCTGTCGCACACCCGCCCG
The DNA here is from genome assembly GCA_020846275.1 of Alphaproteobacteria bacterium. Taxonomy (GTDB): domain Bacteria; phylum Pseudomonadota; class Alphaproteobacteria; order JAEULC01; family JAEULC01; genus JAEULC01. The sequence continues at coordinate 11,330 of JADLEG010000259.1, forward strand.
ACCTTCTACGAGGTCGAACAGGCGGTCCAAAACCTGCCGAGCGCCTAGCATTCCAATGGCCGCCGACCAAGAGGGCCACACGACGATCATCATTCGCCGCAAGAAGGGCGGCGGCGGCGGTCATCACGGCGGTGCGTGGAAGGTGGCTTACGCCGACTTCGTGACGGCGATGATGGCGTTCTTCCTTCTGTTGTGGCTGCTGAATGCCACGACCACCGAGCAGAAGCTCGGCATCTCCAATTACTTCGATCCGCTGGGCGCGGTGAAGAGCCAGGGCGGCGGCGCCGGCGTGCTGGGCGGCCAGTCGCCGACCCCTGCCGGCTCCCAGCGTTCCGCGTCTGCGCCGGTCGCGATCACGGCGCCCATTTCGAGCAAGCCTGCGCCGGGCGAGACCGAGGAGTCCGAAGGCGAGCAGAAATCGAATCCCGACCAGGCCAAGGATTCCAACCTCGAGCCGACCGACGAACAGATCCAGGAAGCGCAGGCGAAGAAGGAGCAGTCCGAGTTCGAGAAGGCCGAGGCGGTGCTGCGCCAGGCGATCCAGAGCGTCCCCGAGCTGAAGGAGCTCGCCGACAGCCTGAAGATCGACCAGACGCCCGAGGGCCTGCGCATCCAGCTTCTCGACCAGGACAAGCTGTCGATGTTCACCAAGGGCAGCTCGCGGATGGAAGAGCACACCCGCCGGCTGATGGGACTGGTCGCGACGGCGATCAAGGGCCTGCCCAACAAGCTGACCCTGAGCGGCCACACCGACGGCGTCCCCTATCAGACCGTCACCGGCTACACGAACTGGGAGCTTTCGAGCGACCGCGCCAACGCCAGCCGCAAGGCGCTGATCGAGGCCGGCGTGTCGCCCGACCGCATCGCCCAAGTGGTCGGCAAGGCCGACCGCGACCACCTGTTCCCCAACGAGCCCAACTCGCCGCGCAACCGGCGCATCAGCATCGTGCTGCTGCGCGAGGCGCCGGTCGAGACCGCCACCAAGCAGCACAAGCCGACGAAGGCTGCGAGCAGCGAAGGCAAGACAGGCGAAACGCCGGAGAAGCGCACCGCCAACGCCGCCGCGCCTGCGCCCGGCACCATTCCCGGCACGATGGGCCAGACCGCGCCCCGCGTGATCGAACCCCCGACGCCGGCGAAGAAGCCGTAGGAATTTCGGCTTCAACTCCCCGCCGCGGCGGCTTCTGACAGGGACATCGCTCCCGGCACCGCGCGCGCCGGCTTGCGCCGACGTAGCTTGCGCAACAGGCGCTCGTCCGCGGTGACCAATCGCCACCCGCCCGCAGCGGCAAGCGCCAGATAGACGCAGTCATAAGCGGGATGGTCGAGTTCGATGGCCAGCCGGCATGCCGGCTCCAGCAGCGCACGCATCGGATGCAGCTCGATGTCCGAGCGCGCGACCAAGCCAGCCGCAAGCACGGCTTCCTCCTTCGACAGCTCCCTGCGCCGGACCTTCTTCCAGAGAATATTGGCGCATTCCGCCGTCAGCAGGTCCGGCGCCGCCAGTTGGGCGCGGCTTCTCAGCGCCAGGGCGTCCGGCGTGCCTTGTTCCTCGACGACCCATTTGACGGCGATGCTGGCGTCGATCACCAGCATCGTCACCGCTCGTCGCGCCCTTCGCGCAACAATACTTCGGACGGCGTCTGCTTGCGCCGCCTGGTGAGCTTGCGCAGTTCGGCGGCCAGATCGTCGAACGACGGCTCGACCTCGGCGGCCAGCGCCTGGCGCAGAATCTCGCGGTGCTCGGCTTCGGCCGAGCGGCCGTGACGCGCCGCGCGCCGTTTCAGCCGGGCGATAAGGGCATCGTCCAGGTTGCGGACGTGCAGGTTCCCAGGCATGGTGCTCCTATTGAGGCCTTTGATCTCATTGATCTCACTGGGAGCAGAATTTGTCAATCGGGCATGGGGAGGGCTCCGCCGTCCCCTAAAAGGTGATCACGGCCTTCGACTTCCACTGATCGGCGCGGCGCGTGGCCTCGGTCATCTGCGCTGGCGTCATCTTGGCCGCGAGGTCCTGGGCCGCCTTCTTCACGCGCTCGAACTGGTCGCCCGGCCCATAGCTGCGCTGGGCGAGCATCAGCCATTTCTGCGCTTCGATGTTGTCCTGCGCCACGCCGTTGCCATTGGTGTGCCGCGTCCCCATCGCCGATTGCGCGATCGGCACGTTCTTGTCGGCTGCCGATCGGGTCAGGCGGACCGCCTCGGCATCGTCCTTGGCCAGGCCGCCCAGACCGCCGGCATGCATCTCGGCCAGGTCGTACTCGGCCGCCCCCAAGCCCTGCGCCACGGCGGCGCGAAACCACCTGACCGCCTCGGCATCGTCCCTGGCCAAGCCGCCCAGACCGTACCGGTAGCCGCGGCCCAGGCTCCATTGCCCGCCGCTGTTGTTCTGCTCGGCCGACCGGCGGATCCACTTGAGCGCCTCGGCCTCGTCCTTCGCGACGCCGCGCCCGGCGCCATAGGCACGGCCCAGATTGAGCTCGGCGGAGGCAAGCCCCTGCTCGGCCGCGGGACGGAACAATTTGACCGCCTCGGGCTCGTCCTTGGCCACGCCGCGCCCATTCATGTAGGCCAGGCCAAGCATGTTCATCGCCGGCGGATAGCTCTGCCGCGCGGCCAGGCGAAACCATTTCACGGCTTCCGTCTCGTCCTTGGCCACGCCGAAGCCGTTGTAGTACGCGAGGCCGACACCGTACTGGCCCGGAGCGAAGTTCTTGTCGGCGGCCTGGCGAAAGAGTCTCACCGCCTCGGCTTCGTCTTTCGGCACACCCTCGCCCCGCATGTACATCAGGGCAATCGACGTCGTGCCGCCGAGATGGCCGCGCTCGACCGCGCCGCGAAAGAGGGCGATCGCCTTGGCATATTGCTTGTCCTTCGTCAGGGCGCGGGCGAGCTGATAGGCGAACCGCGGCTCGTCCGGGGATTGCCGCAACGCCGCCTCGCAGGCTTGGACCGCGCTTGAGGGGTCAAGCGTCTCCAACGGCACGCCCTTCACGCCCGGCAGCGGGTAGATATAGGGATTCGCCGCCAAGCGATCGCATTGATGCACCGGGGGCTGCGATCCGCTTGCGCCGGGCGCCGCCGCCTTGGGCGCGCCGAGCATCGCCAGTTGCTGCCGGGCGCGCCCGGCGAAATGCCCCTTGGGATAGGCCTTGGCGAACTCCTCCAGACCCGCCTTGTCGTCCTTCTTCAGCGCGGTCCACGCACGCAGCTCGCTCGGATCGATCTCCTTGAGCGTGTCGCCGAACACATAGGCGGTCCGGCCGGCCTGCGCGACGCGCAGCCAGTTCTTGTCCTTGACCTTGCCGGTAACGGCGACCGTTTCGTCCACGGCGAGGGTCCCGACGCTCTTCGCGCCGGCGTCCGGTCCTTCGCGCAGCGTCGCGGTGCGAACCGCCACGAACATGGCGTCGCGTTCCTCGACCGCCGGCCCTTTCGCCGCGGCTTCCTGCGGCGGCGGCAATGCCGCCTGCTGCTGCGGCTTGGCAGCAAGTTGGGCAGCCTGTTGGGCCGCCGCGATCCGCGAGCGCGCCAGCCCGGCGAACATGCCCTGCGGGAACTGCTTCAGATACTCCTCGTATTCCTCCGCCCGGTTGCTCGACTGCGCGGACTGCCAGAACAGCGCCTCGCGGTCGGAGGGCGCCGCGGGGACGCTGGCTGCCGGAGCGACCACCGTGGGGGCGACGTTCACCGTGATGTTGAACACGAAGTCCCCGGTCAGCGACGAGGATTCCCACGGCGTCTGCTGGTTCTTGGTTTCCTGCGTCACCTCGATCCGCACGCGCTTGAAAACCTCCTCGGCCTTCAAGCCGGGCTCGTTCAGCGCCTTCAGCAGCGCGGCGGTGTAGACCCCGTTGTCGCCGGCGCCATCGGCCGCCACCGATCCGGGGGCGGTGGCGTAGGCGATCAGCGAGCCGCGCGCGGCATCGACCGCCGCCAGGCCCCGCGGGCCGCCGCGCATGCGACGCTCGAACGGGTTGTTGCGGCAGGCGTCGAGGATCACGAAGCTGACCCGGCTTTGCGCCTGTTCCAGCTCATCGGTCAGGCTGCCGATGTCCACGGCCTGGAAGCGCAGGTCGGTCTCCGATTCCAGCGTCGCGTCGATCGGGATCAGGAAGTTCCGTCCGCGCGCCTGGATGCCGTGCCCGGCGTAGTAGATCACCGCCGCGCTGTCCGGACCGAGCTTGTGCGCGAACTCGGCCACCGCGGACGCCATTTCCTGGCGGGTCGCGTTCTCGCGCGCGATCACGTCGAAATTGAGCTGCCGCAGCCGCGCGGCCATGGCGCGCGCGTCGTTGACCGGGTTCTTGAGCGGCGCTTCCTTGTAGGTGGCGTTGCCGATCACCAGCGCCACGCGCTTTTCCGCCTGCGCCCAGGCAGTCTTCGGCACAACCGCGGCGAGCACGACCGCAACGGCCGCGCCGGCCAGGATCCAAAACCGCCCCATGCCGCGTCCCCCGCGAAAAGGCACGATTCGCCAAGTATTGTCCCATAGGTCGCCGCCGGCCGGAAGTGACGTGGATCACGCCGGCGATCGCCGGACGGCCGGCATCCCGCCGCTTGCATTCCCGGCCGGACTGCCCGATCTTGAATCCGGGGACGCGGCAACGAGCAGAGATTGGGGCACATGATGGCCTCTCCTACCCTTCCCGTTCCGGCGGATCGCATCCGGGTAAGCTGGTTCGGCGCCATGCCCGAATGGCTGGACCGGCCGGAGCATTTCCGCGGCCTGGCCTGGCGCCGAGCGGCCGCCTACCTGGTCGACCTTGTCGTGCTGGTTCCGGTCGGCTTCGCCGTCAGCGTCGCCTTCGGCACCCTGACCATCCTCAGCTTCGGCCTGCTGGCCCATGTGTGGGTCGCCGCCGTCGCCGCGGTGCCGCTGGCCTACCACACGCTGACCATCGGCGGCCGGCATGCCTCGACCTGGGGCATGCGGCTGTTCGATGTCGAGGTGCGGAGCTGGACCGGCGAGCGCCCGGAATACTTCCAGGCGCTGCTCACCACGCTGCTGTTCTACGCCTCGGTCGCCGGAACCAGCGGGCTTGTCCTGCTGCTGGGCGTGCTCAACCGCCGGCGCCGGCTGGCCCATGACCTGTTCTCCGGGATGGTCGCGGTGCGCGCGAGCGAACTCGACAATGCCGAGCTGATCCCGCCCGGCGACGCAAGGCGGATGCGCGGCAATGCCTGACACACGTGAAACGGGGAACGCGGGCGACCCGCTGGCGCTGGCCGAGCCGCCGCGGTTCCTGTTCCGCACGCCGCCGATGCCCTGTCCCTACCTGGCCGGGCGCGTCGAGCGGCACGTCTTCGCCGAGGTGGCGGGTCCGGGCTCGGCCGAAGCCTATGACGCGCTGTCGCGGGCGGGCTTCCGCCGCAGCCACCGCGTCGCCTACCGGCCGGCTTGCCCGGGCTGCGGCGCCTGTGTGCCGGTCCGCGTCGCGGCCGGGCGCTTCTGCCCCAGCCGGTCCCAGCGCCGGGTGGCAAGAGCCAACCTCGACCTTCGGACCCGCGAAGTGCCGCCGATCGCCACCGCCGAGCAATACCGGCTGTTCGCCCGTTACCAGCGCTCGCGGCACGGCGACGGCGAAATGGCGCGCATGGGCTTCGAGGAATACCGCGCCATGGTCGAGGACAGCGCGGTCGGCACCTCGCTGGTCGAGTTCCGCGGGCCGGACGACGCGCTGTTCGCTGCCTGCCTATTCGACCGCCTCGCCGACGGGTTGTCGGCCGTGTACAGCTTCTTCGATCCCGACCAGTCTGCCCGCGGATTAGGCACAAGCGCGGTGCTCTGGCTGATCGACCAGGCCCGCCTCGAAGCGCGCGCCCATGTCTACCTGGGCTACTGGATCAAGGACAGCCGCAAGATGGCCTACAAGGCGCGTTTCCAGCCGCTGCAGGCGCTGGTTTCGGGCGCCTGGCGCGACATGCCGGAGCCTGACCGGCGTTAACCTTCCTGCCTCCACGGCGGGTGACAGCGGCAATTCCGTCACGTAATCTGCGGCCGGTTCCAGGCAATCCACAATTGTGGCTGGACACCGGCGAGCCAAGCCGGATACCCGCCCTGTCCTTTGACAATCCAACCGGAGGAAATTCATGCAGAGACGTAGATTCCTTAAGTCTGCCGGCCTCGGCGCGGCGGCCGCCACGACGCTGGCTGCGCCGGCGATCGCGCAGAGCATGCCGGAGATCAAGTGGCGCTGCGCGTCGAGCTTCCCGAAGAGCCTGGACACGATCTACGGCGCGGCGGAGTTCATGGCCAAGCGCGTCGCCGCGGCAACCGACAATAAATTCCAGATCCAGGTCTTCGCCGCCGGCGAACTGGTCCCCGGCCTGCAGGTGCTGGATGCGGTCCAGAACAACACCGTGGAGTGCGGGCACACCGCGCCCTACTACTACGTCGGCAAGGACCCGACCTTCGCCTTCGCCACCGCGATTCCCTTCGGCCTCAATACCCGCGGCCAGATGGCGTGGATGTATTTCGGCGGCGGCCGCGAGCTGATCAACGAGTTCTACAAGGATTACTCGGTCTACGGCATTACCTGCGGCAACACCAATGCGCAGATGGGCGGCTGGTTCCGCAAGGAGATCAAGACCGTCGACGACCTGAAGGGCCTGAAGTTCCGCATCGGCGGATTCGCCGGCCAGGTGCTGGCGAAGCTCGGCGTCGTGGCCCAGCAGATCGCCGGCGGCGACATCTACCCGGCGCTGGAAAAGGGCACGATCGACGCCGCCGAATGGGTCGGCCCCTATGACGACCAGAAGCTCGGCTTCAACAAGGTCGCCCAGCACTACTACTACCCGGGCTGGTGGGAAGGCGGGCCGCAGCTCGACCTGATGGTCAACATGGGCCAGTGGGAGAAGCTTCCCAAGTCGTACCAGAACATCTTGGAGGCGGCCTCCGCCGATGCGCATTGCTGGATGATCGCCAAGTACGACGCGCAGAACCCGAAGGCGCTGCGCGAGCTGGTTGCCGGCGGCACCAAGCTGCTGCCTTTCCCGCAGCCGGTGATGGAAGCCTGCTACGCGGCGGCCAACGAACTCTATGACGAAACCGCCGCGAAGAACGCGAAGTTCAAGAAGGTCTACGACAATTGGAAGCCGTTCCGCGCCGAGCAGGCGCTGTGGTTCCAGGTCGCGGACAACACGTTCGACAACTTCATGATCCGCCAGTACCGCGCGAACAAGCTCTAGCCGCTTCTTCGGCGTTCAACGGCGAAGGTCCCGTCCGCCAGGACGGGGCCTTCTTATTTGGAGCAATATGGCGCCGTGCATCTAGTGCCCCGAACCCGAAGTTCGCCATCTCTCGATCGCGAGACCGGAGGCGAACTTCGGGTTCCAAAGGGGCACTAGACTTGAAATAGTTGCTCGTGTCCTTTTCGATTCCGAAGTCCGTACGGCGTGCGTCGCAAACACGGACGAACTTCGGAATCGGGACCCTAGAGCATTTCATTTTTTGACGGAAGCGTATCCTGCGTTTGCGAGGTAGTTTTCGCATTCCTGTGGGGTAATTGTCTGGATGAGTTGGCCGATGGCTTGCCAAGTGTCTTCGATGGTTCGGC
>JADLEG010000260.1 GCA_020846275.1 Alphaproteobacteria bacterium
CCATGAGCCTCCGCAACAGCCCCGATCCGCAAATCCGCGCCGCCGTGGTCAAGCAGGACCTGGCCAATGTCCTGCATCCGCTGGTGCAGCACCGACAACTCGAAAACGCGCAGTCCGTCCTGGTTGGCGCCCAGGGCTCGACCGTCGTCGATGCCGACGGCACCGAGTACCTCGACGCCATGGCCGGGCTATGGTGCGTCAATATCGGCTACGGCCGCGCCGAACTGGCCGACGTCGCCGCCGAGCAGATGCGCCAGCTCGCCTACTACCCCCATACCGCGATGAACGTGCCGGCCGCCAAGCTGGCCGAGCAGATCACCGGGATGATGGGTGGCGGCTACCACGTCTATTTCGTCAACTCGGGCTCGGAGGCCAACGAAGCCGGCTTCAAGATCGCCCGCCAGTACCAGAAGCAGGAATCGCCCGGCGCCTATCGCTTCAAGACCATCGGCCGCTACTACGCCTATCACGGCACCACGCTCAGCACGCTCGCCGCCGGCGGCATGGGCGAGCGCAAATCCAAGTTCGAGCCGATGGGCGGCGGCGAGTTCCTGCACGTCGCCCAGCCCACCTGCTACCGCTGTCCGTTCCAGCTCAGCTACCCCTCCTGCAACCTGGCCTGCGTCAAGAACATCGAGAACACCATCCAGGGCGAGGGGCCGGACACGGTGGCCGAGGTGGTGGTCGAGCCGATCATGAGCGGCCTGGGCATCGCCGTGCCGCCCGACGAATACCTGCCCGAGGTCGAGGCGATCTGCCGCAAGTACGGCGTGCTGCTGCACGTCGACGAGGTGATCAACGGCTTCGGCCGCACCGGCAAGTACTTCGGCCATCAGCACTACGGCGTGAAGCCGGACATCATCGCCGTCGCCAAGGGCATCTCCAGCGCCTACATGCCGATCGCGGCGACCGTGGTGAAGAACGAGGTGTTCAAGTCGTTCCTGGGCGAGGTGTCGGAAGGACGCCATGTCGCCCAGGTCAACACCTATGGCGGCCATCCCGCCGCCGCGGCAGTCGCCTCGCGCAACATCGAGATCCTGCTGGAGGAGAACCTGCCCCAGCGCTCGGCCGAGTTGGGCGCCTACCTGATGGACGGGCTCAAGGGCCTGCTCAAGCACCAGGTGGTGGGCGACGTGCGCGGCAAGGGCCTGTTGATCGGCGTCGAACTGGTCGCCGACCGCAGGACCAAGGAGCCGCTGGACAACAACGGCGTCCAGGGCGTGGTGGATTTCTGCCGCAAGCAGGGGGTGATCGTCGGCCGCACCCGCGCGGGCGGCCCGTTCAACAACACCATCACCCTGTCGCCGCCGCTCGTGATCACGCGGATGGAGTGCAACCGCCTGGTCGAGACGCTGGACAAGGCGATCGCCGCGATCGGCAAGTCGGCCTGACCCCGCCGGCTGCCCCTCCGCTGTCCGGCGGAGGGGCGACGCCGGGAGCGGCCGCTACTGCGGCTTCACCTGCGCGTCGTGCTTCTGGCGGTAGATGCGCTTGCTCTGGACGTCCTGGGCCTTTTCCAGCCGGCGCTTCTCGGCCGGAGTGACCGTTCCGTCGGCCTGCGCCTTCGATTCCAGCCGCTCGACGCGCTTCTGGCCCTGCTCGAGCCGCCGCGCCTCCGGCTTCGTCAGGCTGCCGCTGGAAATTCCCTGATCGATGCGCTGTTCCTGATTCTGCTGTCGCTTGTCGACCCGCGTTTCCTGCGCCGAGGCGGTGGCGATGGCGGTGGCAAGAATGGCGGACGTGAAAACCAGTGCTCTGGCGAGCGACATGTAGCTAACCCCTTGGATAGAGCCGTCCCCGCCAATTCCACGGACCCGAGCGGAAAACCCTGCGGGACCAATGGGGAAATCCCCCTACGCGAATGCAATATCCAGACATAAAGATATCTTTATGCTTGATCGTCGACCGGCCGGCTGTTATACGGCCGGCCTCCTCCCCAACCACCGGAACCCAGGACCCATGACGAGCAAGCACGACTACAAGGTCGCCGACATCAAGCTGGCGGATTGGGGCCGGCGCGAGATCGCCATCGCCGAGACCGAGATGCCCGGGCTGATGGCGATCCGCGCCAAGTTCGGCAAGGACAAGCCCCTGAAGGGCGCGCGCGTGGCGGGATCGCTGCACATGACGATCCAGACCGCCGTGCTGATCGAGACCCTGAAGGCGCTGGGCGCCGACGTACGCTGGGCCTCGTGCAACATCTTCTCGACCCAGGACCACGCCGCCGCGGCGATCGCCGCCGCCGGCACGCCGGTCTTCGCGATCAAGGGCGAGAGCCTGACCGACTACTGGGACTACACGCACCGCATCTTCGAGTGGGCCGACGGCGGCACGTCGAACATGATCCTGGACGACGGCGGCGACGCCACGCTGCTGATCCATCTCGGCATGAAGGCGAAGAACGACCCCTCGGCCATCGCCAAGCCGACCAACGAGGAAGAGGAAGTGCTGTTCGCCGCCATCAAGGCGCGGCTGAAGAAGCAGCCGGACTGGTACGACAAGGTCGGCGCGGCGGTCAAAGGCGTGACCGAGGAGACGACCACGGGCGTCCACCGGCTCTACCAGATGGAGCAGGACAAGACGTTGCTGTTCCCGGCCATCAACGTCAACGACTCGGTGACGAAGTCCAAGTTCGACAACATCTATGGCTGCCGCGAATCGCTGGTGGACGGCATCCGCCGCGCGACCGACGTGATGATGGCGGGCAAGGTGGCGATGGTCGCGGGCTTCGGCGACGTCGGCAAGGGCTCGGCCGCGTCGTTGCGCAATGCCGGCGCGCGGGTGATCGTGTCCGAGATCGACCCGATCTGCGCGCTGCAGGCGGCCATGGAGGGCTACGAGGTCACCACTATGGACGACGCCGCGCCGCGCGCCGACATCTTCGTGACCGCCACCGGCAACGTGGACGTAATCACCGTCGAGCACATGCGCGCGATGAAGGACCGCGCCATCGTCTGCAACATCGGCCACTTCGACAGCGAGATCCAGGTCGGCGCGCTGAAGAACCTGAGATGGCACAACGTGAAGCCGCAGGTCGACGAGGTCGAGTTCCCGGACGGCAAGCGCATCCTGCTGCTGGCCGAGGGACGGCTCGTGAACCTGGGCTGCGCCACCGGCCACCCCAGCTTCGTGATGAGCGCGTCCTTCAGCAACCAGGTTCTGGCCCAGATCGAGCTGTGGACGCGCACCAAGCTGTACGAAAAGAAGGTCTACCGCCTGCCCAAGGCGCTGGACGAGATGGTCGCGGCGCTGCACCTCGGCAAGATCGGCGTGAAGCTGACCGAGCTCAGCGACAAGCAGTCCGCCTATATCGGCATCAAGAAGGACGGCCCCTTCAAGTCGGACCACTATCGCTACTGAAGCGGCCGCCCGAATCACGGACGTCCGCCCCGCCGCCGGCAAGGCGTCGGGGCGGATCGTTGTCGGGACAGCGCAGCTCCCAAAGCGCGCGAATCGTTTACCTGGCGCATTTCGTGTCAAATCTTGAATACGGCGCCTAACTATTTAATTTAACGGTATTTTACTTGTAATGTTGGCGTCAGGCTAGGTCGCCACGATCCCCGTTCCGCACCGCCCCGTGCCTCGCCGGGCTTGTTTGCCCGGCGCGGAGGGTGGCGTGCGCTCTTGGAACTGGATCGCCGGCTTCCCATGCGCCGTCCGCCTCTTCTTGCCTTGGCCTGCGCCCTGTTCGCCGCGACGGGCGCCGGGGCGCAGACATTGGATGCCGGGCAGTGGCGCGATCCGATCCTCACCTGGGGCAGCGCCACCGCCCCGGTCGACTGGTACGCGCCGTCCTCCGGCCAGCCGATGTTCCCGCTGGTCGCGTTCGGCGGCGCGTCGACCGCGGCGTCGAGCGCCTACGCGCAGCCACCGCCGGCCGGCGCCATGCCGCCGCCCGCGGCTGCCGCGGCCCCGGAAATCGTCGCCGCTGCGCCTGGCCCGCCGGCGCAGCCCCGCGGCGAGCCGATCCTCAACAGCGACTACTGGCTGAACTATTTCTGGAACATCCCGCGCTTCGTCACCGCGCCCCTGCGCTTCGACACCGCCGACTGGATCAAGACCGGCGCGTTCCTGGTCGCCGCCGGCGGGGCCTACATGGCCGACGAGCGCCTGCACAAGTTCTTCCACGACCATCGCAGCACGGCATCCGACGACCTGGCCGCCATCGGCTACCGGCTGGGCGACAGCAAGACGATCATCGCCGGCTCGCTGGGCGGCTACGTCGTGGGCTACGGGCTCGCCACGATGAACGGGGGCAACGACTACCGCATCCGCGAGACCTCGCTGTTGGTGCTGCAGAGCTTCGCGCTCTCGGAATTGCTGGCCGAAGGCGCCAAGCGCGCGACCGGCCGCGAGCGGCCCGACACGACGGACGACCATTCCAACTGGCGCAGCGGCGGCAAGTCGTTCTTCTCCGGCCACACGGTGAACGCCTTCAGCACCGCCTCGGTGATTTCCGAGCAGTACGACGAGATCTGGGTCGCGCCGCTCGCCTACGGGCTTGCCGGGCTGGTCGCCTGGTCGCGGCTGAACGACAACGCCCACTGGACCAGCGACGTCGTGGTTGGCGCCGGCGTCGGCTATGCCGTCGGCAAGCTGGTGACGCATTTCAGCCCGTTCCGCGAGCAATCCGGCGTCAGCCTGTCGCCCCTGGGCGTGCCGGGCGGCGGCGGCGTGCAGGTCGGCTTTCGCTTCTAGCCGCGGACCGGTATTCTTCCCCTATGCATATCCTGCTCGTCGAAGACGACCCGACCCTGAGCCAGCTCGTGTGCCGGAATTTGACCGCGCAGGGATTCGCGGTCGACACGGCCGCGACGATCGAGGAGGCCGACGGCGCGCTTGCCGCCACGACCTTCGACGCGGTGCTGCTGGACCTGTCGCTGCCGGACGGCGACGGAATCACGCTGCTCAAGGAATTGCGGCGGCGACGCAACAGCGTGCCGGTGATCGCCGTTACCGCGCGCGACGGGGTGGATGACCGCGTGCAGGGCTTGAACCTGGGTGCCGACGACTACCTGGTGAAGCCGTTCGCGACCGAGGAGCTGGTGGCGCGGATGCGCGCCGTGCTGCGCCGCCCGCCGGAAGCGCTGGCGCTTCGCCTGACCCTGGCCAACATCGAGCTCGATCCCGTCGCCGGCGCGGTCACGGTCGACGGCCGCGGTGTCGTCGTGCCGCGCAAGGAGCTGGCGATCCTGGAGGCGCTGATGCGACGCGCCGGGCGCGTGGTCGCCCGCGCGTTGCTGGAGCAGAGCGTCTATTCGCTGGGCGCGGAGATCGGCTCGAACGCGATGGACGCGAACATCTCGCGGCTGCGCCGGCGCCTGGCCGATGCCGGCGCCCGCGCCACGATCCACGCGGTGCGCGGCGTCGGCTACATGATCGCCGCCGCCGCCGAGCCGGGCGCATGAAGGCCGCGCAGGCGCCGTCCCTCGCCCGCCGCCTGCTGTTCCGCCTGCTGATCGTCTTCGCCCTGGCATTTGCCGGGTCCTGCGCGCTGTTCCTCACCCTGGCCTGGGAGCAGGCCACGATCGAAATCCACGGCGATCTGGGCGAGCTGGCGGACGCGCTGGCGCACAGCGTGCGGATCGCGCCCGACGGCCAGGCGGTCGTCGAACCCGACGCGGCGCTGAAGAAGAAGCTGGCCCAGAAGGGCGTCGTGCACGCCGTCATCGACGTTGCCCGGGGGCGCGTACTGGCAGGGTCGACGCCTTCGGTCGCCCCGCTTCTGCCGGCCCTGGCCGCCGGCGGCCCGCAGCGGATGGGGTTCGCGCTCACCGGCGCGCCCGACAAGCCCAAGTCGAACCTCAGCGGGTTCCTGATCGAACGCGCGACGCCGGCCGGGCCGATGCGGATCGCGGTCGCGGCGCAGGAGCGCCATACCTGGCCGTTCCTCGCCTGGGCGATCGACGAGTTGGTGGACGAAGTCCTGCCGGTGGGGGTCCCGCTGTTCTTCACCACGCTGATCGTCGCGGCGGTCACGATCCGCCACACGCTGCGACCGGTGGCGCGCCTGTCGGACCAGGCCGGCGCCATCACCCCGCGCACCACAGGTCTGCGCCTGGAGGCCCGCAAGGTGCCGAAAGAGGTGCTGCCGCTGGTGCAGGCCTTCAACGCGGCGCTCGAGCGGCTGGACGAGGGCTTCGCGCTGCAACGGCGCTTCACCGCCAATGCGGCGCACCAGCTCCGCACGCCGATGGCGATCCTGCGCGCACGGCTGGACGGCATGCAGCCAGGCCCGGAGGTCGAAAGCCTGAAGCAGGACTGCGACCGCATCGCGCGCGTGGTCTCGCAGCTCCTGGCAATCTCCCGGCTCGAGGCCAACCAGATCGAGATCACCGAGAATGTCGACCTGGGAGGGCTGGCCGCCTCCGTCGTGGCCGATATGGCGCCGCTGGCGATCGCCGGCCATCGCAGCCTGGCCCTGGATGCGCCGGAAACGCCGGTGCTGGTGCGCGGCAACAGCGCGGCGCTGCGCGACGCCGTCATGAACCTGATCGACAACGCGCTGCGGTTCGGGCCGTCCGAGCAACCCGTGGACATCGCCGTGCGGCCGGGCGCCTGCATCGCCGTCGCCGACCGCGGGCCGGGCATCGCGCCGGCAGATCGCGTGCGCGTCTTCGAGCCGTTCTGGCGCGGGCGCGATCCGCGCGGATCGGGCAGCGGGTTGGGCCTTGCGATCGTCGCCGAGATCGCCATGGCCCATGGCGGCCATGCCGACGTCCGCGAGCGCGAGGGCGGCGGCGCCGAATTCCGCATCGATCTGCCGCAGATCGCCCTTTCCCTGCCGCAACAGGCACCCGGCCTGCCCCAGGCCGCGCAGTGAGTTCCATCATGCTGCTGCTTGCCGAGCGCCTGCGACCCTTCGGACTGGTGGCACGCGGCGGATTCCATCCCGCGCCCGCGGACGGGGTGCCGGCGCTTGCCGGCGGGCGGGCGGTGGGCACACTCGTCATGATCGGCAATGTCGGGCGGGCGGGCGGCGATCCGATGTGGGCGGCGTTCGCGGGCGAGCGATCGGCCCATCCCGGTCCCGACCCGATGAACGCCTGGACGCGCGGCGCGATCGATCCGCTGGCGCGGGACCACGGCGCCTGCGCCCTCTACCCGTTCGGCGGCCCGCCGCATTTGCCCTTCCAGCGCTGGGCGATGCTGGCCGAACCGGTGTCGCCCTCGCCGCTCGGCCTCCTGATCCATCCGGAATACGGGCTGTGGCACGCGTACCGCGCCGCGCTCGCCTTTGCCGAGCGGCTGGACCTGCCGGCGCGCCCGGCGGCGGCGAGTCCCTGCGCGAGCTGCGTCGAAAAGCCGTGCCTCGAAACCTGTCCGGTGCAGGCCTTCGATGCGAAGGGCTACGATGCCCCGCGCTGCGCCTTGCATCTGGATGCGCCGGAAGGCGCGGATTGCATGGAGCGGGCCTGCCGCGCGCGCCGCGCCTGCCCGGTGGGCGCCGAGCGCGCGCAGCAACCGGACCAGGCGCTGTTCCACATGCGCGCCTTCCGGCGCGGCATGGCGCTACGGCGCGGCGGAGCCTAGGCCGAGCATCGGGTCGAGCTTGCCCGCGGCGTCGAGCGCCGCCAAGTCGTCGCTGCCGCCCACATGCGCGCCGTCGATGAAGATCTGCGGCACGGTGTTGCGGCCGCCCGCGCGGTTGCGCATCTCGGCGCGGCGTTCCGGATGCTCCATCACGTCGACCTCCTCGAACTTGATGCCCTTGCGCGTCAGCAGCGCCTTGGCGCGCGCGCAGTAGCCGCAGAACATCGAGGTGTAGATTTCGACCCTGGCCATCGCGGTCCCGTCTCTTGAGAGCCCTTGCCCGCGGGCATCTTGGCGCAGGGCGCGCGGCTTGTCACTGCGGGCGGACCACCCGGGCCAAGGTCAGCACGTCGACGGCGGCGGCGCCGGCCCGACGCAAGACCTTGGCGCATTCCGCGACGGTGGCCCCCGTCGTCATCACGTCGTCCACCAGCAGCACGCGCCGCCCGGCAATGGCGGCGGCCCGGCCGGGGCGCAGCACGAAGGCGCCGGCGACATTGGCATGGCGATGCGCGCGGTCGAGCCGGCCCTGCGAGGGGGTGTGACGCCGGCGCACCAGCAGGTCGGGCACCACCGGCCGGCCGGCGATGCGGCCGAGCATCAGCGCCAGCAGGGCCGACTGGTTGTAGCGCCGCCACAACAGGCGCCAGCGATGCAGCGGCACCGGCGCGATCAGCTCGCACTCCGCCAGCAGCTCGGCGCCGGCCCGCGCCATCCAGCGCGCATAGCCCGGCGCGCCGTGGGTCGCGTCGGCATGCTTGAAGCGCAGCACCAGGCCGCGCGCCCCTTCGTCGTAGCGCATCGCCGCCCGCGCGCGGTCGAAGCGCGGCGGATCGGCGACGCAGGCCGCGCACTCCAATGCCGCGGCGTCGGGCGGCGCCAGCTCGAACGGCAGGCCGCAGCGCGCGCAATGCGGCGGCCCGATGAACGCCGCCTTCTCCCAGCAGGACGGGCAGAGCGCGCCCGGCTCCTCCACCACCACGCCGCATCCCAGGCAGCGCGGCGGCAGCAGCGCGTCGAGCACGCGCCGCCCGATGCGCCCAGCCGATGATCGCGAGGCGGTCCCGTCCATCACGCCACTCTAGGGCCCCGAACCCGAAGTTCGCCATCTCTTGATCGCAAGACCGGAGGCGAACTTCGGAATCGGGACACTAGCGCGTAGCACAGCCCGGCGGCAGTTCGACCACCCGGAAGCGGCCCACCGGCGTGATCGCCGAGGCCTCCCGCAGGCAGGCGGCGAGCGGCGCAAAGTCGGTGGCGCGCGCGCCGGTCCAGGTATGGTCGCCGTCGATCACCACGCGCCGCACGTCGCGCCGCGCAAGATCGCGCGCGATCATCGCCTCGAACCGCGCTCGGGCGGGGTCGTCCTTGCCGGGATAGGCCAGGCCGGGGTGGAACCACAGCGCGGGAAACGCCGAGGGCTTGCCCGCCAGGGCGTAGAGGATCGTCGCGTCGCCGATCAGCACGAAATTCCCGTCGCGTCCGCGCAGCACATTCAGCAGGTCGCGATAGGGCTGGGGACGGTCCTCGGCCGCAAGGTCGCGGGCAACCATCGGCGGCAATGCCCAGCGCAACCCGGCCAGGCGCGGATCGACGACGCGCCCGTCACCCGCGGCACGCCAGTCCGCGCGGCGCAGTTCATTGGCCGCGCGGGTCATGCTGGTGTCGAGATGCAGCACGGCGACCTGGATCGCCATCATGCCGCCCACCGCCCAGGCGAGCTGGTGGCGAAGGCGCCCGAAGCGATGAAAGCGCTGCTCGACCAGGAAATGCGCCAGCCCGGCCGCCAGCGGCAGCGCACCGAAGCCGAACCATGGGCTGTTGTCGGTCAGCCAGGCATAGAGGACAGCGCCCAGCACGAGCGACGTCGCCGACGCACGCGCGGCCCAGCAGACGATGGCCAGTCTGTCGATGGATTTCATCAGGCCGCGCCAGCAGAACACCAAAGCGATGACGACGGCGACCAGCCCGGGCTTGGCGATGTCGTGCAGGCGGGGCGCAATCCACGCCCAGGAGAGCCGCGCTTGCCCGGTCTCGCCGGGAAGGGTCACGAGCGACAGCCAGGCGTCGGCGACGCCCGTCGCGCCCAGCGCGGCCACGCCGGGCAGCAGGACCGCCAGGACGCCAAGCGCCAGGGCGAGCGGGCTCGTGCGCGGCGCGTGGGGCAGTCGCGTCGCGATGCGGACGACCATGACGCCGGCGCAGGCGATCATCCAGACCGACGGCATCGGCTTCGAGAGATAGGCGAGCGCGGCCACGATCGGCAGCAGGAACCAGCACAGCGGCGACGGCCGGCGCGCGCCGGCGGCCCACAGCAGGATCATGAACAGCAGCGCGCCGAACATCACCGCGTGCTGGTCGGGATAAGGCGTGCCCATCGGCGGGTAGAGCGCGGCGCCCGACAGCAGCGCGTAGAAGAACGGCGGGCCGGGGCGGCCGAAGACGCGGGCCAAGGTCGCGTAGACCAGGACGGCGAAGGCCGCGTTCGCCGCCGCCGCATGGGCGACATAGCCGGTCCACGACACGCCCGCGGCCGCGAATATCGCGGCCTGGATCGCCGACGGCACCAGCCCAGCGGGAAGCAGGAAGTCCCGGTACGGCACCTGGCTGCCCAGCAGCCGCCAGCCGCCCTCCCACACGATCGACTGGTCGAGCGGCATGAAACCCTTGAAGCCGACGCTCCCGACCAGCGCCGCCGCGGCCGCGGCCACGATCGCGATCGCCGCGAGATGAAATCCCGGCCGCGTTGCACCCAAACCCGCCCCCGATCGATGGTCGCGATCATGGCGCGGCGTTGCTCCCTTCGCAAACCGCCGGGGCCGGCCTAATGTCCGGTCATGAACGAGGCCGAGGCAAACCTGCCCGCGGGCATGCACGTGTTCGACCGCCGGCTGGTGCGGGCGCGGCGGGACCGCTGGTCCGGGCAGTTCGCCGAGCACGATTTCCTGTTCCGCGAGGTCGCCGACCGCCTGGCCGACCGGCTGCAGGACACGACCAGGCGCTTCCCCCTGGCGCTCGATCTCGGCAGCCGCGCGGGCGTGCTGGGCCAGGTGCTGGCCGGGCGCGGCGGCGTCGAGCGGCTGGTGCAGGCCGAGCTGTCGGAGCGCCTGGCGCGACGCGCCGCGGGCCACGGCGCCGTCGTCGTGGCCGACGAAGAGTCCCTGCCCTTCGCCGATGGCAGTTTCGACCTCATCCTGTCCTGCCTGTCGCTGCACTGGGCCAACGACCTGCCGGGCACATTGATCCAGGCGCGCCGCGCGCTGAAGCCGGACGGGCTGTTCCTGGCCGCGCTGTTCGGCCTCGGGACCCTGGCGGACCTGCGCCAGGCATTGCTGGAAGCGGAGGTCGAGACGGCAGGCGGCGCCGGGCCGCGCGTCTCGCCCTTCGCCGAGTTGCGCGACGGCGCGGCGCTGCTGCAGCGCGCGGGCTTCGCGCTGCCGGTCGCCGATGCCGACACGATCACGGTCACCTATCCCGACGCGCTGGCGCTGATGCGCGATCTGGCGCGCATGGGCGAGGCCAACGCCACGGTCGCCCGGCCGCGGCGGCCGCTGCGCCGGGCGACCCTGCTACGCGCGGCCGAGATCTATGGCGACCGCCATCGTGGCGCCGACGGCCGAATCCCGGCACGCTTCCAGGTCATCTACCTGACGGGCTGGGCACCGCATCCCCAGCAGCCCAAGGCCCTGAAGCCGGGCAGCGCGCGGCACCGCCTGGCCGGCGCGCTGGGCGCCACCGAGCGGCCGGCGGGCGACAAGGCGCGGCCGCGTTGATCTGGGTCAAGAAGCGAGGCGCGGGGCTGGTCCAGACTGCTCGTGGTTCTGGAGTCGCATGATGCGCCTGCGCTTTATCGGCTGCGGCGATGCCTTCGGCAGCGGCGGCCGGTTCAACACCTGCTTCCACCTGACCGGCGAACGCATCAACGCGCTGATCGACTGCGGCGCGTCGTCGCTGATCGCGATGAAGCGCCTGGGGATCGCCGCCAACGATATCCAGGCCATCTTGGTGACGCATTTCCATGCCGATCATTTCGGCGGGATACCGTTCTTCATGCTCGACGCGCAGTTCTTCACCAAGCGGACCCAGCCGCTGACGATCGCCGGGCCGCCGGGCCTGAAGGACTGGTACGTTCGCGCGATGGAGACGGCGTTCCGGGGGTCGAGCGAGACCAGGCCGCGCTTTGCCCTGACGCTCAGCGAACTGGCGCCGCGCGAGCCCGTCGCCATCGCCGGCATGACAGTCACCCCGTTCCCGGTCCATCATGGCAATCCCGGCGGCCCGTTCTTCGCGTTGCGCGTCGAGGCCGAGGGCAGGACCGTGGCCTATACCGGCGACACCGAATGGACCGAGACGCTGGTGGACGCCGCGCGGGACGTCGACCTGTTCGTCGCCGAGGCCTATTTCCGCGACAAGCGGGTCAAGCTGCACCTCGACCTCGCCACGCTGGAGCAGCACCTTGCCCGCATCCGGCCGAAGCGCCTGGTGCTGACGCATATGAGCGACGACATGCTGGCGCGCGGCGCCACGCTGGGCTACGAAACGGCCGAGGACGGCAAGGAGCTGGCCTTCTGACCGCTACAAGCGAAAGGACCGACCGATGCGCAAGACAACCCTATTCTCCCTGCAGATCGCGGCGGCGTTGATCGCCGCAACCGCGTCGCCGGTCCTTGCCGCGGGCGACGCCGCGGCGGGCCGCCGCACGGCCGAAACCTGGTGCGCCGGATGCCACCTGCTGGGCGACGAGAACAAGGCGGCGATGGTCGACGTGCCGCCCTTTCCGGTCATCGCGCAGCAGAAAACGGCCGACGCGATCCGCGCCTTCCTGTTCAACCCCCACCCGCCGATGCCCCAGTTCCGCCTGACGCGGCAGGACATCGAGGACCTGGTGCAGTTCATCGTCGAATTGAAGAAGCCGTAGCGCCGGATTTCGTCCTTCGACAGGCTCATCCTTCGACAGGCTCAGGATGAGGAGGTTTTTTTGTTTTCCTCATCCTGAGCCTGTCGAAGGATGAGCCTGCTACAGGAAATCCCGGAGCATCGCCACCAGCGGCCGGTCGGCCGGCGGCATCGGGAATTCCGCCATGCGCGCGGGCTCGCACCAGACGAGCTCCTGGCCTTCGCGCGGCTTGGGATTGCCCTTCCACACCCGGCAGACGAACAGCGGCATCAGCAGGTGGAAGTCGAGATAACGGTGCGAGGCGAAGGTGAAGGGCGCCAGGCAGCTCGCCGCCACGTCGATGCCCAGCTCCTCCTTGAGCTCGCGGATCAAGGCGCGCTCGCAGGTCTCGCCCTCCTTGACCTTGCCGCCGGGAAACTCCCATAGCCCCGCCATCGGCTTGCCGGCCGGACGGCGCGCCAGCAGCACGCGCCCGTCGGCGTCCACAAGGGCCACGGCGCTCACCAGCACGTTGCGCGCGGGCCTGTTCGACATGGCCTTGCGTTCGATCGCGTAGATGAACACGCGCCGCATCCCGCCGCGCGCGGGGAAGTCGTAGTCCGATTCGCCCCTGAGCTTGAACCCCGACCGCTCGAGCACGCGCCGCGAGGGCGCGTTGTCGGTCAGCACCGCACCCCACACCCGATCGAGTCCCAGCTCGTCGAAGGCGAAGCGCACCATCCGCCGCACCGCCTCGGCGGCATAGCCGTGGCGCCAGAAGTCGCGCCCGATCCAGTAGCCGATCTCGGCCGAGGTGGCGCCCGCCGGCGGCGCCGGGGCGTCCGGCACGGCCGGCTCCTGCTGGCTCTGGCGCAGCAGGATGGCGCCGATCGGCTGGCTGGCGTCGCGCGGCACGATTCCCAGCGCGAAGTCCTGGCGCTCCTCGATGCCGCGATGGGTGGACGCTATCCAGCGCTGGGCCAGGCCCGGCGGATAGGGGAACGGCGCGTCGGACAGGTTCTTGATGATGTCCCAGTCGTCGACCAGCCGCGCGATCGCATCGGCGTCGCCGGCGGTCAGGCGCCGGAGCGACA
>JADLEG010000261.1 GCA_020846275.1 Alphaproteobacteria bacterium
GATGTCGACGGGGTCTATACTACCGATCCGCGCATCGTTGCGAAGGCGCGCAAGCTCGATAAGATCACCTACGAAGAGATGCTGGAGATGGCCTCGCAGGGGGCCAAGGTGCTGCAGACCCGCTCGGTCGAGCTGGCCATGAAGTACCGCGTGCGCACGCAGGTCCTTTCCAGCTTCGAGGACAAGCCCGGCACCCTGATGGTCGATGAGGATGAGATCGTGGAAAAGGAAATCGTCAGCGGCATCGCCTACAACCGGGACGAGGCGAAGATCACGCTCATCCGCGTGCCCGACCGCCCGGGCGTGGCCGCCGCCGTGTTCGGCCCGCTGACCGAGGCCGCGATCAACGTCGACATGATCGTGCAGAACGTGTCGGCCGAGGGCCATACCGACATCACCTTCACCGTCGCCAAGGCCGACCTCGACCGCGCGGTCGCCGCGCTGAAGGGCCGCCAGAAGGAACTGGGCTACAAGGCGCTGGCGCCCGACCCCAACGTGGTCAAGGTGTCGGTGATCGGCGTCGGCATGCGCAGCCACGCCGGCGTCGCCCAGCTTATGTTCAAGACGCTCGCCGAGAAAGGCATCAACATCCAGGTGATCTCGACCTCCGAGATCAAGGTCAGCGTGCTGGTCGCCGACGAGTTCACCGAGCTCGCGCTGCGCGCCCTGCACACGGCCTACGGCCTGGACGCCGCGTAGCATCATGGATCACGCCACCGCCCGCGCACAGCTCGACCGGCTGTGGCGGCGCGGCCGCGATTTCCTGGGCGTCGAGGTCGCCATCATGGGCGGCGCGATGACCTGGGTCAGCGAGCGCAACCTGGTCGCCGCAATCTCCAACGCCGGCGGCTTCGGCGTGATCGCCACCGGCGCCATGAACCCCGAGCAGCTCTCGGCCGAGATCGCCGGCACCAAGGCGCTGACGGAGCGCCCGTTCGGCGTCAACCTGATCACCATGCACCCGCAGCTCATGGCGCTGATCGACGCCTGCCTGGCCCATCGCGTCGGCCACGTCGTGCTGGCCGGCGGCCTGCCGCCGCGCGAGGCGATCGGGAAGGTCAAGGCCGGCGGCGCCAAGGCGATCTGCTTCACCCCGGCGTTGAGCCTGGCGAAGAAGCTGGTGCGCAGCGGCGTCGACGCGCTGGTCGTGGAGGGCATGGAGGCCGGCGGGCATGTCGGCCCGGTTTCGACCAGCGTGCTGGCGCAGGAGATCCTGCCGGCGGTCGGCGAGGTGCCGGTGTTCGTTGCCGGCGGCATCGGCCGCGGCGAGGCGATCGTCGCCTACCTGGAGATGGGGGCCGCCGGCTGCCAGCTCGGCACGCGCTTCGTCTGCGCCACCGAATCGATCGCCCATCCCCGCTTCAAGCAGGCCTTCATCCGCGCCAGCGCCAGGGACGCGGTGACGTCGGTCCAGCTCGACCCGCGCTTCCCGGTGATCCCGGTGCGCGCGATCGCCAACCGCGCGACCCAGCGCTTCCTCGAGATGCAGCGCAAGACCATCGACGCGGTGGACCGCGGCGAATTGGACCAGAAGGAAGCCCAGCTCGCGATCGAGCATTTCTGGGCCGGCTCGCTGCGCCGCGCGGCGATCGACGGCGACGTCGAGGAGGGCTCGCTGATGGCCGGCCAGTCGGTCGGCATGGTGACGCGCGAGCAGTCGGTGCGCGAGATCATCGACGAGCTGGTGGCCCAGGCGGTGGACGCGCTGGCCCGGCGCGCCGAGGACGCCGAGCGGGTTCCCGCGTGACGGCGGCGCCGCGCTGATGGAAAAGATGGGAGCATGGGGCGGCGTGCCGCGCCAGCTTCTGCGCCGGCTGCGCGACATCATGGCCGGGGCCGGCAGCGCACAGGAGCGGCTGGACCGCGTCGTCAAGATCATCGCCGCCGAGATGGTGGCCGAGGTGTGCTCGGCCTATGTGCGCCGCGCGGGCGACGTGCTGGAGCTCTGCGCCACCGAGGGCCTCAGGCCCGAGGCGGTGCACCGTACGACCTTGCGCGTCGGCGAGGGGCTTGTGGGCGACATCGCCGAGGAGGCGCGCCCCTTGGCGCTGGCCGACGCCCAGGCGCATCCCAACTTCGCCTACCGCCCGGAGACGGGCGAGGAGATCTTCCACTCGCTGATGGGCGTGCCGATTCTGCGCGAGGGCCGCGTTTCGGGCGTGCTGGTCGTGCAGAACCGGACGATGCGCCAGTACACCGAGGAGGAGATCGAGACGCTGGAGACCATCGCGATGGTCCTGGCGGAACTGGTGGCGTCGGGCGAGCTGATCTCGCGCGCGCTGCCCGGTGCGCCGGGCGCCGAGCCGGCCCTGCCGCTGCGGCTGCCCGGCGTGCGCATCTGCGGCGGCATCGCGATCGGGCGCGCGGTGCTGCACCAGCCCACGGTGGTGATCCGCCGCGTGGTCGCCGAGGACCCGGAGGTCGAGCTGGGCCGCCTGCGCGCCGCGGTCGCCGAGCTGCACGACGCGCTCGACCGCATGATGGCGGCCGCCGACCTGTCGGCCAGCGGCGAGCATCGCGACGTGCTGGAGGCCTACCGCATGTTCGCCGAGGACCGCGGCTGGCTGGGCCGCATCCGCGAGGCGATCCGCTCGGGCCTGACCGCCGAGGCCGCCGTGCAGAAGGTGCAGAACGACACCCGCGTGCGCATGAACCAGATCGAGGACGAGTACCTGCGCGAGCGGCTGCAGGACCTCGAGGACCTCAACAACCGCCTCCTCACGCACCTGGCCGGCGGCATCGGCGCGATGCCGGCGGCCGAGCTGCCCGACGACGCCGTGCTGGTGGCGCACAACCTGGGCCCGGCCGAATTGCTGGACTACGACCGTCGCAAGCTGCGCGCCGTCGTGCTGGAGGAAGGCTCGCCCACCGCGCATGTGTCGATCGTGGCGCGCGCGCTGGACATCCCGGTGGTCGGGCGCGTCAAGGACGTGTTCTCGCGCGTCGACCCGCTGGACCCGATGATCGTCGACGGCGACGGCTCGGTCGTCCTGCTGCGCCCGACCGAGGAGGCCAAGCAGGCCTTCGCCCAGGCGATCCGCGCGCGCGCGGAGCGCGAGGCGGCCTATGCCAAATTGCGCGACCTGCCGGCCGCGACCAAGGACGGCGTCGCCATCTCGCTCAACATCAACGCCGGGCTGCTGCTCGACCTGGGTCATCTCGACGACGGCAACGCCGACGGCGTCGGCCTCTACCGCACCGAGATCCCGTTCATGATTCGCGCCGCCTTCCCGGACGTGCGCGCCCAGGAAGACCTCTACCGCCAGGTGCTGCGCGGCGCCGGCGACCGCCCGGTCACCTTCCGCACGCTGGACGTCGGCGGCGACAAGCTGCTGCCCTATTTCGCCAGCGGGCACGAGGACAACCCGGCGATGGGATGGCGCGCGATTCGCATCGCGCTCGACCGTCCGTTCATGCTGCGCCAGCAGCTTCGCGCGCTGGTCCGCGCGGCCCAGGGGCGCGAGCTTCGCGTGATGTTCCCGATGGTGGCCGAGGTGGCGGAGTTCGAGGCCGCGCGGCGAATCATGGAGCTGGAAGTGCAGCACGCGGCGCGCCGCGGCGGCCGTCCGCTGGCGGTCAAGATCGGCGCCATGCTGGAAGTGCCCGCGCTTGCCTATCAGTTGCCGGCGCTGTTTCGCGTCGCCGATTTCGTCTCCGTCGGTAGCAACGATTTGATGCAATTTTTGTTCGCGGCCGATCGCGGCAGTCCGCGGCTGGCCGACCGCTACGACGTGCTGTCGCCGCCCGTGCTGTCGCTGCTGGGCAGCCTGGTGAAGCAGGCCGAAGCCGCGGGCAAGCCTTTGGCGCTGTGCGGAGAAATGGCCAGCCGGCCGATCGAGGCGATGGCGCTGATCGGGCTTGGCTTCCGCATCCTGTCGATGGCGCCGTCGTCGGTCGGGCCGGTGAAGGCGATGGTGCGCAAGCTCGATACCCGGCCGCTTGCCGATCTCGTTCGCGACCTGTGCCGGCGCTCCGAGCACAGCGTGCGCGAAACGCTCAGAACCTTCGCACGCGATCACGAAGTGCCCATCTGACACGCAATTCCCGTTGCCCGCATTCGTCGCTTCCGTTACAAAGGATGACGATTGTGGGGCTGGTACACGCGGTTGCGTGGGGCGTCTGGTTCAAGACCAGGTGGCATACCGCCATCGTCAGGTCAGAGGGCGAATGTTCGCTGACGATGTGGTCGTTTAAGAATCATCTCAGGGTTCGCGCCGGGCGCAAGGGCGAGGCTTCGACGCCAACGCCATCGTTGAACATCGGGACCGTTCTCCGCCAGTCACGCGAGGCGCTGGGCGAGGACGTACGCCAGTGCGCAACCTATCTGCGAATTCGCGAACCCTATCTGCACGCCATCGAGGACAGCCGCTTCGAGGACCTGCCCGGCCGCGCCTATGCCGTTGGATTCGTGCGCGCTTACGCGATCCACCTGGGGCTGGACGGCGACCGGGCGGTCGAACAGTTCAAGCGCGAGTCGACCGCCGGCGACGCGGAGCCGGAACTGGTCATTCCCGAGCCGACGCCGGAAAGCGGCATGCCGGGCGGCACGCTGCTGGCGGCGTCGGTCCTGCTGGCCGCGCTGTCCTATGGCGGCTGGTACTATGTATCGACGCAAAGCCGGCTGGTGACCGAAGCGCCGGCGATCGACCTGCCCGCCCGTCCGGCGCCCGTGGCACCGCAGCTCGCCGCCCGGCCCGCCGCGCCGCCATCCGCATCAGTCCAGCCGCAATCGCCGCCGCCGGCATCCCCCGCCCCGCTAGGCGCCACGCCGCCGCCGGCCTGGCCGACGGTGTCGCCGCCCGCAATCCCCGGCGTTGCGCCGATCCAGCAGCTTGCCGCCGTCAACCCGGCGCCGGAGTTATCCACAACGGATCCCGCGATTTCGGCCGTAGCCGCCGAAGATGCCGACGAGGCCGAAGCGCCGCCGGCGCCGGAGCCGCTCAACGCGACGACGACGACGGCCGCGCTGCCCCCGCCCAAGCCGGTCGCCGGCCCGATCGAGGCGAATGCGCGCGACGCCGTGGCCCGCCCGCCGATCAGCAGCGCCAGCTCTGCCATCGCCGCCACGATCCCCGACGCGCAGCGCCTGGGCGGTCCGTCGCGGATCGTCATCCGCGCCATGGCCGACAGCTGGCTGCAGGTCGGCGACGGCCGCAGCCCCGCACTTTTCGCCCAGGTGTTGCGGGCCGGCGACAGCTACCATGTCCCCGACCGCGCCGGGCTGCGGTTCGATACCGGCAATGCCGGCGGGCTGGAGATCACCGTGGACGGCCGCCCCGTGCCGTCGGTTGGCCCTTCCGGCTCGGTTCGGCGTAATATCCCCCTCGACGCCGACAGGCTTGTCGCCGGCGCCTTCGGCCAACGCTAGCTTTTTCCCGGGATTTTCGACGATGTCCGGTCTTCAGCCGGTCCGCGGCACGCACGACCTTTTTCCGGCCGACATGCGCCGTCATCGCGCCGTCATCGACACCGCCCGCGCGGTCGCCGAGCGGTATGGCTATGGCGAGATCGCGACGCCGATCTTCGAGTTCACCGAGGTGTTCCAGCGCACGCTCGGCGAGACCTCGGACGTCGTCACCAAGGAGATGTACACCTTCACCGACCGCGGCGGCGAGACGATCACGCTCCGGCCGGAGTACACCGCCGGCGTCGCCCGCGCCTTCATCTCGGGCGGGCTGCAGCAGCAATTGCCGCTGAAGGTGTTCTGCCACGGCCCGATGTTTCGCTACGAGCGGCCGCAGAAGGGCCGCCAGCGCCAGTTCCACCAGATCGACATCGAGCTTTTGGGCGTGGCGCAGCCGCAGGCCGACATCGAGGTCATCGCGCTGGGCTGGGACATCCTCCTGGAGCTTGGCCTCGCCGACCGCTGCGTGCTGGAGCTGAACACGTTGGGCGACAGCGCGAGCCGGGCCGCCTATCGCACGGTGCTGGTCGAGTATTTCCAGGCGCATCGCGACAAGCTGTCGAAGGACAGCCTGGACCGGCTCGAGCGCAATCCGCTGCGCATCCTCGATTCCAAGGACGAGGCCGACCGGCGCATCGTCGCCGGCGCGCCGTCCTTCCAGGCGCACCTCAACGCCGCCTCGAAGGACTTCTTCGCCACGGTGACGGCGGGGCTGGAGTCGCTGAAGATCCCCTACCGGCTGAACCCGCTTCTGGTGCGCGGCCTCGACTACTACTGCCACACCGCGTTCGAGTTCACGACCCAGGCCTTGGGCGCACAGGGCACGGTGATGGGCGGCGGGCGCTACGACGGGCTGATCGAGATCATGGGCGGGCCGCCGACGCCGGGCATCGGCTGGGCCGCGGGCATCGAGCGCCTGGCCACGCTGATCGCCGAGCCACCCGCCCCGCCCCGCCCGATCGCCGTGGTGCCGATGGGCGAGGCGGCGGAAGCGAAGGCGCAGGCGATCGCGCAGGGGCTGCGCCGCGCCGGGCTGGCCGTCGAACTCGGCTACTCGGGCAACCTCAAGCGGCGCCTGCAGCGCGCCAACCGCGTCAACGCGCGCGCGGCGGTGATCCTGGGCGAGGACGAGCTGAAGCGATCCGCCGCCGCCGTGCGCGACCTGGACAGCGGCGACCAGGTCGAAGTCGCGTTGGATGGGCTGGAGGCGCATCTCGCCCGCTTCCGGTAGCGAAGCGGTGCGGGCTACACGGGGAACATGTTTCTATTTGGCTCCCTCCTCCCCTTGCGGAAGGGGGGCCGGGGGAAGGCTCTGCGCGCGCCCACCGGTCCTCGCGCAAATGCAATGCCTGGCGCTGGTCCCGAGCCCCCGGAAACCACCAAGACACCAAGACACCAAGCAAAGAAAGACGATTTCGCCGCCACGACGCGACGGGTACCACGTTGAAATGCAGGCGCGGCCAAGGGCCGCGCGAAATTCTCTTCGCCCGACGTCGTGTCCGACGTGCCGCCATGGTTCAATCTCCAGTCCTCCTTCTTGGTGTCTTGGCGTCTTGGTGGTTTCCGCGCGCGCCGCTAGACCTCATCGACGGGGACGGCGGCTTGTGCACGCGATGGCGGAGCGCTGAGCGATGGCTGCCGCGGAATCGCTGTCCGACCGCGCCGCGCTCTTCGTCGTGGGCGTCAACCACCGCAGCGCGCCGCTGGCCCTGCGCGACCGGTTGTTCTTCGACGACGACGGGCTGGTGGCGCTGCTCGCCCGGCTGAAGGCGCGCGGCGTGCGGCAGGCCGTGGCGCTGGCGACCTGCGACCGCATCGAGGTGCAGGGCGCCGCCGCCGACCCGCCGGCGGCGATGGCGGCGGCGATCGAGGCGCTGTGCGCGGGCAGCGACGTTCCGCCGGCGATGCTGGATGCCCAGGCCTACCGGCTGACCGGCGAGGCGGCGGTCAGGCAGATCTTCGCCGTCGCCGCCTCGCTCGACAGCCTGGTGATCGGCGAGCCGCAGGTGCTGGGCCAGGTCAAGGCGAGCCATCGCATCTCGCAGGCCGCCGGCATGACCGGGCCGGAGCTGGAGGCGGCGCTGCAGGCCGCCTATGCCGCCGCCAAGCGCGTGCGCAGCGAAACCCGGGTGGCCGAGCGGCCGGTGTCGCTGGCCGCGGTCGCGACCCAGCTCGCGCGCGACGTGCACGGCGACCTTGCGCAGGGCAGCGGCCTCTTGCTCGGGCTCGGCGACATGGGCGCGCTGCTGGTCGAGCACCTGGCCCAGGCCGGGCTGAAGCATTTCGTCGTCGCCGCCCAGCAGGCGCGGCGCGCGGAGCAGGCCGCCCGCCAACTCGGCTGCAACCACGCCTCGATCGCGCAGCTCGAGGACTTGCTGCCCGCGGCCGACGTGGTCGTCAGCGCCGAGGGTGCCGGCACGTTCACGATCGACGCCGCCGCCGTGACCCGCGCCTTGCGCCGCCGCCGGCAGCGGCCCATGTTGCTGATCGACGCCGCCATCCCCGGCGATCTCGACCCGGCGATCGACGCGATCGACGGCGTCTTCCGCTACGACCTGGAAGCCCTGGAAAACGTGGCGATGGAAGGCCGCGCCACCCGCGAGGCGGCGGCGAAGGACGCCTGGCGCATCGTCGAGGAGGAGGTCGCGCAATTCCTGCGCGGCCGGGCCGAGCGCGCGGCCGTGCCGGCGCTGGCGGCCCTGCGCAAGCGCTTCGAGGCCGAACGCGAGCGGGTGCTGGCGGAGACGCCGGGCACGAGCGCCGAGGAGGCCACGCGGCTGCTGGTCAACCGGCTGCTGCACGATCCCTCGCTGGCCTTGCGCGCGCTGGCGGCGGGCGACGGACCCGACGACCCGCGGGCGGCCGAGGCCTTGATCCGCCGCCTGTTCCGCCTCGACACGGAGGAGTGAGAGAGTTGAGCCTGGACGCCAAACTGGACCGCGTGGTCGCGCGCCACGACGAACTGCGCGCCGCGATGGCGAGCGAGAAGCCGCTCGACCCCGACGCCTTTGCCAAGACCGCGAAGGAGTACGCGGACCTGACGCCCATCGCCGAGGCGATCGTGGAGCTGAAGAAGAAGCGCCAGGAGCTCGACGACCTGACGGCGATGGCGGCCGATCCCCAGAGCGACGCCGACATGAAGGCGCTGGCCGAGCAGGAGCGCGCGGCGCTGGCCGGCCAACTTCCGGCGCTGGAGCAGCAGCTCAAGGTGCTGCTGCTGCCCAAGGACGCCGTCGACGAAAAGAACGCCATCCTGGAAGTGCGCGCCGGCACGGGCGGCGACGAGGCGGCGCTGTTCGCCGCGCAGCTCTTCCGCATGTACCAGCGCTACGCCGACCTGCATCGCTGGAAGTTCGAGGTAATGCAGGCGAGCGAGACCGAACTGGGCGGCATGAAGGAGGCGGTCGCCTCGATCACCGGCAAGGGCGTGTTCGCGCGCCTCAAGTTCGAATCGGGCGTGCACCGCGTGCAGCGCGTGCCGGCGACCGAGGCGAGCGGTCGCATCCACACCTCGGCCGCCACCGTGGCCGTGCTGCCCGAGGCCGAGGACGTCGACGTCAAGATCGAGGACAAGGACCTGCGGATCGACGTGTTCCGCTCCTCCGGTCCCGGGGGCCAGTCGGTCAACACCACCGACAGCGCGGTGCGCATCACCCACATCCCCACCGGCATCGTGGTGCAGCAGCAGGACGAGAAGTCGCAGCACCGCAACAAGGCCAAGGCGCTGAAGGTGCTGCGCGCGC
>JADLEG010000262.1 GCA_020846275.1 Alphaproteobacteria bacterium
GCGCGAAGCCAGAGGACGCGCTGGAGATGGGCAGCCGCGAAGGCGTGCTGGAATCGATCGCGGCGGGGCTCGGCGTCGGCGTCATCTTCGCCAGCGAATACCGCGACGACCCGCGGCTGCGCGCGCTGGCCATCACGTCTGCCGCGGTCGAAAGCCAGGAGCACCTGGCGTGCCTCGTTCAGCGCCGCCAGGACCCCGTGATCCAGTCCTTCTTCCGGTTGGCGCTGGACTTGGCCCGGGGCAAGCCCGCGGCGAGTCCGGCGCAGCGGCCGGACTAGCCCATGGCATTCCGCCCGGTTTCTGGGCTATGTGAATACCATGGGGAGGAAACGAATCGTGCCGCCGCTGCAGCGACGCGAAACCCTGAGCGTCCAGCTCGTGCGCGAGCTGACCCGCAGGATCGCTCGCGGCGAGCTAAAGCCCGGGGACAAGCTGCCGAGCGAGCAGGACCTGATCGGCGCCTTCAAGGTCAGCCGGACGGTCGTGCGCGAGGCCTTGTCGAGCCTGAAGGCCGACGGGCTGGTTTCGACCCAGCAGGGCGTCGGCGCCTTCGTGCTGCAACGCCATGCCACCCCGCCCTTCCGCGTCGACCCCGTGGGCTTCAACATGCTGAAGGAAGTCATCGCGGTGCTGGAGCTGCGCATCGGGGTCGAGGCGGAGGCGGCGGCCCTGGCGGCCGAGCGTCGCACCGACAAGCAGCTCACCGCGATGCGCGACGCCCTCGACCGCATGAGTCGCGCGATCGAGGCGGAAGAAGACGCGGTCGAGCCCGACCTGGAATTCCACCGCTCGGTCGCCGAGGCCACCGGCAACCGGCATTTCACCCAGCTCTTCAACTCGCTGGGCACGCTGCTGATCCCGCGGGCGCGGGTGGAAACCTTCAAGTTCTATGCGGCCGAGCGCACGGCCTATCTGAGGCTGGTCAATCGCGAGCACGAGAACATCTTCGACGCGATCAAGCATCAGAACCCCGATGCGGCGCGCACCGCCATGCGCCAGCACCTGGCCAACAGCCGCGAGCGCATGCGCCAGGCCTCGGAGATGCAATCCGCGCCCACAAATGGCGCCGGCCACGGCTGAGCCTGCCCGCCGCGCGTCTGCACTCCGCCGCACGAACGAAACGGGCTTCGCGTTTTCACGCGAAGCCCGCGACGTCGTCTGGCTTAGGGGTCTAGGCGGAACGCTGAGCGTCCGGTCCCTGCGAGCTGCGGCCGCGTTCGGCCATGAACTGGTCGAATTCCGCCTTGTCCTTGGCATGGCGCAGGCGTTCCAGGAATTCCTTGAACTCGCTCTGCTCCTCCTCGAGGCGCTTCAGCGTGTCGGCGCGGTAGTCGTCGAAGGCGCGGTTGCCGCTCGACGGCGCCTGACGCGACCAGCTCGCCCATTTGCCCGCCACCTCGTCCATTCCTTGCTGAACCTTTCGCTGCCAGCGCTCGTGCTTCCAACAGGCCATTCGTCCACTCCCGATCAGGTAAGCCAACGTCGCGAGGCCGACCGGCCACCACCACACGAAGGCCAGAACCATCAGGGCAATCCATGCAGGCTTGCCCAGATCGTCCAGTTTCGCCGTGATGCCCATGGCAACCCCTCCAAGTGAATGTTAGTAACATTTACATACGAAACAGTGGCCGGCTTGTCAAGAACCTGGCCTGTGGATTCCGTCAGCGGATCCTATTTGGGGCGCTCGGGCCCCAGCCCCAAGCCCTGCAGGTAGACCAGCACGCCCGCCTCCAGCAACTCCTCGGGCGACATCGGCAATTTGCGCCGCGCCGCGTCGCCGCGGCCGAACAGCGAGGCGATGCCGTGCGCCATCGCCCAGAAATGCACCGCCATCATCAGCGCGGGCGGGCGGCGCTCCTTGGGCAGGCGCCCCGCCAGTTCCTCGGCCGCGCCGCGCAGCACGGCGAAGGCGCGGTCGCCCGCATCGCGCAATTCCACGTTGGCATCGGGCGGCAGGCCCGACTCGAACATTGCCGCGTAGTAGGCCGGCTCGGCGCGCGCGAAAGCGAGATACGCGCGCCCCATGTTCTCGAATGCCTTCAGCGGATCGGGACGCCCCCCGTTCCAGGCATTGGTCAGCATTGCCTCGAAACGTTCGAAGCCCTGGCGCGCCACTTCGGCCAACAGCGCGTCACGGTCGCGGAAATGGCGATAGGGCGCAGCCGGGCTGACGCCCGCGGAGCGCGCGGCCTCGGCAAAGGTCACGCCGGCGGGCCCGTGGCGCGCGATCAGGTCAAGCGCCGCCTGCACCAGGGCCTCGCGCAGGTTGCCGTGGTGGTAGCCACGCCGCCCGCCGCCCTCGTCGTCCCGATCGCGTTTGCCCCAGGCCATGTGAAGAATGTTTACATCATCGCGCCGGGCGGCGCCCGGATTTTCGCGCCGGCCGTCAGGAAGAGCCTCTTCGTCGTCATGGCCGGCCTGCGAGCCGGCCATCCACGCCTAAGCCTTGGAAGGAGCGGCGTGGATGCCCGTTTCAAGCCACGGGTGTCCGGTTGACGCCTGTCGCGTGCGTGCCTCTCTCTTTCCCCCCCTCCCGCAAGGGCAGGGGGACTCGAACTTCGTGTCCCGGCATCCCATGCCTTCATCCAGCGCCAGTTCGGTGTTCGCTTCCGTGCCATCCGGCGCATCCTAAACCGGACAGCCGTGGGTCAAGCCCGAGCATGATGGAAAAGGCAATCTTCATAGCAGCAAAGCCCTCACTTGACCCGCTTTCATAAATGAATGCATTATTCATTCATTCAATTGGAGCGATTACTATGGCGCCCCGCCGCTACACCAGCCAACGCCGCGACCAGGCCATGGCCGACACGCGCCGACGCATCGTCGAGGCCGTGGTGGCCTTGCACGGCGAGCAGGGCGTGCAGCGCACGAGCTACGCGCAGATCGCCCAGCGCGCCGACGTGGCCGTGCCCACGGTCTACAAGCATTTCCCCGACCTGACCGAGTTGCTCGGCGCGTGCATCGGCCATACCGCCGCCAGCGCGCCGACGCTGACGCCCGATCTCTTTGCGGGGCTCGACGACACGCCGGCGCGCCTCGATGCGCTGGTCGCGCTGTTGTTCGCGCGGCACGCCGCGCTATCGCCCTGGCTGCGCTGGGCGCAGCACGAGGCGGCCCTCGTGCCCGAGCTTGGCGCCCATGCGCGACACGGGCACGAGCGGGATCTGCGCTTCATCCGCGAGGCGCTCGGGCCGCGCTTCGGCACGGCCCTGCCCAAGGCGCTGCTGGCGCTGGTGGACATCCTCACGCGCTATTCGGCCTGGGAGACGCTGACCCAGGACCGCGGCCTGTCGCAGGACGATGCCATCGCCGCGGCGCGCGCGGCTATCGCCGCGCTGCTCGACGCCGCGCCGCCCCGAACCGCGCTACCTCGAATCGCCAAGACCCCATCCTGACGGAGCCATCCATGACCACGATCGACGCGATCGCCGACGGCATCTATCGCATCTCGACGCCGCTTGCGATCCCGGGCGGCGCGTTCTCGTTCAACCAGTACCTGGTGGTGGACGACGCACCGTTCTTGTTCCACACCGGTCCGCGCAAGCTGTTCGCGGAGACCCGCGCGGCCATCCAGCGCGTGATGCCGGTCGACAAGCTGCGCTATGTCGGCCTGTCGCATTTCGAGGCCGACGAATGCGGCGCGCTGAACGAGTTCCTCGCCGTGGCGCCGCAAGCCGAGCCGCTTTGCGGCCGGATCGCGGCGATGGTCTCGGTGGGCGACTACGCCGACCGTGCCCCGCGTGCGTTGGCGGACGGCGAGGAGTTGTCGCTGGGAAAGCGCGTCATGCGCTGGTGCGACACGCCGCATGTCCCGCATGGCTGGGAGTGCGGCTTCGCCTTCGAGACGCGGACGCGCACGCTGCTCTGCGGCGACCTGTTCACCCAGGGCGGCGCCGACAACCCGGCGCTGACCACCGCCGACATCCTCGGCCCCAGCGAGGCGTTCCGCCAGGCGCTCGACTATTTCGCCCACGCCCCGGATACGCGCGCGACGCTCAATCGCCTGGCCGATCTGGCGCCCCGGACCCTCGCCTGCATGCATGGCAGCGCGTGGGAAGGGGACGGCGGTGCGCTGTTGCAGGCGCTGGCCGAGCGGGTGGAGGCGACGCGACCGCGCGCGGCGGCTTAGGCCAAGGCCCGGTCCAGCACCTCGGCGACATGCAGCGCCTGGCGGCCCGCGCCGTCCTTGATCTGGTGGCGGCAGGACGTGCCGTCGGCCACGACAAGCGCGTCCGCGTCGGCCTTGCGCAGCGCGGGCAACAGCGAGAGCTCGGCCATGGCCAGCGACAGGTCGTGGTGCTCGGCCTCGTAGCCGAACGAGCCGGCCATGCCGCAGCAGCTCGATTCGATGGTCTCGACCTTGAGCTCCGGCACCATCGCCAGCGTGTCCGCCACGCCGCCCACCAGGCCGAAGGCTTTCTGGTGGCAATGCCCGTGCAGCAGAGCGCGCTTCTGCGCCAGCGGTTTCATTGCTAGGTCAAGGCGCCCGGCCTTGCGCTCGGCCGCCAGGTATTCCTCGAACAGCATCGCGCGCGACGCCAGCGTGTCGGTGTCCTTTCCCGGCAGCAGGGCGGGGTATTCGTCGCGCAGGGTCAGCAGGCAGGACGGCTCCAGCCCCACGATGGCCGCGCCGCGCTCCACCGCCGGCTTCAGCGCCGCGATGGTGCGCCGGGCCTGTTCGCGCGCCTGGTCCACAAGCCCGACCGACAGGTAGGTGCGGCCGCAGCACAGGGGCCAGTGCCCGTGCGCGCCCGCGACCGCGGCTTTCTTGCCCGCACGGTCCAGCACGCGCAGCGCGGCCCGGGGGATCTGCGGCTCGAACCAGCGATTGAAGCAGTCCGCGAACAGCAGGACATCCGCCCTGGCCGGATCTGCCCTGCCCTCGCCGTCCTTCAGCGCGTCGCGGCGCCAGCGCGGCAGGGCGCGCCGGGCGCTGAACCCCGCGACCTTCTCGCTCACCGCCGCCAGGCCGGGCAGCGTGTCGCGCAGGTTCATCAGCGGCGCCACCATCGCGGCGATGGGCGCATAGACCGGCAGGTTGGCGATCAGCCAGTCGCGCAAGTCGGGCTTGTGCCGGCGGCGGTACTGCGCCAGGAACTCCAGCTTCATCCTGGCCATGTCGACGCCCGTGGGGCATTCGCGCTTGCAGCCCTTGCAGCCCACGCACAGGTCCATCGTCGCCTTCATGTCCGCGGACACGAGCGCGTCGGGTCCGAACTGGCCGGACAACGCGAGGCGCAGGGAATTGGCGCGGCCGCGCGTCAGGTCGCGCTCGTCCCTGGTGGCGCGGAAGGACGGGCACATCACCCCGGCATCGGTGCGGCGGCAGGCGCCGTTGTTGTTGCACATCTCGACGGCGCCGCCGAACCCGCCCCAGGCCGACCAGTCGAACGCCGTGTCGATGGCTTGGGTCGCATATCCCGGCGCGTAGCGGAACAGGCCGCGGTCGTCCATCTTCGAGGGGCGCACGATCTTGCCGGGGTTCATCACGTTGCCCGGGTCGAACGTGTCCTTCACCTGCTCGAAGGCCTTGACGATGCGCCGGCCGAACATCGGCTCGTGGAATTCCGAGCGCACCAGACCGTCGCCGTGCTCGCCCGAGTGCGAGCCCTTGTATTCGCGCACCATGGCGAAGCATTCCGCGGCGATCGCGCGCATCGCCTTGGCGTCCTTCTCGAGCTTCAGGTTCAGGACCGGGCGCACGTGCAGCGTGCCCACCGAAGCATGGGCGTACCAGGTGCCGTCCGTGCCGTGCTTGTGGAATATCTTCGTCAGCCGGTCGGTGTATTCCGCCAGGTCCTCCAGCGGCACGGCGCAGTCCTCGATGAAGGAGACGGGCTTACCCTCCCCCTTCATCGACATCATGATGTTGAGTCCTTGCGCGCGCACGTCCCACACCGCGCGCTGGAAGGCGGGATCGGTGGCCTCGACCACCGCGCCGGGAAATCCCAGGTCGCCTATCAGCGCGACCAGGTCCTTGAGCCGCCTCAGCACGTCGGCCTGGTCGTCGCCCGCGAACTCCACCAGCAGCAGCGCGTCCGGCGCGCCGACGACGAACTTGTCCACGGTCGCCTTGAACATCGGGATGTCGCGCGCCAAGCCGATCATCGTGCGGTCCACCAGCTCGACCGCGCTGGGGCCCAGCTTGACGATGTGCTGCGTCGCCTCCATCGCCGCATAGAAGCGCGGGAAATGGCAGATGCCGAGGGTGCGGTGCTTCGGGACCGGCTGCAGTTCCAGCTCGATGCGGGTGGAAAAGGCCAGCGTGCCCTCCGACCCCACCAGCAGTTTCGCCAGGTTCGGCTGCTCGCCCGTGAGCTGGTCGATGTTGTACCCGCCCACGCGGCGCAAGAGCTTGGGGAAGCGCCGCTCGATCTCCTCGGCCTCGGCCAGGCCGAGTGCCCGCAGCTTGCGGGAGATATCCTCCAGCCGCGCGCCACTGGCGCGGTTGTCGCCGATCACGCCGAACCGCGCGCGCTCGCCGTCCGCCAGCAGCGCCTCGATCGCCAGCACGTTGTGCACCATGTTGCCGTAGCGGATCGAGCGCGAGCCGCAGGAGTTGTTGCCGGTCATGCCGCCGATCGTGGCGCGGCTGGACGGCGACACATCCACGGGGAAGAACAGGTTGTGCGGGCGCAGGTAGGCATTGAGATGGTCCAGCACCACCCCCGGCTCGACCGTCACGCGCCGCGCGGCCGCGTCCAGCTCGACCACCTTGTTCAGGTGCTTGCTGACGTCCACCACCAGCGCGCGGCCCACGGTCTGACCGCATTGTGAGGTGCCGGCGCCGCGCGGCAGCACGGGACAGCCGGCCTCGCGCGCGACTTGCATCGCGACGGCGATATCCTGCTCGTCGCGCGGCACCACCACGCCCACCGGCTCGATCTGGTAGATCGAGGCGTCGGTCGAGTAGCGCCCGCGCGAGAAGGCGTCGAACAGCACCTCGCCGCGCAGCTCGCGACGCAGGCGCTGCGCCAGGGCGGAATCGCCGATGGGGATCATGCCTATACTCTACCGCCTCTGCGGGCGTCTCCCGACACTATTTGCCAGGGTTTCAATCCCCAACTCAAGGATGCTAGCCTGCCCGGCGCAGGCGAGCGACCTCTCTCAATCCCCCTTATCGTGGCGATGCAGCCGATGTCCGACCCGCCTTCGACGACGACGGAGGCGCGGCGCGCGAGCGAGCCGAGCCTTGGCACCGGGCTCTACGCCGTTCCCGAAGCGGCGCGGCTGAGCGGCGTGTCCGCGTCGCGCATCCGGCGCTGGATCAAGGGCTACGACTGGTCGCTGGGCAGGCGCAAGCACCACTCCCCGCCGGTCTGGCGCCCCGACGTGGCGCCGATCCAAGGCGCGCAGGCACTCAGCTTCCGCGACCTGGTGGAAGTGCGGCTGGTCGACGCGTTCCTGCGCGCGGGCGTGTCGTGGAAGCGGCTACGGGCGGTGGCGGAGGAGGCGTCGCGGCGGTTCGAGACGACGCATCCCTTCTCGACCCGGCATTTCGTCACCGACGGCCGTACGATCTACGACCAGGTCAGCCGCGAGGCCGGCGACACGCTGGAAGACCTGCAAACCCACCAGTTCGCCTTCCGCCGGGTGATCTCGCCGACCCTGCAGGGCGGGCTGGAGTTTTCGCCCGAGGGCGCGGCGCTGCGCTGGTGGCCCGAGCCCGGGCGCGGCGACCGGCTGATCGTGGTCGATCCGCTGCGCTGCTTCGGCCAGCCCGTGATCGAGGCCGCCAACATCCCGACACGGGTCGTCGTCGCGGCGGCCGCGGTGGACGGCGAGAAGAAGGCGGCGGACTGGTTCGGCCTCACGCTCAAGGCGGTGCGCGCCGCCGTCAAATTCGAGGCCTCGCTCAACAAGCCGCGGAAACCGTCGTGAAGTTCCTGCTCGACAACTGCTTCGCGCTGCGGACCGCCCAGGCCATCGCCGCGCTGCGCGGGGGCGACGGCAAGCCGGTCTGCCACCAGCACGACAAGTTCCCGCTCGACGCGAGCGACGAGGCGATCCTGCGAACGCTGGCCGAGGAAGGCGGGTGGACGATCCTGTCGGGCGACATCAACCTCGCCCGGCTGCGCCATCAGCGCCGCGCGCTGCGCGCCCATGCGGTGACGGTGTTCGCCCTGGCGCCGGGCTGGCTGGAGCTGCCGCTGTGGGAGCAGGCCGCGCTCCTGATCCGCCGCTGGCCCGAGATCGCGCGCGAGGCCGAGGCCGCGACCGCCGGCACGATGGTGGAGATCCCGGTCAACCCGGCCGCGGCCTTCAAGCGCCTCGACCGATAAGGAAAGCCGCTAGTGTCCCGATTGCGAAGTTCGTCAGTGCTTGCGACGCACGCCGTACCAACTTGGGGTTCGGGGCACTAGCGTCCGACGAATTTCGGCCGCTTCTTGTCCAGGAAGGCGCGCACGCCGATCCGGTAGTCCTCGGTATCGGTCGAGGCATAGCCTTCATCGATCTCGGCCTGGGTCAAAGGCTGGCCGTCCAACAGGCGGCGGATGAACTTGCGGTGCCAGCGCGCGGCCAGCGGCGCGCCCTCCGCGATGCGCTGCGCGGCGGCATAGGCTTCGCTCTCCACGTCGCTATCGGCCACCACCCGGTTGACCAGGCCGAAGCCGAGCGCCCGCTCGGCGCCGAACACCCCGCCTTCCAGCAGGATCTCCTTTGCCACCGCTGGTCCGACCAGTGCGACGAGGGGAATGAGCTCGCCATAGGACATGGTATGGCCCAGCTTCTTGATCGGCACGCCGAAGCGGCTGGACTGGCCGCAGACCCGGATGTCGCAGACCGTGGCGAGCTCGAGGCCGCCGCCCACGCACACCCCCTCAATCAGCGCCACGGTGGGATGCGCGCCCTCGGCAACGGCGCGCATCGCGCGCTGCATGTGGCCGGCATAGACGCGCGCCTGCTCGGAGCCCGCGCGCTCGCGCTCGAAGCTCTGGATGTCGGCGCCGGCAGCAAAGTTGCCGCCCGCGCCGCGGATCACCACGCAGCGCAGCGCGGCGTCGGCCGACAGGCCTTCCATCGTCTCGCCCAGCAGGCGCCAGGTCGCCGCGTCGAGCGCGTTCAGCCGGTCCGGGCGATGGAGCGTGACGGTGGCGATGGCGCCGTCGCGCGCGAGGAGGATCGACGCCGCGGCGCCGGCGTCGGGCATCGGCGACGCTACTCCGCCGCCGATTTCGCCTTGGCGCCGGCGCGTCCGGCCAGCGAATCCATCGCGGCGGCGACGCCGGCCTGGCGGTGCGGCACCCCGGCGAGGTGCAAGCCCATTTCCACGCCCGCGAGCGTGCCCATCAGCATCAGCTCGTTGAACCCGCCCAGGTGCCCGATGCGGAACACCTTGCCCGAAACCTTGCCCAGGCCCTGGCCCAGCGACATGTCGAAGTTGTCGAGCACCACCTTGCGGAACGCGTCGGCGTCGTGGCCCTGGGGCATCAGGATCGCGGTCAGGCTGTTGCTGTATTCCGCCGGGTTGACGCAGAGATTCTCCAGCCCCCAGGCCTGCACCGCCGCCCGCGTCGCCGCGCCGAACTTCGCGTGTCGCGCGAAGACCTGTGCGAGGCCTTCCTCGAGCAGCATGGCGATGGCCTCCTTGAGGCCATAGAGCAGGTTGGTCGCGGGCGTGTAGGGGAAGAAGCCGGTCTTGTTGGGCCCCGCCATGTCGGCCCAGTCCCAATAGGCGCGCGGCAGCTTCGCCGTCTCCGACGCCTTCAGCGCCTTGGCCGAGATCGCGTTGAAGCTGAGCCCCGGCGGCAGCATCAGCCCCTTCTGCGAGCCGCCAACGGTGACATCGACGCCCCATTCGTCGTGGCGATAGTCGATCGAGCCGAGCGAGGAGATCGTGTCGACCAGATAGAGCGCTGGATGCCCGGCCGCGTCGATCGCCTTGCGCACCGCCGCGATGTTGGACGTGACGCCGGTGGAGGTCTCGTTGTGCACCACGCACACCGCCTTGAGGGCGTGGCCCTTGTCCTCCTTCAGACGCTGGCCGACCTGGTCGGCGGGCGCCCCGCGCCGCCAGTCGCCCGGGATGAACTCGACCTCCAGCCCCAGGCGCTTGGCGAGCCGGTGCCACAGCGTCGCGAAATGCCCGGTCTCGGCCATCAGCACCTTGTCGCCGGGGGACAGGGTGTTGACGAGCGCCGCCTCCCACGCGCCGGTGCCCGAGGCCGGGTAGATGACAACCGCGCCCTTGGTCTGGAAGACCGCCTTCATGCCCTCCAGCACCTCGCGGCCGAGCTTCTGGAACTCGGGTCCCCGATGGTCGATGGTCGGCCGGTCGATCGCGCGCAGCACGCGGTCCGGCACGTTGGTCGGCCCCGGAATCTGCAGGAAATGGCGGGCGGTGGCCGTCGTCATGGTCTTCCTCCAATGATGGCGGCAGTATGCCGGCATTCGATGCCTGCCGCCAGCCCGCGCGAAGGTTTCGTCGTGCTTCGAGACGGCCCCTGCGGGGCCTCCTCAGCATGACGAAACCGGACAGCCGCGTCATGGCGAGGAGCGCCCGCAGGGCGCGTCTCGAACCATGAATGACTCCGCTGTTGCCGCCCGACCGAATCCTCGTATGCTTCCGTGGTTCAAGCCTGGGGAGAGCAGCACCATGGTCGCACGCGCGAAAGCTCCGGAGCCGGCAACCGATCGATCCAAGGAGGGCGACCTTTCCAAGGGCGCAGGGCTGATCGACGGCAAGATCGTGCCGATCGCCGACGCCAAGCTGCCGATCACGGACTGGGGATTCCTGCGCTCGGACGTCACCTATGACGTCGCGCATGTGTGGAAGGGCTCGTTCTTCCGCCTGGACGACCACCTCGCGCGGTTCCAGGCCTCGATGAAAGGACTGCGGCTCTCCATCCCGATGGATTCCAGCGACATCAGGCGCGAGCTGATGAACCTGGTCCGCGCCACCGGGCTGCGCGATGCCTATGTGTCGATGATCTGCACGCGTGGTTCGGTGAAGCCGGGCATGCCGCGCCATCCCAAGAATTGTGTCAACCGCTTCTATTCCTATGTCCTGCCCTTCGTGTGGGTGATGCCTGAGGACATGCAGGCCAGAGGTGCGCACGCGATCATGGCCAAGACTCCGCGCATCGCGCCCGAGAGCGTCGATCCCACGATCAAGAACTTCCACTGGGGCGACCTGACCCGCGCGATGTTCGAGGCGTCGGACGCCGGCGCCGACATCGCCTTCCTGACCGATGGGCATGGCCACCTGACCGAGGGCCCGGGCTTCAACATCTTCGCGATCATCGACGGCACGGTGGTCAGCCCCGACCGCGGCGCGCTCGAAGGCATCACGCGCAAGTCGGTGTTCGAATTGTGCGACGAAATCGGCGTGCCCTACCAGATCCGCCCGCTGCACGTGAGCGAACTGGAAGGCGCGGACGAACTCCTGACCGCCACTACCGCCGGCGGCGTGATGCCGGTGTCACGCTTGGATGGCCGCATCTACGGCAACGACCGGCCCGGTCCGATCTCGGCCAAGCTGCGCCAGCGCTACTGGCAGAAGCACGAAGAAGGCTGGCACGCCACGCCGATCCAGTACGACTGATCTGCTTCTCATGGTTCGACAGGCTCGGAGGAACTCTGTTTGGCCTCATCCTGAGCCTGTCGAAGGATGAAGCCGAGCACCATATCGGGAAGGAAATCCATGACCGCGTCGAAGAACGCGAAGGAATTCCACATTGCCGAAATGCCGGGCGACGGCATCGGCATCGAGGTGACCGAGGCCTGCAAGGAAGTGCTCGCGGCGCTGGAGAAGCGCGTGGGCGGCTACACGCTGCGGCTTGAGTTCGCGCCGGGCGGTGCGATGCAGTACCGCGACACTGGGGTGGCGCTGCCCGACTCCTCGCTGAAGACGGCGCAGAAGGCCGACGCGATTCTGCTCGGCGCCATGGGCTGGCCCTCGATCCGCTATCCCGACGGGCGGGAGATCGCGCCGCAGGTCGATATGCGCGAGATCATGGGGCTCTACGCCGGCGTGCGCCCGATCCGCGCGATCCCGGGCATACCGCCGACCCTCGCCGACCCGCGCGCCGCCACGATCGATCTGGTCATCATCCGCGAGTCGACCGAGGGCCATTTCGCGCGGCGCCACCATGGCGAGGTGATCGACGACCGCGAGGCGCGCGAGACGCTGGTCATCACGCGCCCGGCCAGCGAGCGCCTGTTCGATTTCAGCTTCCGCCTGGCCGAGCGGCGCAAGACGCGCGGCGGCAAGGGGATGGTGAGCTGCATCGACAAGGCGAACGTGTTCAAGGCCTTTGCTTTCTTCAGGAAAATCTTCGACGAGCGCGCGAAGAAGTTCCCCGACATCAAGGCGCATCACCGCTACATCGACGCGGCGGCCCTCGACCTGATGCTGCGGCCCTGGGACTACGACGTGATGGTCACCGAAAACCAGTTCGGCGACATCATCTCGGACCAGGCGGCGGGGCTGATCGGCGGCATGGGCATGGCGCCCTCGGGCGA
>JADLEG010000263.1 GCA_020846275.1 Alphaproteobacteria bacterium
ACCTGGCGCATCTCTTCTTCTTCCTGGCCGCCGAGCGCGCGATCGGCAACAGCTACCTGGCCGCGCTGGCGACGGCGAGCTGGATGCTGACCTACATGCTCGGCTACGACGTGACGCAGGGCAACTACACCCAGTCGGCCGCGCTGATGGCGATCTGCGCGGCGCTGCTCTATGTCGCGCTCGGCATGCGCGAGAGGGCGGGCTGGGGATCGTACCTGGCGGTCGGTGTGCTGATCGGGCTGGGCACGCTGGCCAAGTACGGCTTCCCGGTCTTCGCGCTGACGCTGTTCGCGGTCGGGTTGTTCGACGCGAAGCTGCGTCGCGCGATCCTGAACCCCCGGCTGCTGGTCGGCCTCGCGATCGCGCTGCTGCTGGTGGCGCGGCATTTCCTGTGGCTGAAGTTCGGCCCGCCCGTGCTGCGCGGCGCGTTTACCGGCGCGCTGCAGGTGGGCTGGAAGGGCACTTACTGGCAGGGCGTGGGCGCGGGCCTCGTCAGCATCCTGCGCTCGTCGTTCGACTTCCTGGCGCCGGCGGTGGTGCTGTGGGCGGTGCTGTTCTGGCGCGCCTTCCTCGGCCGCGTCCCGGCGGGGGACGGCGAGAGCCTGGCGATGCGCCGGCTGTTCGACCGCTGGCTCTTGCTGTCCTATGCCGTGCTGGTCGCGGGCGTGCTGTTCGCCGGCGCGACCGCGATCAAGTACCACTACATGGTGGTCGTGCTGCTGCCCGCGCCGATCTGGCTGTTCCTGCGCGTGCGCGACATGAACCCGGCGCCGTGGCGCGCCGGCGCCTATGCGGCGGCGGCGATGCTGGCGGCGCTGGCGATCGTCACGGTGGTGGCGGTGCGCGGCTTCGTCGGCACCAACTGCGGGCGGTGCTACCTGCAATGGGACTATGCCGGCGTCAGCGAGAAGCTCCGCGGCGCGGGCTTCACCGGCGGCACGATCCTGGCCGACGACCATCACGTGGGCGGCAATCTGCGCACCTACTTCCCCCGCGCGCGTCTGTTCACGATGAAGTTCGAGGACTATGTGCCGCCGCGCCGTGCCGACGGCAACGGCGGCGGCGCTGCGGGCCAATGCTTGGTGATCTGGGACGCCGCGCAGGAAGGGCCGGAGATGCCGGAGGACATGCTGGGCTTCGCGCGCATCCGCTTGAGCGTGCGCCCGGACGAGGGCGAGCCGCCGGGCCTGATCGAGATGCCCTACCGCCACGCGGCCAAGCGCGCCCTCAAGCTCGGCTACGTCCTGTTCCCGCAGGGCAGCGGGAGTTGTTACTAGGGCGCAACGAAGTCGCGCAACCGCTTCTTGGAACGCTCGCCACTGTGCAGGAATAGAATATGGCTCGGTTCCGAGGCGAACCATGCAAATGACTGCCACGCGAGCGAGGCGACGGTTTTCTTGAACTCGGCTCTGTCCCGGTCAAGGTAGG
Source organism: Alphaproteobacteria bacterium (assembly GCA_020846275.1). Classification (GTDB taxonomy): domain Bacteria; phylum Pseudomonadota; class Alphaproteobacteria; order JAEULC01; family JAEULC01; genus JAEULC01. The sequence goes on from JADLEG010000263.1 coordinate 1,429, forward strand.
CCGTGACGAAGGAGACTTGGTGATCTCGGTAGCCTGCTTCAGTCGCAATGGTCGCCAAGTCAGCTCGCCGCTTCTCGGTCATTGGGCCATCGGTAGCTACGGCCTCAACGAACACGAGAAGAAATTTCTCCTGCGTTTCTCCAAGGTCGGCCAATATCAAATCAGGAAGATTCCGAGACGGATCGATTTGCAGCCTTAGCTTCGCGACTAGACGCGCGTCGTGCTCAATCACGTGCTGACGGCTTTCGCTTAACCAAAGGACAGCCGGATTGGCTAAAAACCTTGGAGCGAACTCTTCGAGAACGGCACGACAGATTTCAGAGCTGGGGCCAACCGCCATCAACTTTGTCTCTCCGCTCGGCAAGCGAACCATGGTCGCCTGACTTCCGGCAGATGCACTGCGCATCCTTGCGCTGATCCGTGCCAGCGCCGCGGCGCTCAGATTGCTGTCCCTCCATGCACGCGCTTTAGCAGCGAAGGTCGAATCATCAAGTGTTGCATCAAACAAATCAGCGAAACTCGTTTTCAACGCATATCGCGGTTTCGACGATGTTGTCGGTAGATCCGATCGATAGACTACTGCGCCATTCGGTATTAACCCTTGCCGCAGCACTTCATCACGAATCTGTTCACGACTATTCTCGGCATACCAGCGCTTGCCCACGAGGCGCCGATTGATCCCAAATCCTGCGCGACTTCGCTGATCCTGTTTCAGCGCTTGTTTGTCGCTCATGCGAACGACATGAACAGGCCCGAGCCACAGGTTGCTACCTTCGACGGCGCCGATATAAAGCATGGAGAAGACCGTCGCTGCAGTTGCATCACGTATGCATTTGTCACGATCCGGAGTGCCTTCAGGAAATATTAGCTTCAGTCGCTCCAAAATCGATTTCCGGTCAAGTATAGGGTCGATCTTCATTCTTGTGCGATCCCGTATAGACGCTCGACCTCCGCTTCTAGAATCGCCTGCGCAGCTCCATTTTGGACCAGATGGCAGAACTCACCCAGCGACTCCAGCGAAGGAATTGGCAATGCCTCAAGCTCATAGGCAGACACCGCAACGCTTCCACTGATGCAGCGAAACGCCTGATCAGTAGTCGCGCAATTCAAGAATGCCGCGACGACGGTTGGACTAACCTTCGGTGAACGCGTCTCTGGGATCACCATATTTAAGTGATTTTCGATGGTTACCCCTCCGCATTTCGCTACAATGCTCGCGGGCATTTCCGCGGAAATTAGTCTGCGCGCTTGTTCCTTTGCGGTAGTTCGCTGCAGAAGCACGCAAGGCTGGCTTACGATCAACCAGTCATCGCCTCGTTTCGGCATAAAGTACGGTTGGTGATTGCGCTTGTCAGCACGAAGCACAAATCTTCCATCGCTCGTAACCGACTCGGCCCAGATGAGCGGAATGCAACCCGGCGCCCACTCGGCGCGCAACTGAGGCTTGTGACGGTTCCAGACGAGGGGGCCCGTGCTGACTGAATATCCCCAGTGTTCGAGTCTTGACGGTAGTCTTCGGAGGTGGGCTGCTAGTTCGATGTGCGCCGATGTCCGTGGCAGCACCCAAGGTTCGGTCGCGGATTTTGGCAAATTGAACCGACCGGCCGCTTCAAGTTTTGCAAACCGGCCGTCAAAGCCCCGGATAAAATGGACTCTTGCAGTCTGGCGCCCACCATCCCGTCGATAGGTAGCCAACACAGTCTCTTGCAGAACATCTTGAAATACGTTCTTACGGGAATCCACGAAATCAATAACCGTCGGTGGTGCCGACTCTGAAAGGACGGCACGTAGATTCTTGAAATATTCCCCAGCAAGAAAACTCGCTGGCGTCAGGAATGAGATAAGACCTTTTGCCGAAGCAAGGCGGACCGCCAAATCGACGAAGAGGCCGTAGAGATTTGCGTGCCCATACAGGCTGCGGCTGAAGCGCGCTCGCTGTGCAGGGGCAAGGCGCAGCCGTCCGAACGGCGGGTTACCAACAACTAGGTCGAACCGACGCCTTGGCAGAGGCGCGAGCAGGCTATCTGTCACGCGTACAATTCGGCCGAGTTTCCTACCGCATTTGGCGAGCAGTCCCCGAAGTTCAGCACTTATAAACACCTCCGAAAGCCAAGCCGAAAATGGGTCTATCTCCCACCCTTGGAGTCGCGCCGAGATATTTTGGATGGCCACACGCGAGTCAGCAGACCTGATTGCGTCGGTCATGCGCCGTGCTAGCGGTACCAAGAATGCTCCGGCACCTGCGGCGGGATCCAAGATACTTGCCGTAGCCCAGTTCACTCCCGATTCTTCCGCCTGATCAAGAAGCCGGTCGACTAGAACCGGAGGCGTGAAAAACATCCCCCGTTCTGATCTTAAGCTATCCGGCAGCATCCCGGCATACGTCGAGCCGAGATGATACGATGCATTGGACGCGCTCAAAGTCGCCAACAGCCGCCCCAGCTGCTTTGCGACAGTTATCGCGTCCACATCCGCGGCAACTCCATGGATTGCGGCGGCGCTAGATGGCAGTTCCGGCAAACGAAATTGAATGCCCAGTTCGTTCCAATATGCGTTGACCGCCCAAATGCAGAAAGATCTGGCTAGATTAATCCGTGTCTGTTCAGACGACAACTGCGCAAGGTCGAACGCTCTTGCTCGAACGTCTTGAAGGGATTTATCTGCGAGCGGTTCCCTTTGCGGGGACTTCGACAGCGATTCGCCAGACTTCCTTAAGCTAGGTTCTGAAGCCATCGTCCGTGCCAGGAATCCAAGAAATCAAAGAAGGACTTCTTGTAAATCTAACAGACCATGCGCGACTCGATAATGGCTAAATTCATAACTCTCTGGCTCCCCCGCCCTCGCGGCGGATGAAGTAGAGGTTGCGCAGGTAGATCAGGAGGCCGCCGGCCTGGCCGGCGATGAACACGGGATCGGTGCGCCAGATCGCGTAGGACAGCAGCACCACGCCGCCGCCCAGCGAGAACCACCAGAAGGCGACGGGGATCACGCTGCGCTTCTGCTTCTCGCTGGAGATCCACTGCACCAGGAACCGCGCCGAGAACAGCGCCTGGCCGAGAAAGCCGATCGCCACCCAGATTTTTTCCGCCGTCGTCATGAACGCTCCCGATCGTTTGATGACAGGCCGGCGATCCGCTCGATCGCCGGCAGCCGGGCGCGGCGCATCAGCCACATCATGCCGACGAGGTCGACGATGCCGACCCACAGCCGGTCGAACAGCCCGTAGTTGGACCGGCCGCTCAGGCGCGGGCGGTGGTTGACGTCGACCGATACTACCCGCCCGCCCTGGCGCAGCATCAAGGCCGGCAGGAAACGGTGCATATGGTCGAACCAGGGCATGGCGAGGAAGTCGGCGCGGCGGAACAGCTTCAGCGAGCAGCCCGTGTCCGCGGTGCGGTCGCCCAGCGCCGCCGCCCGCACCGCGTTGGCGACGCGCGAGGACACGCGCCGGATCGCCGTGTCGCGGCGCTTGGCGCGCCGTCCGCAGACCATCACCGCCGCGTTCGCGCCATCGCCGCGCAGCGCCGCGTCGCGCGCGGCGAGCAAGTCGGCAATATCCGCCGGATCGTTCTGCCCGTCGCCGTCGAGCGTGACGATCCATTCGCCCCGCGCCGCGCGGATGCCGGTCGCGAGCGCCGCCGACTGGCCGCAGCTCTGGCGATGGCGCAGCACCGTCAGCGCCGGCATCGCCGCCGCCGCGCGGCGAAGCGCGTCGAGCGTACCGTCGGCGCTGCCGTCGTCGACATAGACGATCTCGTAGGCGCCGATCGGCGCCAGGGCGCGCGCGATCTCGGCGATCAGCGGGGCGATGTTGCCGGCCTCGTCGCGCACCGGCACGACGGCGGAGATCAGCGGCTTTTCGGTCATGGACAGGGCGCTTGGTCGCGCGAAACACCGCCCCGGTCAAGCGGATTTGCCGCGAGCGGATTCAATCGCTTAGCGCCGGCGTTAACCAATCGCTAACCCTATCCTTGCGTTTGCCCGGCATTTGGCCGAGTTTTGAGCCGTGTTCGATCAAACGCGCCCGGCAAGGTCGGCTTGGGGCGCTCGAGGGGCAGGCGGGGCGGACAGGTAGGTCATGCAGGTACAGCTGGTCATCCGTCGGGCGTCGGGCGAGGCACAGACCCGCACCATCGACCACGACACCGCCATCGCCGTCGTCCTCGGCGACCGCATCGAGCTGCCCGCCGGCTTCGCCGGCAGCATCGAGCCGAACCAACCCGCGCCGGGCGACCTGACCCTCGTCTTGCCGGGGCCCGGCGGTTTCCACATCGTGCTGCAGGGGTTCCTGGTGGCGATCGAGGCCGGCGACACGCGGCTGGCGCTGGGCGACGCCGCGCTGGCGTCGGTGGCCGACGTGATGGCCGCCGCCACGCCCGCCGCCGGCACGGACGTCGCCGGTGCAGCGCTGCCCTCGGGCAGCGGGGGCCTGCTCGACGGGCTGGCGTTCCAGCCCTTCGCACCCGGGGGCGTGAACGCATTCGCATCCCCCCGCGCGCTGCTGCCCGGCGCAGCCGTTTCCGCCGGCTTTGGCCAGGTCAATGCCGGCGTTGCATCCGCTCTGAAGGCCGTACAGGGCGCCGGCGGCGATTCTTTCGCCACGGTCGACGCGGTCGGCCGCTTCGGGGCCGCCCCGGACTCGGGGTCGCCCCGCGACGACCGGTCGGCAAGCGACGTCCCGACAGTCGCGAGCGGGGTCGTCTTCCAGCTGGTCAGCGCCGGCCCGTTCCTCAACGTCACCGCCACATCGCCGGGTGGCGCCGAGAACACGGGCATACCGGTTTCCATCAGCGTTGCCGGCGCCGCAGCCAACGCCGCGCTGAGCATTCTCGTTTCGGGATTGACAGGCGGCAGCCTCAGCGCCGGCACGAACATGGGCGGCGGCATGTGGAAGCTGGCTGCGACCGACCTCGTCGGGCTGACCGTGACGCCGGCGCCCGGTTATGACGGGTTCCTGAGCTTGGCCGTCACGGCAACCACGAGCGAGACCACGGACCACGGCGTTGTCACCAGCGTCGGAACGACCACCCTGGGCGTCCTCGTGCTGCCGACGATCGACAAGCTGTTCACGCCGGGCGACGACACGATCGACCTTTCGATCGTTCCCGACGCCGCGCATCCAAATGTCGCGGGCACGCCCATCCCGCTGGACGGCAACCGCAGCGATGCGCTGGGCGGCAACGATACCGTGACGTTGGCGGCGACCGGCCTGCATCTGCTGCCGCCCGGCACCTTGTTCCACGGCGGCGATGGCAATGACCGGATCACCGGCGGCGCGGCGGCGGATTCGATCGCGGGCGATGCCGGCAACGACACGCTGGCCGGCGGCGACGGCAACGACCTGCTGGTCGGCGGCCAGGGCGACGACCGGCTCGACGGCGGAGCAGGCGCCGACCGGGCCGAGTTCCAGGCTGAAGCGGCACAATATGAAATTCGCCTGAATGCCAGCCGCGAGATCGTCGTCGGCGACGCGGTCGCCGCGCGGGACGGCACGGATACGCTGGTCGCGGTCGAGCAGGTCGCGTTCGCGGGCACCGTATTCAACGTCGTCACGGGCAACAACCTGGTGCTCAACGGCACCGCCGGCCGCGACCTGATCCTCGGATTTGCCGAGTTCGGCGTGCCGAGCCTGGTCAACCAGTTCAACGGCGGCGCGGGCGCCGACATCATGGTGGGAAGCGGCGGCACCGGGACGGATCTGTTCGTCATCAACTCGGGCGCCGATCATGCGCCCGGCGAGGTGATCGACGGGCACGGCGGCTCCATCAACAGCGTCTATTTCGACAGCGTCCTGCCGGGCGACACGCTGGCGCTGCAAAGCACCGTCACCGGCATCCAGCAGTTCTATATCGCGCATGCCGAGGTATTGACTCCGACCGGCGTCGGCGTCGCGATCACGACGATCGACCTGAACATCGACGGCTCGGCTTTGACGGCCGGCGCGATCTTCCAGGGAAATCTCGGCGCCAACGTCATCACCGGCACCAGCTTCGACGACTCGATCGGTGGCCTGGCCGGCAACGACCGCCTCGACGGCGGCGCCGGCGCAGACACCGCGCTGTTCGCCGGCAATCTGGCCAACTACCGGCTCACCGAGTCGAGCGGGGCGCTGGTCGTGGCCGACCAGGTTCCCAACCGCGACGGCACCGATACGCTCAACGGCTTCGAGACGCTGCATTTCGCCAATCAGTCGGTTGCCGTCGTGACCGGCGACGGCGGCGCGAACACGCTGGAGGCCGGCGCGACGCCGACCGTGATGGCGGGACTGGGCGGCGACGACACGCTGACCGGCGGCACCGCAGCCGACCAGGTCTTCGGCGGCGACGGCAACGACGTGCTGAACGGCGGCGGCGGTGCGGGCGCCGACACGCTGGCGGGCGGCGCCGGCGACGACACGCTGCAGATGGCGGCCGGCGACACCGCGGTCTTCGCCGGGCCGATCACCGACTATTCCTTCGCGCTGAACGCGCTGCTGGTGAGCGTGGCGGACCGCACCGCCGGGCGCGACGGCAGCGACACGCTGTCCGGCGTGCCGACCGGCAGCCTGAGCATCAACGCCACCTTCGCCGGCACGGGCTACACGGTGCTGTCGTTCGGCATCAGCGTCTCCAGCATCGATTCGCCCGATCCGGGCAACGTGCTGGCGGTCGGCAACAACCAGAACAACATCATCCGCCTGACCGGAACCGGCCAGCACTACCTGGAGGGCGGGGGCGGCAACGACACGCTTGTGGGCGGATCGAGCACCGACTACCTGCACGGCGGGCTGGGCAACGACCGGCTCGACGGCGGCGCGGGCGCCGACACGATCATCTACACCGGCATCGCCGAGGGCGGCGACACGATCGTGAATTTCGACGGCGACCCGGCGGGCGGCCAGGACGTGATCGACCTGGACGGGCTGCTGGACGCACTCGGCATCGCCACCGGAGACCGCGAGGCCAGCGTGCAGGTGATCGACACCAGCGGCGGGCAGGACGGGCCAACCTGGACCATCGCGATCGACAGCGACCACAACACGGCCAACGGGTTCGAGATCGCGCTGGCGGCGGTGACGACGACCGACCCGATCACCATCAACCAGGACATCCACCTGGGCCAGCTCTGAGCCGGCCGGCGAAGCTCATCCGTAGATCGGGAAGCGCCGGCACATCGCCTGGACCTCGGCGCGCACCTCGTGCTCGGCGGCGCCGTTGTCGTTTGGCCGCCGCGCCAGGCCGTCGAGCACGCGGCCGATCCACCGGCCGATCTGGCCGAACTCGTCCGCACCCAGCCCGCGCGCCGTGCCGGCGTTGCTCGACAGGCGCAGCCCCGACGGGTCCTCGGGCGTGCGCGGATCGAAGGGGATCGTGTTCTTGTTCACGTTGAGCCCGGCGGCCTCGAGGCTTTCCGAAGCGCGCTGGCCCTGCACGCCCTTGGCCGTCAGGTCGACCAGCATCAGCCCCGTGTCCGTGCCACCCGACACGACCCGCAAGCCCTCGCCCGCCACCGCCTTGGCCAGGGCCTGGGCGTTGTCCACGACGGCCTGGCAATAGTCGCGGAACGCGGGCTTCAGCGCCTCGCCCAGGCACACCGTCTTGCCGGCGACGGCGTGCAGCAGCACCGAACCCTGCACGCCCGGGAACACGGCATTGTCGATCTTCTTCGCCAGCGCCGCGTCGTTGGTCAGCACCACGCCGCCGCGCGCGCCGCGCAGGCTCTTGTACGTCGTGGTAGTGACGATATGCGCATGCGGGAAGGGATTGGGGTGCAGGCCGGTCGCCACCAGCCCGGCGAAATGCGCCATGTCGACCATGAACAGCGCGCCGGCCTTGTCGGCGATGGCGCGCAGCCGGGGGAAATCGATCCGGCGCGGATAGGCCGAGCCGCCGGCGATCACCAGCCTCGGCTTGTGCTTGAGGGCGAGCGCCTCGGCCTCGGCGTAGTCCAGGCGCTCGTCGGATTTCGCCACGCCGTAGGACACGATCGCGTAGTGCTTGCCGGTCTGGTTGGCGGGATGGCCGTGGCTGATATGACCGCCTGCGTTCGTGCTCATCGACAGGATCGTGTCGCCGGGCTTGAGCAGGGCCAGGAACACGGCCTGGTTGGCCTGGCTGCCGGAATGCGGCTGGATGTTGGCGAAGCCGCAGCCGAATAGCTTCTTGGCGCGCGCGATGCCCAGCGCCTCGATGCGGTCGGCGAATTGCGCCCCGCCGTAGTAGCGCTTGCCCGGATAGCCCTCGACGGTCTTGTTGGTCATCACCGAGCCATGCGCCTCGAGCACCGCGCGGCTGACGAGGTTCTCGGACGCGATCAACTCAATCTGATCGCGCTGGCGGTCAAGCTCGCCGCCGATCGCCTCGGCGACCTCGGGGTCGCTTTCGGCCAGGCTGGCCTGGAAATGGGCGCGGAGAGTCGCGGCGTCGGCCATGAAGGCTCCATCGGTTTGACGCCGCGACTATGCCGAGGCCGGACCCTGCAGATCAAGCCGCCCTGGCGCCCGCCGCCGCACGCCGCCGCCCGCGCGCGTGATAGACGAGTTCGAACCGGCGCCCCGGCCCCGCCCCGAATCCGAAGCTCAGCGCGCGGCCGTCGAGGGGATCGAAGGCCCGTACGGCCGCTTCGACGACATCGCCGTCCGCCAGGAACGCCTCGGCCGGCTCGCGCGCGGGCAGCACCACGTGCCGCGCCAGCAGCAGCCGCACGCTCGGCCGCCCGAAGGTCTTGGACAGGTTGGCGAACAGCGGCCCGTCGAGCAGGTCGACCACCCCGGCGGGGTCGTGCCACAGGTAGAACAGGGCGTAGCAGGGCTTCGCGCGGTCGATCAGGAACCATTTGTGGCCCATGTCGGGAAACCCGTCGAACATCGGTCCACGTTCGCGCACCCGCGCGTCCACGGCATCGATGGCGGCGCGGTCGGGCAGATCGAAGCGGTAGTGCATGGCCAGCATGGCGGTGATCCTTTCCATGGCGTTGACTGGATTGACCGCAGCCTCGCACACCCTTCATACTTGCGAAAAATTCAAAGTTGTCATGAGTTGACTTCAGGAAAATTGAAGTATGGCCACGAACCTGGACCTCGACCTGCTGCGCACGCTGGCCACGGGCGTGGAGCTTGGGAGCTTCGCGCGCGCGGCGACGCGGCTTGGCCGCACCCAGTCGGCGGTGAGCCTGCAGCTCCGGCGCCTCGAGGACCAGGTCGGCCGCAAGCTGGTGCGCCGCCAGGGCCGCGGCCTGGCGCTGACCCCCGCCGGCGAGACGATGCTGGCCTACGCGCGCAAGCTGCTGGCGCTCAACGACGAGGCGCTGTCCTGCGTCACCGGCGCGGCGGTGGCCGGCACGGTCCGCCTGGGGCTGGGGCAGGATTTCGCCGAGACCTGGCTGCCGCGGGCGCTGGCGAAGTTCGCCGCGGACCATCCCGGCGTGCGGCTCGACCTGCGCATCGACCGCAGCGCGCATGTGATCGAGGGCGTGATGCGGGGGCGGCTGGACCTTGGCCTCGCCTTCACCGACGCACCGGCGGACGCGCGGACGGTCGCCGCCGTGCGGCCGCACTGGGTCGGGCGCAACGCCATAAGCTGGCGCAAGGACGCGCCGCTGCCCTTGGTACTGTTCGAGCCGCCCTGCATCTTCAACCGCGCCGGCACGACCGCGCTCGACCGGGCCGGCATTCCCTGGCGCATCGCCGTCACCAGCCCGAGCCTCGCGGGGCTGTGGGCGGCGGTCGATGCCGGGCTCGGCGTCACGGTACGGCCCGAGATCAGCATGCCCGCCCACCGCAAGGGCATCGGCCGCGTTGCGGGAATGCCGGCGCTGCCCGCGGTGCGCCTGGCGCTGTTCATGGGCGAGAGCGAGCCGGCGCGGCCGGTTGCCATGCTGGAGGCGATCCTGCGCAACGTGCTGCGCGAGGGCGTCGCGCCCCGCCGCACTACGAAAGCAGCTTGAGCCCGCCCGTCACCTTGTCGACGATCTTGCGCTCGGCGAAGACCGCGAGGCCGACCAGGTTCAGCGCATCGCCCGCCGCGCGGCCGACGGCGGCGCGGTTGTCGGCATCGTTGGTCGTCGCGAACAGCTCCTCGGTGTAGATCGGGAAGGTCAGGCCGCGCGACAGCGCGCGCTCGCGCGTGCGCTTGAGGGCCGCGCCGTCGGCGCCGTAGACCAGCACGGGCTGGCGGATCAGCGGCGCATAGGCGCGGCCGTCGGCATCCTGGTAGGCTTCGCCCACGATCCCGGGATAGGCGCCGGCCAGCCCGCCGCAGAGGAAGCAGGCGACATTGACCTTCTGCCAGGCCTGAAGGTCGGCGCGGATGACAACGGCGATCTTGGTGTCGTAAATCAAGGTTGCTCCAATGGGGCCTGCCCCGTCCCGAAAGGACCCGGGAAATGGCACAGCACGCGCTGGACGGTCTTGAACGATCCTGCAAGGCGGCCGGCGACTGGGCGCGGATCGCGCCGGCGGGCGCGGGGATCGAGCTGATGGAGGCGGCCTTCGCCGGGCACGCCTTCGACCGCCACCGCCACGACGTCTACGCGATCGGCGTCACGCTCTACGGCGTGCAGGAATTCGCCTGCCGCGGCGCCCTGCGCGCCAGCACGGCCGGCCGCGTGCTGGTCATCCATCCCGACGAGCCGCATGACGGCCATGCCGGCACGGCGGCCGGCTTCGGCTATCGCATGGTCTATGTCGCGCCCGAGCTGGTGCGCCAGGCGCTGGCGCCCGGCGGCGCGTGCCTGCCCTTCGTCGCCGAGGTGACGGTCGACGATCCGTTTCTCGCGCGCGTCATCAACAGCGCGTTCGAGCATTTCCCGCAAGCCCTGGACGGGCTGGCGGGGGACCAGCTTGTGCTCGATCTCGCCGAGGGATTGCAGCGCCACGACCGCGCGCCCGGCCGGACGCGGACCGCCGCCGGGGCGGGCGGGCGCATGGACCGCGTGCGCGATTTCCTCGATGCGAACCTCGGCCGCGTGGTCGGCTCGGCGGAGCTGGAGCGCGTCGGCGGGGTCGACCGCTTCGCCCTGGCGCGCCAATTCCGCGCGCATTGCGGCACCAGCCCCTATCGCTACCTGACGATGCGGCGGCTGGAGGCGGCCAAGCGCATGATCCTTAAGGGCCGGACGCTGGCCGAGACCGCGGCCGCGTGCGGCTTCGCCGACCAGGCGCACCTGACGCGGCAGTTCAAGGCGGCCTTCGGCGTGCCGCCCGGGCGATTCAGGCGGCTGGTCGGCGCCTAGTCCTTGGCGCGCTCGCGGTAGGTGCCGTCCTCGGTCGAGACGACGACGCGCGTGCCCGGGCCGATATGCACGGGCACCATGATCTTCTCGCCGTTCGACAGCTTGGCGGCCTTGTAGGACGACGACGCGGTCTGACCCTTCACCGCCGGCTCGGCCTCGACGATCTCGAGCGTCACGGTCTGCGGCAGCTCGACCGTCATCGCCTGACCTTCGTAGGTCCGGATGTTGCAGACCATGTTTTCCTGCAACCAGCGCGCGGGCTCGCCGATCACGGCCTTCGACACGGTGATCTGTTCGAAGTTCTGCTGGTCCATGAAGGTGTAGGTGTCGCCGTCGCCGTAAAGGTACTGGTACTCGTGGTCCTCGAGCTGGGCGCGCTCGACCGTCTCGCCGGTCCGGTAGCGCTCGTCCTTCTTGACGCCGTCGCGGATGCCCTTCATTTCAACCTGGACAAAGGCGCCGCCTTTGCCCGGGGTGATGATCTGGGACTTGATGACCACGAGCAGCTTGCCGTCGATTTCGACGACGTTGCCGGCACGCAGCGTGTTGGCCTGGACCTTCATTTCCTGATCCCATCGCGGTAGGCGCGGTTTTCGAGCGCGTCTGCTTATCAGAGCATCGAAAGGACCACAATGGCCGGCGTTGGACCCGCTTGGTGGCTGCCCGAGCTTCACCGCAAGAGGCGGCCGAACCTGATCCGCCGCAACCAGGTGATCGCGGCGATCCGGGCCTATTTCGCCGCCGAGGACTTCGTCGAGGTGGAAACGCCCGCCCTGCAGGTGTCGCCGGGCATCGAGCCCTACCTCAACGCCTTCACGACGCGGATCGACGGGGCGCGCGGCGGCGCGGGCACGCTCCACCTCCACACCTCGCCGGAATACGCGATGAAGAAGCTCTTGGTGGCCGGCGAGCCGCGCATCTTCCAGCTCGCCCGCTGCTACCGCAACGCCGAGCGCGGCCCGACCCACCACCCCGAATTCACCATGCTGGAATGGTACCGCGCGGGCGCCTCCTATCGCGACATCATGGCCGATTGCGAGGGCATCCTGCGCGGCGCCAGCGGCGCGGGCGGCCTGTTCCGCTGGGCGGGGCTGAGCGCCGACCCGCATCGCCCCTGGCACTACCTGAGCGTTGCCGAGGCCTTTGGAACCCACGCCGGGATCGACCTGCTGGCGACCGCGCCCGACCCGCAACGGCCCGACGCCGCCGCCCTGGCCCGCGAGGCAAGGCGCATCGGCGTGCGCGTCGATGACGCCGACGGCTGGGACGACGTGTTCTTCCGCGTGTTCCTGGAGCGGATCGAGCCGCGGCTCGGCCATCCGGTGCCGACGATCCTCTACGACTACCCGGTCAGCATGGCGGCGCTGTCGCGCGTCAAACCCGGCGACCCGCGCCTGGCCGAGCGCTTCGAGCTCTATGTCTGCGGGCTGGAGCTGGCCAACGCCTTCGGCGAGCTGACCGACGCGGCCGAGCAGCGCCGGCGGTTCCTTCACGACCAGCAGGCGCGCCGCGCCCGCGTCGGCCATGCCTATCCGATCGACGAGGATTTCCTGGCCGCCCTGGCGCACGGCATGCCCGAGGCGGCGGGCATCGCGCTGGGCGTGGACCGGCTGGTGATGCTGGCGACCGGCGCCCAGGACATCGCCGAGGTCCTGTGGGCCCCGGTGGCCGATGCGGCGGGGGATGAGGCCTGAGCGCCGGTGGCCGACTGGTTTAATTGCATCCATTGGTATATGCAGGACCAATGTTCGATCGGATCTACCGCACCCGGCTGTTGCAGGATCTGGCGCGCTGGGAAGCAGCCGGCACTCTGACCCCGGAAACCGCCGCGGCCGCCCGCGCCGCCCTGGGGCCGGAACCCAGAACCATCGGCTTGGCCGGCTATCTGGTCATCGCCGCGACCCTGCTTTTGGCCGGCGCCTTGCTCGCCTTCGTCGCTTCCAATTGGGACGGCATTCCCCGGTTGTTGCGCCTAGCCATGCTGGTGGCGCTGATCTCCGGAGCGCCCGCTGCGGGTGCCATCTACGCCGAACGCGGCAACACGCTTTTGACCGATCTCGCGATGTTCCTGGGCTGTCTCGCCTTCGCTGCATCGGTGGCGCTGGTGGGGCAGATGTATCATCTGCCGGAAAACTTGGCTGGCGGCTTCCTGTTGTGCAGCCTGGGGGCCTTGGCCGCCGCCACCCTGAGTCGTTCCACCGGCGCACTCGCCGTCGCGCTGGTGACGGCCGTGGCGTGGAGTGGCGAGTCGCAGGGACAATCCCTTCGCCTTCACTGGCCGTTCCTGGTCGCTTGGGCGGTCGCCGCTGGCGTGTCGATGAGGGACGACAAGCCAGCCGCGCGACATCTGGTGGCTGCAGCTGCCGTTGCCTGGGCGGGGGTCGTTGAGTTGGCCGGTCACCGACCAGGTCTGAGCGACGCCACGGCCGTCATCGTGATGTTGCTGGGATGCGCGCTGCTGGCCGCCGGCAGCGACCGCAAGCGGATCGCAGCCTTCGGGGACATCCTCGCGATCTACGCGTTCTTCGCTCTCGCGGGAACGGCGTTCCTAGGTAGCGTCGGTCCATCCTATTGGCGCACCCCGGCCGGGCCGATCCCTGGAGGCGAAATCCAGCATGTAGCGATGGCCCTAGGCTTGGCCGGTCTTGCCATCGCGGCGGCGATCGGGCGCGCCCGCGCATTGGCCATGACCGGTCTGGCTGCCTCCGCCGCCGTTCTGGTGTTGAACCGGGCGCCGATTCCCAACGACTTCCGCCTTCATGGATTCCTGGCCCTGGTAGCGGCCCTGACCCTAATCGTCGGCGGCGCCTATGCCGGGCGTCGGCCGGTCTTCATCGCCGGCTGGATCGCTTTCGCGCTGGTTGTTGGAAACCTGACCTGGTTCGCCGCGCCGACCTTCCTTGAGCGCGCGGTTTTCCTGGCCTTGGCCGGCGGCATTGCCGTCGCAGCGGCGTTAGCGCTGCGACGGCTCGAAGCCTCCCGGCCTGCGCCATGACGGCAATACCCACATGGCGCCGCGGCTGGCCGTTCGCCGCGGTGGCAGCAATCCAGATCGGCCTGCTCGCCTGGGCGATCGTCGACCGCGCGCTGATACTCGCACACGGCCAGGAGGTAGAGCTCGCCGTCGCGCCGGTCGATCCGCGCGATCCTATACTGGGCGAATATATCAGACTGAACTATGCGATTTCACGGCTCGACCGCAGCGATCTGCCGGCGGACGCAACGGAGGACTGGCCGAAACTGGAACCTCGCTGGGCCAACGACCGGGTCGAAGTGTGGCTCAGACTAGAGCCCCGGAGCGATGGCGCGGCTCGCATCATGTCAGTCCACTCCCATCCGCCGCCGGCCGCGCCCGGTACGGTCGTGTTAGCCGGAAGGACCTCCTCCTTCCCATGCGGCTGGAACCGCGTTACCAAGAGTACGGATTGTTCAATCCTCCAGGTCACGTTTGGCATCGAACGTTACTACGTGCCCGAAGGCGAGGGCAAAAAGCTCGAACAGCCGTGGCGCGCGCAGCGCATGTCGGTGGTCGCCGCAGTAGCACCCGATGGCCGAGCATCGATCAAGCGCCTGCTGGTCGATCGCAAACCTGTCCACGACGAGCCGCTATTCTAGGAAGGCTTCTTGCCCGGCCTGCCGCAGCCTTGGCGCAGTTGGTCCTACCGACCACCCCCGGCCACGACTTTGGTAGTCCGAGTTTTCTCTTGCGAGTCGTTCTCATTTGCGCTATTGGAACCGCACTGAGAATGACTCGCAACATAATCATTGCGGGAAGATTCATAATGAAAGGGCACTCAATCATGAGCCGGGTGGGAAAAATCTTCGGCTGGACCATCTTTGCCGGCGGGCTTGCGGTCGCGGTGTCGACCCTGGCCGCGGGCCGGGCCTGGTCGGCCGCGCTGGAGCACGCGCAGGTGGCGCAGGCGGCCGGCGAGGTGAACCTCTACTCCTCGCGGCACTACAACACCGACGAGCGGCTCTACGCGAACTTCACCAAGGCCACGGGCATCAAGATCAACCGCATCGAGGCCGACGCCGATCCGCTGATCCAGCGCATGAAGGCCGAGGGCGACAAGAGCCCGGCCGACGTCTTCATCTCGGTCGATGCCGGGCGCATCGAGGCGGCGCGCCAGCAGGGCCTGCTGCAGCCGATCAGGTCCGACGTGCTGGAGAAGGCGATCCCCGCGCATCTGCGCGATCCCGAGGGACACTGGTTCGGCTTCTCGAAGCGCGCGCGCGTCATCGTCTATTCCAAGGATCGCGTGAAGCGCGACCAGCTCAGCACCTACGAATCGCTGGCCGATCCGAAATGGAAGGGCAAGATCGCGATCCGGTCGTCGACCTACATCTACAACCAGTCGCTCACCGGCTCGATCCTGGCGGCGCTGGGGCCCGAGAAGACCGAGGCCTGGGCCAAGGGCTTCGTCGCCAACTTCGCGCGCCAGCCCAAGGGCGGCGACCGCGACCAGATCTCGGCCGTGGCGTCGGGCGAGGCCGATATCGGCATCACCAACACCTACTACGTCGCGCATATGCTGACGTCGAAGAACCCGGCCGAGCGCGAGGCCGCCGAGAAGATCGTGGTGTTCTTTCCCAACCAGGACGACCGCGGCACGCACGTGAACATCAGCGGCGGCGGCGTGGCCAAGAGCGCGCCGAACAAGGCGAACGCGATCAGGTTCCTCGAGTACCTGGCGTCGGCCGAGGCGCAGAGCTATTTCGCCGAGGGCAACTACGAATACCCGGTGGTCGCCGACGCCCAGGTTTCGCCGATCCTCGCCGCCTGGGGCAAGTTCAAGGAAGACCGGCTGAACGCGCAGGTCTTCGCCAGGAACAATGCCGAGGCGCTGAAGATCATGGACCGCGCGGGCTGGAAATAGGGAACCCGCGCCCAAGCAACCGCTTATTGGCTTCGCGATCCCGGTTCTTCTCTCTCACCCATCCGCGATCGCGCAACTTGGGCCCCGCCTCCTCCCAGGCGGGGCCCATTTTCCCTCCGCCCGCCTTCATGCTTCTCTGACGGCGTGCACCCTGCGCCCGAATTCCTGGTCGTCGCCCTGTCCGGTCGCACGCTTGCGGCGGCGGCCGCGCGCGCGCGCCGGCGCGTCGCGGTCATCGACCTGTTCGGCGACATCGACACCCAGCGCCTCGCCGCGCCCGTGCTGCGCGTCGCCGGCGATCCCGCGCGCGGCTTCGATCCCGATGCGCTGGTCGCTGCCGCGGCGCGGTTTCCCGGCCTGAAGCTGATTCCCGGCGCGGGGTTCGAGCATGACCCGGCGCTGCTCAGGCGGATCGCGCGCGGCCGGCGCCTTCTCGGCACGCCGCCGGCAACGATCGGCCGGATCAAGGACCCGCTCGCCTTCGCGCGCCTGCTCGCGCGCCTTGGCGTGCCGCATCCCGAGACGCGGCTCGGTAGGCCGGCGGAATTGCGGGGATGGGTCGCGCGCAAGACCGGCGCGGCCGGCGGGACGCATGTGCAGCCCGCACCGCGCGCAGCCCCCGGCCCGACGACCTATTATCAGCGCTTCGTCGCGGGCAGCGCCGTCGCCGCCGCCTTCGTTGCCGACGGGCGCCGCGCGCGGGTCATCGATCTCAGCATGCAATGGGCCGCGCCGACGCGCCGAACGCCCCATCGCTATGGCGGCGCCGCCGCGCCCGCGGCGATTCCCCCCGCGATCGCGGCGCACCTGGTCGATGCGGCCGAGACCGCGGCGGGCGCCAGCGGCGCGGTCGGGCTGGGCAGCGCCGACTTCCTGGTCGACGAGGACGGCGGCTTCGTGCTGCTGGAGATCAATCCGCGGCCGGGCGCGACCCTGGACCTGCTGGACCGCCACCAGCCGCCATCCGCGCAGACCGCCTTTGCGCTTCATCTCGCCGCCTGCAACGGCCGCCTGCCGGCGGCCCGCCGCTTCGACCTTGGCCCGGCAACCGCGGCGCGCATCGTCTATGCCGAGCATCGCGCCGTGGTGTCGCCGCGCATGCGCTGGCCGGCCGCGACCGCCGACCGGTCGCCGCCAGGGACCCGGTTCCGCCGCGGCGATCCGGTCTGCACGGTCATCGCCCGTGGCGCGACGGCCCTGCGCGCCCGGGCCGCCAGCGCGCGCAAAGCCCTCGCCGTCCTGGCGCGGCTGGACTAAGGATAGGCTGCGATGAGCATTGCAGCCGAGGGCAGAAGCGACTGGCCGAGCGTCGCGGCGCTGGCGGGGCCGCTGGTCGAGCGCCTGGTCGCCGATGCCCGCGCGCTGCGCCTTGGCGTGCATCGCGGGCCCGGCGACGCGCGCATCGTCGATGCGGGGATCGCCGCGCCGGGCGGTATCGAGGCCGGGCGGCGCATCGCCGAGATCTGCCTGGGCGGTCTGGGCAGCGTCGCGATCGATGCCGACGCCGGCATCGCGCGCTGGCCCGTGTCGGTGACGTCGCGCAGCAGTCATCCCGTGCTGGCCTGCCTTGGCAGCCAGTATGCCGGCTGGAACCTGTCGGTCGACACGTATCACGCGATGGGCTCGGGACCCGGCCGCGCCCTGGCCGCGCGAGAGAAGCTGTTCGAGGAACTGGCCTATCGCGACGCCGCCGACGCGGCCGTGCTGGTGATGGAAACCGACAAGGAGCCGCCACCGGCGCTGGTCGAAAAGGTGGCAAGGGACTGCGCCGTCCGCCCGGAGCGCGTGACCCTGATCCTGACGCCGACCAAGAGCCTGGCCGGCACGGTGCAGATCGCCGCGCGCTGCCTGGAGGTGGCGCTGCACAAGGCGCATGCGCTGGGCTTTCCGCTCGACCGGGTCGTCGACGGCTGGGCCTCGGCCCCGCTGCCGCCGCCGGCGCGGGACTTCGTCGGCGCCATGGGCCGCACCAACGACGCGATCCTCTATGGCGGGCGCGCGCATCTCTTCGTGCGCGGCGACGGGGCGGCGGCGCAGTCCCTCGCCGAGCGGCTGCCGAGCAGCGCGTCGCGCGACTACGGCAAGACCTTCGCGTCGATCTTCAAGGCCTGCAAGGGCGACTTCTTCGCCATCGATCCGATGCTGTTCAGCCCCGCCGCGGTGACCGTCACCGCGCTCGACAGCGGCCGCAGCTTCCATGCCGGCGCGATCGATCGGGCGATGATCGACGAAAGCTTCGGCGGCTGATCCATGCCGCCCCGCGTCGTCGTCCTGGTCGACCGCCCGGAATGGCACACGCGCCGGCTGCTCAAGGCCTTTGCCGCGCGCGGCGTCGCGGCGCTGCCGGTAGCGCTGTCGGCCTGCGGCTTCGCGACCGCGGGCAAGGGCATCGTCATCCCCGGCCTCGACGGCGCCCTGCCCGACCTGGCTTTCGTGCGGAGCGTGGCGAGCGGCAGCTTCGAGCAGGTGACGCATCGCCTGGGCATCCTGCATGCGCTGGCCGCGACGGGCGTCGCAGTGGTGAACGACGCGCGCGCGATCGAGCGCTGCGTCGACAAGTCGACCACAAGCGCCATCCTCCACCGCGCCGGCCTGCCGACGCCCGCGACCTGGTCCACCGAGAGCCGCGCGACCGCCGAGGCGATCCTGCGGCGCGAGACCGAAGCGGGCAACCGGGTGGTGCTGAAGCCGCTGTTCGGGTCGCAGGGGCGCGGGCTGAAGCGCCTGGGCCCGGGCGACGCGCTGCCCGAAGCCGACACGATCGACGGCGTCTACTACCTGCAACGTCTGGTGCCCCAGGGCGACGGCGCCTGGCATGACTGGCGCGTGTTCGTCGTGGGCGGCCGCGCCGTCGCCGCCATGATCCGTCACGGCAAGGACTGGATCACCAACGTGCGCCAGGGCGCGCGCTGCGAGGCCGCGCCGGTGGATGGCGAAGCCGCGCGCCTGGCCGTTGCCGCGGCCGAGGCGGTCGGCGCGCGCTATGCGGGGGTCGACCTGATCCCCGCCGGCGGCGGGTTCCAGGTGCTGGAAGTGAACTCGATGCCCGCCTGGCACGGGCTGCAGGGCGTGAGTACCGCGGACATAGCCCAGGCCCTGGCCGACGACGCGCTGGGGCTGGTCCGGCGATGATGCCCCAGGCGGTTGCGCGCGCCTTCCTCTGGGCGTGCGAAACCGAGCTGCAGGCGCTGAAGCCTGGCAACGTGCACGTCCATGCGGCGAGCCCCCGGCTGACGGTGGCGCAGTTCCGCCGCAGCGCGCGCGCCGCCGCGCCCCACGTCGCCCGCGAAGCCTCGCGCGTCGGCCGGCGCATCCTGGGCGCGATCGCGGCAACCCAAGCGGCCGTGGGCACCAACACCAACCTGGGCATCGTGCTGCTGGCCGCCCCCTTATGCCACGCGGCGCTGACGGCCCGGGGCGGCACGCTGGAATCGGCGCTGGAACAAACGCTTGCCGGGCTCGATGTCGGCGATGCGCGACTGGCATACCAGGCCATTGCCCGGGCGCAGCCCGCGGGGCTGGGGCGCCGGCCGGCCCAGGACGTGCGCGCCCCGCCCACGGTGAGCCTGCGGACGGCGATGCGGCTGGCGGCCGGGCGCGACCGGGTGGCGCGGCAATACGCCGCGACCTACGCCGACGTGCTGCGGATCGGCGTGCCGGTGCTGGAAAAGGCCCGCGCCGAGGGGCTGTCGGCGCCCCAGGCGGCAGGGCGGCTCTACATGACGTTCCTGCGTCGGTTTTCCGACAGCCACCTCGCGCGCAAGTTCGGCCCGGGGGTCGCCGCTGCGGTCCGGCGCGAGGCCGGGACGGTGCCCGATACGCGCGCGGCCCTGCTGCGGTTCGACCGGGCGTTGAAGCGCCGCGGCCTCAACCCCGGCACCACCGCCGATCTTGTCGTCGCCAGCTTGCTCGCGTGGCGGCTGGTTCCTATAGTCGGCGGCGAGGATAACGCCAGCACGGGGGAAACCATGGCGAAAGCGAAGACACCGGCGAAGACGGCCAGGATTACCAAGCTGATGGTCGGCGAGGCGCTGGTCGGCGACGGCAACGAGGTTGCCCATATCGACCTGATCCTGGGGCCGCGCGGCAGCGCGGCGGAGACCGCGTTCTGCAACGCGCTGATCAACCAGCGCCAGGGCATCAACGGCCTGTTGGCGGTGGTGACGCCGAACCTGCTGGCCAAGCCGAACACCGTGATGTTCAACAAGGTGTTCATCAAGGGCGCCAAGCAGGCGGTGCAGATGTTCGGGCCGGCGCAGCACGCGGTGGCGACCGCGGTGATGGACTGCGTCGCCGACGGCACCATCCCGGCCGCCCAGGCCGACGACCTGTTCATCGCCGTGGGCGTGTTCATCCACTGGGACGCGCAGGACGACAAGAAGATCCACGACTACAACTACGAGGCCGCCAAGCTGTCGATCAAGCGCGCCGTCGCGGGCGAGCCCAAGGCCGCCGACGTGGTCGCGCAGTACAAGAAGGTGAAGCACCCGTTCTACGGCGGCTGATCGCTTCGTCCGTCAGGCAAGGCCGGCGGGGCGTTCCCCGCCGGTCGCGTTTTCGACGGCGGCCGCGCGGGGATCGAGCCGCCCGTCATGCAGCGCCGTGGCGACCAGCGCGCCGGCAATGCCCCGCGCGGCCAGCGCCGCCAGGTCGCGATTGTCGCGCACGCCGCCGGCGGCATAGACGGCGCAGTCCCCGGCGCGGGACTTGATCGCGCCCAGGCGCGCGAGGTCCGGCCCTTCGCCCGAGCCGACGCGGGCAAGCGTCATCGCGATCACCCGGCGCGGCCATAGGCCGGCGTTGGCCAGGAGTTCCGCCGGCCCCTGAAACCCGTCGCCGCGGAAGTCGAGCGACAGCACGGCCCGGCCGCCCGCCGCCGCCAACGCCAGGCGCAGCGTCGCCAGATCGGGCGCGGACTCGCTGCCCAGCACGGCGGGGCCGAGGCCAAGCGCCAGCCAGGCCCGCACGGCATCGGGCGTCGCGATGCCGCGGTCGACCCAGAGCTCGAGCGCGGGGAAGGCGCGGGCGATCGCCTGGGCCGCGGCGCGGTTGTCGCCCTGGCCCGCGATGGCGTCGAGATCGGCGATGTAGAGTCGGCGGAACGGATAAAGCGCCGTCAGGCCGCGCGCGACGTCGAGCGGTGCGGCGGTCGGGCTGAGCCGGGTCTCGATCGGCCGGTAGTTGGCGCGGTCGCCGCGCCTGGCATGCACGACCAGCCCGCCCTTCAGGTCGATCACCGGTACCAGGTCCACGCCGAGCCCTCATTGCCGCGACCGCGATCGAGCGCGGTATCCTATAATAGGAGCATGACCATGGACGCAGCGAAGATTCTTGAACTGCAGGAGTGGCTGATCGCCGGCGCGCTGGACGGCGCGGACGAGGCCGGGCTGCTGCAGGGCGTGTGCGACCGGCTGGTGGCGGCGGGCATGAAACTGTGGCGCGCCGCCGCCGCGATCGATTCCCTGCACCCCACCGTCGAGGGCCATTTCTACGAATGGCGCCGGTCCAAGGGCAAGGCCGGCGGTCGCGAATACGAGCGCACGGAGGTGGCCGAGGACAAGTGGCTGCAGTCGCCCTTCCATCACCTCCTGCAGACCAAACAGCGCCGCCTGCGCCGGCGGCGCGGCGACGATTATCGCCAGGGCGAGTACCCGATCCTGGACGACCTGGTCGCCGAGGGTGTCACCGACTATGTCGCCTACGTGATCCCGTTCACCGACGTGGCGCGGGCGGGCGACGCCGACGCCCTGTCGTCGTCCTGGTGCTCGGACCGGCCGGAAGGCTTCAGCGACGAGCAGGTCGCCGTGCTCGACCGCGTCCTGCCGACCCTGGCGCTGGCCCTGCGCAACCGCTCGATCGCGCGCAGCGCCAACAACCTGGTGCAGGTCTATCTGGGCCGCGACGCCGGCACGCGCGTGCTGCACGGGCAGATCGAACGCGGCAGGACCGAGAGCATCCGCGCGGTCGTGTGGTACAGCGACCTGGCCGGCTTCACCCGCATCGCCGACACGGCGCCGGAGGACCAGATCGTCCCGCTGCTGAACGACTACGCCGACTGCCAGGTCCGCGCGATCCACGCCCAGCGCGGCCAGGTGCTGAAATTCGTCGGCGACGGGCTGCTGGCGATCTTCCGGGGCGAAGGCGATGCCGACGCCTGCCATCGTGCGCTGGATGCCGCCAGCGACGCGTTCAAGCGCCTTGAGGCGGTGAACGAGGCGCGCGCCGGCAAGACGCTGCCGACGACGCGGTTCTATCTGGGTCTGCATCTGGGCACCGTGCTCTACGGCAATATCGGATCGCACGACCGGCTGGATTTCACCGTCGTGGGACAGGCGGTCAACGAGGCAAGCCGCATCCAGGCGCTGTGCAAGTCGCTCGACCGCAACGTCATACTCTCGGCCGCCTTCGCCAAGGCCGCGACGCGCAGCGACAACCGCCTGCTGTCGCTCGGCCGCTACGGCTTGCGCGGCGTGCGCCAGGCGCAGGAGCTGTTCACGCTCGACGACTATGCCCCGCTCTAGTCCGCAGGACGTCATCGGCTGGGATCTGGGCGGGGCGCATCTGAAGGCGGCGCGCGTCGGCGCCGACGGCCGGCCGCTGAAGGTGCTGCAACTTCCCTGCCGCCTGTGGCTGGGCCTTGGCGAGCTCGACAAGGCGCTGGACCAGGCGATGGCGGCGCTGGGGCCCTGCCCGCGCCACGCCGTCACCATGACCGGCGAGCTGGCCGACCTGTTCCGCGATCGCCGGGCGGGCGTCGCGGGGCTGCTGGGCGCGATGACCGAGCGCCTGCGCGGCGCGGCGCTGCTGGTCTATGCCGGAAAGGCGGGGTTCCTGCCGCCGCGCGCGGCGCTTCGGCGGGTGGACGATGTCGCGTCCGCGAATTTCCTCGCCAGCGCCGAGGCGCTCGCCGTGCGCGTGGCCGAAGCCCTGTTCGTCGACCTGGGCAGCACGACGGCCGACCTGATCCCGATCGTCGGCGGCAAGCCGCGGCCACGCGGGCTGACCGATTTCGCGCGGCTGGCCACGGCCGAGCTGGTCTATACCGGCGTCACCCGCACCCCCGTCATGGCAGTGGCGCGCGATGCGCCGGTGCTGGGCAAGCGGCGCGGGCTGATGGCGGAGTATTTTGCCACCATGGCTGACGTGCATCGTCTCGCCGGCGGCCTTCCGCGCGGCGCCGACCAGCTGCCCAGCGCCGACAACCGCCCGAAGTCCCAGGCGGACAGCGCGCGCCGCCTGGCGCGGATGGTCGGCGCCGATGCCGACGCGCATCCCCGCGCGATGTGGATCGCCCTCGCGCGCCATCTCGCCGGCGAGCAGCTCGCGCAGGTGCAGGACGCGGCAGACCGCGTGCTGTCGCGCAAGGCGATCGCTAGGGCTGCGCCGGTGATCGGCGCGGGCGTCGGGCGCTTCGTCGTCCGGCGCCTGGCCCGCGCGCTGGACCGGCCCTATGTCGATGCCGGCACGGTGCTGGCCAGTGGCGCGACGTTGGGCGTGCGCGAAGGGGTGGCGCGCTGCCTGCCGGCCGTTGCCGTCGCGCTGCTGGCCGCGGAGCGCAGCGCCTTTCGCACCGCGTCGAGCCGCCCCGGGTCGAGCGAGCCGTCGCGTCCCGCGCGGCACAGGGCGCCGCGAAAACCGAGATAGTCCGGCCGCAGCGCCGCCAGCGGCGCGATGTCGTCGAGCCGAAGCGATCCGGCAAGACCGCAGAGCAGGCCTTCCCGCTTCGCCGCCGTCACGAACCGCGCCAGCGTCGCGTCGTCGAGGCGCGCGCGCAGCCCGCAAGCGGTCTTGTCCGCCGTGTCGAGCATCGCGCCCAGGAACCCGGCGGCGCGCAGCGCCGGCAGCAGCGCGAGGTCGGGCGCGCGGTCGGCGAACATCACCGCAACCAGGCGCACGCCGCCGGCGACCGCCGGTCGCAGCGCGTCGAGCGTGCGCGGCACGTCGCCGTCGAACAACCCGACCTTGACGATGTCGACGCCGGCCGCCGCAATCGCCCGCACGGCGGGGACGACGGCTTCGGGCGTGAACGCATGATCGCCGATCGTGGCGCTGACCAGGGGGCGCGTTGCGACCTCATCCTTCGAGACGGGGCCTTCGCTGCGCGAAGCCCCCTCCTCAGGATGAGGTCGTTTCTGGCTTGCTGCCTCACCCTGAGGAGCCCGCGCAGCGGGCGTCTCGAAGGGCGAGGCAACCAACCTCGCGACGGCGCGCGCCACCGCGGGCGCCACCGCGCCCAGGGCGCCCGCGGAAGGCTCCTTGAGGTCGATCACGTCGACCCCCGCCGCCAGCGCGACACGTGCCTCGTCGACCGACCGCACGGACGCAAGCAGGCCGGGCGAGAGGCCCGCGCGGAATTCCATCGCTAGAACCGCGTCGGCGCGAAGGGCGCGAGCGGCACGCCGGACGCACGGCCGGCGATCAGATCGGCGACGCAGCTTGCGGTGATCGCGGACAGGGTCAATCCGAGGTGCCCATGGCCGAAGGCCAGCGTCACGCGGTCGCTCGCGGGCGCGGGGCCGATGACGGGCTTCGAGTCGGGCAGCGACGGGCGGAAGCCCATCCATTCGCGCTCGGGCCGGTCGCCGAGGCCCGGCAGCGCATCGCGCGCGAACGCCGCCATGCGGCGGATGCGCCGGTAGTCGGGCGGCGCGTCGAGGCCGGCGAACTCGACGCCGCTGGTCAGGCGGATGCCGTCTTCCATCGGCGCCAGCACGAAGCCGTGGTCGCCGAAATAGGTCGGCCGCCCGACCGCGCGCGCCTGGTCGGCCTTCAGGTAGAGATGGTACCCGCGCTCGGTATCCAGCGGCACGCGCGCGCCGACCATCTGGGCGAAGGGCTTGGAGAAGGCGCCGGCTGCGATCACCGCGCGGTCGTAGCGCGTGCTGCCCTGGTCGGTCGCGATCGTCGGCGCGCCGTCCGCGCCGATCGCGATGCCTTGCACCGTCCCCTGCACGAACTTTCCGCCGCCCTGGCGGATGGCCGCGGCATAGGCCTGGGACAGCTTCAACGGCGTGCTGGCGAAGCCGGAATCGGGCGAGAACACGCCGTGCGTGTAGCGGCGGTTAATGCCCGGCTCGAGTTGTCGCAATTCGTCGGCGTCCAGCTCGTCTACCTTGAGTCCGTATTTCCGGATCAGCGCCACGTCGCCCTTGGTGCCGGCGGCCTTTTCGGCCGGATAGACCTTGAGCCAGCCCACGCGCTTGACGACGCCTTCGATGCCGTGCCGGCGCATCAGTTTGTCGTGCGCGTCGAAGGCCCGGGTCACCAGCGGCGTCATGTCGCGCGAGATTTCCTCTACCCGCGCAGGCGTGCTGGCGGCAAGGAAGCGCAGCAGCCAGGGCAGCGCGCGCGGCAGGTAGGCCCAGCGCATGCGCAGCACGGAATCCGGATCGAGCAGCATCTTGGGCGCGTCGCGCCAGATGCCGGGATAGGCGACCGGCGTGATGCCGCTGACCGAGATCACCCCGGCATTGCCGAAGGAGGTGCCGGCGCCCGGCTCGAGTCGGTCGATCAGCGTGACGCGGTGGCCGTCCTGCTGGAGCGTCAGCGCGGTCGCCAGCCCGACGATGCCCGCGCCGATGACGGCGATGTCCTGGGGGCCCGTGCCCGGGCGAGCGGCTTCAGTCATGCGAACCTGTCGATGGAGAAATGGCCGATCGGCGTGTCGGTCCTGCCGTCCAGCGCCAGCTCGGCGACGATCGCGCCGCAGCCCGGCCCGAGCTGGAAGCCGTGGCCGGAATAGCCGAAGGAATGGATCAGCCCGGGCGTGGTGCGGCTGGGCCCGATGATCGGCACCTCGTCGGGCATGTAGCCCTCGATCCCGCCCCAGGTGCGGATGACGCGCGCGTGCCTCAGCGCCGGCACGCTCATCGCGATGGCGCGCCCGGCGCGCGCCGAGACTTCCATCACCGCGCGCGTGCGGCGGCGGATGCGATCGGGCGTGCCGCGGCCGGCGCCGCCGAACACCACGTTGCCGCGCTCGACCTGGCGCATGTAGACGCCGTCGCCCTCGCCCATCAGCGCGGCGTTGGCGTTGAGGAAAAAGGGCAGCGGCTCGGTCACGTTCATGTTGGGGGAGCGCGGCTCCTCGTCGACGATCTCGCCGAACCACGCGGCAACGTCGCGGGCCCAGGCGCCGGCCGTGTTGACGAGGACGCGCGAGCGCAGCTTGAGACCGCCCTCCGCCTCGACGACGAAGCCCGCGCCGTCGCGCACACCGCCGACGGCCTTGGTGTTCTCGCGGATATCGGCGCCGGCCTTGCGCGCCGCCCTGGCGAAGAGCGGCGAGACGACGCGCGGATTGGCATGGCCGTCCTCGGCCAGAAGCGAGCCGCCGATCACCCGCTCGCCGAGCCAGGGATAACGGTCGCGGATCGCATTGCGGCCGAGGAGTTCGCTGTTGAGCCCGAATTCGCGCGCGCCCTTGGCCCAGTCCTCGAGCACCGCCATCTCGGCATCCGAGCAGGCCAGGCGCAGATGGCCGGACTGCACGAACTCGCCGTCGTGGTCGATCAGCTCCTTCATCCGGCCCCACAGCGCGCGCGAGCGCCGCGCCAGCGGCAGTTCGTCGAGATGGCGCCCCTGCTGGCGCACGCCGCCGAAATTGACGCCGCTGGCCTGCGCGCCGCACAGGCCGGATTCCAGCAGCACCACGGAAGCGCCGCGCCGGCGCAAATGCAGCGCGGTCGAGCAGCCATGAATGCCGCCGCCGATGATCGCCACGTCGGCGGTCAACGTCTCGCTCATCCTTGTACCATGCCATTCCCCCGGCGCGCGGTAAACCCGATCATCGGACAGGTGTGGCATGCGCCCGCCATTGCTATAGTCCGCGCCCCTGACGGAGGACACGAATGCCAGAGCCGGTAGCGCGCACGCAGAACGGCCGCATCGCCGTATTGACCATCGATAACCCCCCGGTCAACGGCCTGGGCGCCGAGGTGCGCAGGGGGCTGGACCGCGAGGTGAAGGCGGCCTTGGCGGACGCGGGCACGGCGGCGGTCGTCATCGCGGGCAGGGGCAAGATGCTGTCCGCCGGCGCCGACATCCGCGAGTTCGGCAAGCCGCAGCAGGAGCCGATCCTGCCCAAGGTGCTGGCGGTGATCGAGGACGCGGCCAAGCCGGTGGTGGCCGCGATCCACGGCCATGCGCTGGGCGGCGGGCTGGAGCTGACGCTCGCCTGCCACTATCGAGTCGCCGCTGCCGGCACGCGCGTCGCCCTGCCCGAGGTGACGCTGGGCATCGTGCCGGGCGCGGGCGGCACGCAGCGCCTGCCGCGCCTCGCCGGCGTCAAGACGGCGCTCGAGCTGATGACCACCGGCGAGATGGTGCCGGTGAAGCGCGCCCAGGCGCTCGGCATCGTCGACGAGGTGGTCGACGGCGACGTGGTCGAGGCGGCGGTGAAATTCGCCGAGGACCTGCTGGCGAAGGGCGCGAAGCCCCGGCGCACGCGCGATCGCGACGACAAGCTGGCCGAGGCGCGCGCGACGCCCAACCTGATCGCCGAGTTCCGCCAGGGCCTGAAGCGCAGCGCGCGCGGCCAGGAATCGCCCTTCGCCGTGGTCGACTGCGTCGAGGCCGCGCTGGCAAAGCCGTTCGACGAGGGCATGGCCTTCGAACGCGCGACCTTCCAGCGCCTGGTCGGATCGGACCAGGCGGCCGCCCTGCGCCACGCCTTCTTCGCCGAGCGCGAGGCGGCGAAGGTGAAGGACGTGCCCGAGGACACGCCGGCCGCGCCGATCAAGCGCGGCGCGGTGCTGGGCCTGGGCACGATGGGCGCGGGCATCGCGATCTGCTTCGCCAATGCCGGCATCCCCGTGCGGGTGCTGGAAACGTCGCAGGACCTGCTCGACAAGGGGCTGGCGCGCATCCGCGGGACCTATGCCGGCATGGTCGAGCGCAAGCGCCTGGACCAGGCCGAGATGGACCGGCGCATGGCGCTGGTCGCCGGCACCACGCAGATGGCCGACCTGGCGGACTGCGACGCCGTGGTCGAGGCGGTGTTCGAGGACATGGCGCTGAAGAAGGAGATCTTCGCCAAGCTCGACGCGGCCTGTCCCACGGCGGCGATCATCGCCACCAACACCTCGAGCCTGGACGTCGACGCGATCGCCGCCGCCACGAAGCGGCCCGAGCGCGTGATCGGCATGCATTTCTTCAGCCCGGCGAACGTGATGCGCCTGGTGGAGACGGTGCGCGGCAAGAAGACCTCGCCCGCCACGATCGCCGCGACCATGGCGCTCGACAAGAAGCTGGGCAAGGTCGCCGCCCTTGTCGGGGTGTGCGACAGCTTCGTCGGCAACCGCATGTACTATGCCTACCAGCGCCAGGCGAATTTCAGCCTGGAGGAAGGCGCGCTGCCGCAGCAGGTCGACAAGGCGATGCAGGATTTCGGCTTCCCGATGGGCCCCTTCGCCACCGGCGACCTGGCCGGCGTCGATGTCGGCTGGCGCATCCGCAAGCAGCGCGCGGCCCAGCGCGCGGCGCAAGGGTTGCCGCCCGATCCGCGCCGCTACTCGCCGATCGCCGACCGCATCGCCGAAATGGGACGCTACGGCCAGAAGACCGGCGCGGGCTGGTACCGCTACGAGAAGGGCGGGCGGGCGCCGATGCCCGATCCGGAGATCGAGAAGCTGATCCTGACCGTCTCTCAGGAGAAGGGCATCGCGCGGCGCAGCTTCACCGACCAGGAAATCGTCGAGCGCTGCATGTTCCCGCTGGTCAACGAGGGCGCGAAGATCCTGGAGGAGGGCATCGCCCAGCGCGCATCCGACATCGACGTGGTCTGGCTGTTCGGCTACGGCTTCCCGCGCTGGCGCGGCGGGCCGATGTACTGGGCCGACCGCATCGGGCTCGACAAGGTCTATGCGACCATGAGCAGACTCTACGCGAACGACAAGGACTGGTGCGAGCCCGCGCCCCTGCTGGCCAAGCTGGCACGCGAGGGCAAGAAGTTCGCGGACGTCTGAGGCTCAGCGCCGGCGCTTCTCATGGTTCGAGACGGCTGCTTCGCAGCCTCCTCACCGTGACGCGCCTGTATTGAATCGCAACAACATCGCGTCATCCTGGGGAGCCTGCGCAAGCAGGCGTCTCGAAGGATGAGGAGCCGCCTGCCCAGCGGATAGGCGGGCTGACCCGACCCTGCCTATCGACCGGTCAGGCGCGACCGGCCTGCCACCGGGCATGTCGCCGCGCTCGGGCCCGCTGGCGATCAACAAGATCGACCTGGCGCCGACGGTGGGCGCGAGCCTGGAGGTGATGGACCGCGACGCCAGGCGCATGCGCGGCGAGCGGCCGTTCATCTTCACCAACATCCGCGCCGGCAAGGGCGTGGCCGATATCGCGAAATTCCTGGCCGACAAGGGCGGGTTGACGCCGGCCTGATCGGCCCATTGCGCCTTCCCTTGTGAGGGCGCGCCGCGCGCACTAGAATCGCCCCAAAATCGGGGGGACCGAGCGCTGAGCGCATGGTAACGATCGCGGGACTGGCCTTGGGCGCGATATTGGTCGCCGTGCCCGTGCTGCCGCTTGCCCTGTGGCTCCACCGCCGCGCCCTGCGCTTCGCCGCCGAAGGCGAGCGCCATGCGGGCGAAGCGACGCGCCTGTCGCACGACCTTGCGCACTTGAACGCCGTCCTTGCCGGCTCCGCCGACGGCTATATCGCCTGGACCCGGGACGACAGCGGCGAGTTCGTCTCGGCGACCCTGGCGACGCAGCTCGATCTGCCGGTGGAATGCGGCCTTGCCGAACTCGTCGCCGCGCTGGCGCCCGACAGCCGCACCGGGTTCGCCGACGCCGTCCGTCGGCTGTGCAACGAAGGCGCCGGCTTCTCGATGGTCGTGACGGCCGACAAGGGCGAAAGCTTCCGCGCCATCGGCCGGCGCGTCGCCGGCGCCGACGGCAAGCCCCTGGTCGATGTCGTGTGGATGGTCGACCGCAGCGTCGACGCCGCCGTCGCCGGCCAACTGCGCGAGGCCGCGACCGCCGTGGCGGCCGAGCGCGACAAGAACCAGTCCACGCTCGACGCCGTGCCGGTGCCGATGTGGCGGCGCGACGGGGCGCTGGCGCTGATCTGGTGCAATGCCGCCTATGCCGCCGCGCTGGACAGCACGCCGGACCGCGCGATCGCCGACCAGCGCGAGCTTCTGCCCGGCGCGCAGGGCGGCCGCGCCGTGGCGCAGCGCGCGCTGGCCTCGGGCAAGCCCGCCAGCGACGCGCGCCACGTGATCGTCTCGGGCGAGCGCAAGCGCGTCGAGATCACCGAGATCCCCGTGCCGGGCGGCGAGCTGATCGGCTTCGCGCGCGACGTGACGGAGGTCGAGGAGGCCCGCGCAACCTTGGCCCGCCACATGGCCGCGCATGCCGAGGTGCTGGAAAGCCTGGCCTCGGCGATCGCCATCTATGCCGCCGACACGCGGCTGATCTTCTTCAACAACTCCTTCGCCCGCCTGTGGCGGCTCGAGGCCGCGTGGCTGGGCAACAAGCCCACGATCGGCGAGGTGCTGGACGCGATGCGCGACCGGCGGCGCCTGCCGGAATATGTCGACTTCCGCGCCTTCAAGGCCGACACCACGCGCATGTTCACCACGCTGATCGAGCCGCGCGACGACCTGATGCACCTGCCCGACGACACGACCCTGCGCACGCTGGTCGCCCCCCACCCGCTGGGGGGGCTGATGTTCCTCTACGAGGACGTGACCGACCGGCTGGTGCTCGAGCGCTCCTACAACACCCTGACCGAGGTGCAGCGCGAGACGCTCAACAACCTGCACGAGGGCGTGGCGGTGTTCGGCGGCGACGGCCGCCTGCGCTTGAGCAACCCCGAATTCGCGCGGCTGTGGGACCTGACGCCCGACGACCTGGCCGACAATCCGCACGTCGCCGACCTGGCCGACAAGATCCGCGGGCTGTTCCCGCGCGAGGAGGACTGGGCCGAGCTGAAGCGCCAGATCATCGCGCGCGTGACCGAGCCGGAATCGCGCGCCGGCCGCATCGAGCGCAGCGACCAGAAGATGATCGACTACGCCGTCACGCCGCTGCCCGACGGCGCGGCGCTGCTGACCTATATCGACGTCACGGACCGCCTGCGCGTGGAGCGCGCGCTGCGCGAGCGCAACATGGCGCTGGAGGCCGCCGACCGGTTGAAGACCGAGTTCATCGCCAACGTGTCGTACGAATTGCGCACGCCGCTCAACGCCATCATCGGCTTCACCGAGATCCTGGGCAACGAGTTCTTCGGCGCCTTGAACGACCGGCAGAAGGAATACACGCGCAGCATCCTGCAGTCCTCGCACAACCTGCGGAACCTCATCAACGACATCCTGGACCTGGCGACGATCGAGGCCGGCTACATGGAGCTGGAGCTGGCGCCGGTGGATATCGGCACGCTCTTGAGCGGGGTGCAGCAGTTGACCCGCGAGCGCGCGCGCGAGCGCGATCTCGCCATCACGGTCGACTGCCCCGCGGATATCGGCGCGATGTCCGGCGACGAACGGCGCCTGAAGCAGGCGCTCTACAACCTGGTCAGCAACGCGGTCAAGTTCACGCCGGCCGGCGGCCGCATCACGCTGAAGGCCATGCGCGAGGACGACGGCATCGCGCTCAGCGTGGCGGACACCGGCATCGGCATCGCGCGCGAGGACCATGAGCGCGTGTTCGAGCGCTTCGAGCGCGGCCCGGGCCAGGGCCGCCAGGCCGGCGCGGGGCTGGGGCTGGCGCTGGTCAAGAGCCTTGTCGAGCTGCATGGCGGCACGGTCGCGATCGACTCGGCCCGGGGCGCGGGCACCACCGTGGTGTGCCACCTGCCGGCGAAGGCGCTGCTGCGCGTCACTCCGGCTTCGGCATCGGCGGCGCCAGGAGCTGGGGGTCCAGGCGCGTCTCGAACAGGTTGAGGCCCCAGTGCAAATGCGGGCCGGTGGCCCGCCCGGTCGCGCCCGCCTTGCCGATCGGCGCGCCGCGGCCCATGCGCTGGCCGTCCTTGGCCGCGACCTCGGACAGATGCATGAAGACCGAGCTCAATCCGTGGCCGTGGTCGAGGATCACGGTCCAGCCGGTCAGGTAGAGGTCCGCGATCATCGTCACCATGCCGTCGGCCGGCGCCATGATCGGCGTACCCGTGGGCACCGCGATGTCGACCCCGTAGTGCGGCGCGCGGGGCTGGCCGTTCAGGATGCGCTGACTGCCATAGACCCCGCTGATCGGGCCCGTCACCGGCCACAAGAATCCCGCCAGGAAATCGGTGCGCGCGTCGTCGCGCCGGCGCACCTCGCGCACCATGGCGCCCTCGGCCTTGATGCGCTCCAGCACCTCGGGTGGCGGCGTCACCATCCGCTCCGGCAGTCCGTCGACGCGCTGGATGTCGAACTTGCGGGGCGCCACCGCCAGCACCTTGGTCTCGCGGCTGCCGTCGGGCGAAGCCACCTCCACGATGGCCTTGACCGCCTCGCGCCCGAACCCCGCCAGGAACACGCCCTCCGGCGACACGCGCACGGGCGCACCGTCGACCGAAACCTTGCTGCCCGGCGCGACGTGCCCCTCGACCAGCCCGCCCTGGGTCAGCGGCCCGGTGAAGGTGACGGGATCGGCGCGGGCGATCGGCGCGCACAGCAGGAGAAGGACGGCTGCGAACGCCAAGCAGTTTTTTATGTCCCCCCTCCCCTTGTGGGAGGGGGGTAGGGGGAGGGGGCGATCCACGCTGCGTTGATCTCGCTTCTGAACGGCTCGTCGCTTCCTCCTCTGCGCGCTCTCGCGCGCGGACCCCTCCCCCTTTCCCCCTCCCGCAAGGGGAGGGGGGCCCAGAACGAAGGAAGCGCCTTCTACCTGAGTCACAGCAGCGACCCCTGTGACCCGTCCGTCGGCGGCTTGCGCGTCGGACGGGCCGGCGCGACCGATGGGCCGGAGACGGTCGTCCCGACCTCGCCGTCGTGGAAGCGCAGGCCCAGATGCTGGCCGGGTTTTGTCTGGTTCGCTTCCGTGACTGGCTTCCCGTGCGCGTCGCGCACCAGCACGAAGCCGCGTTCCAGCACGCGTTCGTAGGAATAGCTGTCGAGCAGGCCGGACAGCGCGTCGAAGCGCTGGCGTGCGTGAACCAGGGCGCGCCCGCCCGCCGCCGCCATGCGCTGGGCGAGTTCCGTCGCGCGGCGTTCGCCGTCGTCGAAGCGCCGCGCCAGCAGTCCCGGCCGCAGCCGCACCATGGTCGCGTCGGCGACCCGGCGCGCGGCGGCGAGCGTCGCCTCGGGCCGTGGCAGCGACGCCCAGCCATGCGCCACGCGGCGCGCGCGATCGTCGACCAGCACGCGCAGCGCATTGCCCATGCGCTCGGACCAGCCGTCCAGGCGCTGCGCGCGCTCCTCGATCGCTTGCTGCGGCCGCGGCAGGGCCCGCGCCAGATCGTCGACGCGCACGCGCCGGTCGGCGATCACGCGGCCCGCGCAGGCGACCAGCCGGCGCTCCTGCTTCAGCAACTCGGTCAGCAGTTCGGCGCGCACCGGCACCGCCATCTCGGCCGCCGCCGTCGGCGTCGGCGCGCGACGGTCGGCGGCGAAGTCGATCAGGGTCGTGTCGGTCTCGTGGCCGACGGCCGAGATCAGCGGGATCGCGCTGGCAGCCGCCGCGCGGACCACGATCTCCTCGTTGAAGGCCCACAGGTCCTCCAGGCTGCCGCCGCCCCGCGCCACGATCAGCAGGTCGGGCCGCGCCACCTTGCCCCCGACTTCGAGCCGGTTGAAGCCCTCGATGGCGGCCGCCACCTGCGCTGCCGCGCCCTCGCCCTGCACCAGCACGGGCCAGATCAGCACATGGCGCGGGAAGCGCTCGGCCAAGCGGTGCAGGATGTCGCGGATCACCGCGCCGGTGGGCGAGGTCACGACGCCGATCACATCGGGCAGGTAGGGCAGCTTCTTCTTGCGGTCCGGGTCGAACAGGCCTTCGGCGGCGAGCTTCTTGCGCCGGTCCTCCAGCAGCTTCAGCAGCGCCCCCTCGCCCGACAGCTCGATCGATTCGATCACGAGCTGGTAGCGCGAGCGCTCCATGTAGGTGGTCAGTCGCCCGACGCAGATCACCTCCATGCCGTCCTCGGGCTTCAACGCCAGGCGGCCGACGGTGCCGCGCCAGCACACCGCGTCCATGTTGGCTTCGGCGTCCTTGAGGCACAGGTAGATATGGCCGGAGGCGGCGCGTTTGAGACCCGAGATCTCGCCCCTGACCCGCACGCGGCCATAGGCGTCCTCGACCGTGCGCTTCAGCGCGCGGGACAGCTCGCCGACCGTGAATTCCGGCAGGTTCGAGCCGACCAGGCCGGCGGCGTCGATCGATGCTTGCGTTGCCATCGCCGCATGATACACGGGGGCGGCCGTCGATGAACCCGGGTCTTTGGGGGTGGGGTTGCGGATACTCGTGGTGGGATCGGGCGGGCGCGAGCATGCCCTGTGCTGGGCGATCGCCGCCTCGCCGCTATGCGACAAGCTCTATTGCGCGCCGGGCAATCCGGGCATCGCCGAGGAAGCCGAGCTGGTCGCGATCGCGGCGATGGAGCTGGACCGGATCGTCGATTTCGCGCGCGAGAAATCGATCGACCTGGTCGTCGTCGGCCCCGAGCCGCCGCTGGTCGCCGGCCTCGTGGACAAGCTGGACGCCGCCGGCATCAAGGCTTTCGGGCCGCGCGCCGCCGCGGCGGCACTGGAGGGATCGAAGGGCTTCACCAAGGATTTCTGCGCGCGGCATAAGATTCCGACCGCCGCCTACCAGCGCTTCACCGATGCCGGCAAGGCGAGCGCCTACGTCCGGCAGAAAGGCGCGCCGATCGTGGTCAAGGCCGACGGCCTGGCCGCCGGCAAGGGCGTGACGGTCGCGCGCACGGTCGACGAGGCGCTGGCGGCGGTCGCCGACGCGCTGGTCGGCGGCCGGTTCGGCAGCGCCGGCGCGTCGGTCGTGGTCGAGGAGTTCCTGGAAGGCGAGATCGCCAGCTTCTTCGCGCTGATCGACGGCGTCGACGTGCTGCCGCTGCAGTCCGTGCAGGACCACAAGGCGGTGGGCGACGGCGAGACCGGCCCCAACACCGGCGGCATGGGCGCCTATGCGCCGGTCGCCGCGATGACGCCGGCGATGGAGCAGCAGGTGATGGACCGCATCGTCCGTCCGACGGTGCGCGCGATGGCCGCCGAGGGCGCGCCCTACAAGGGCGTGCTGTTCACCGAGCTGATGATCTGCCGCGACGGGCCGAAGCTGATCGAATTCAACGTGCGTTTCGGCGATCCCGAGTGCCAGGTGCTGATGATGCGCCTGAAGTCGGACCTGGTGCCGGCGCTGGTCGCGGCCTGCGACGGCGAGCTAAAGTCCTTCGACCTGCGCTGGCACGCCGACGCGGTGCTGACCGTCGTGCTTGCCGCCAAGGGCTATCCCGACACCCCCAAGCCCGGCGGCGCGATCGGCGGGCTCGACCGCGCTTCAGCCCTTCCCGGCGTGAAGATCTTTCAAGCCGGCACCAAGCTGGACGCCGCCGGACGCCTGGTCGCCGCGGGCGGGCGCGTCCTGAATGTGACGGCGCGCGCCCCCGACGTGGCCGAGGCCCAGGCGCTCGCCTACAGGGCCGTCGATCTCGTTGATTTTCCTGATGGTTTCTGCCGTCGCGACATCGGGTGGCGGGCGGTGCCTTCGCGCGCAAGGTAAGCGAATCGTTAACCATGGCCGGGTGACACTGCGGGCAACCAAGGGGTCAAGCACCGCATGCCCACGACTGCGGCCATCTCCGTCGAGCAGCAGCTGCGCCAGGAGCGCGACCGTTTCATCGCGTTCGCCTTCTGCGGCAACGACATGCTGATGGAGCTGGACGCCGAGGGCCGCATCCGCTTCGCGGCCGGCGCCACCGAGCTTCTGGCCGGCGCCGCCGGCAGCGCGCTGCTCGGCCGTCCGTTCATCGACCTGGTCGCGGACGCGGACCGTCCGATCGTCGGCGCGCTGGTCGCCGCCGCCGCGCAGGGCGGCAAGCGCTTCGACGACGCGCCGTTCGTTTTGACGCCCCCGGGGCGCGACGCCGTGAAGGTCGAGGCGACCGGCTTCACGGTGCCGCAGCTCAAGGGCAACTGCTTCCTTGCCGTGCGCCGGGCGCGCCAGCCCAAGGTCGTGGCGGCGCCGCCGGTGGCGCCGTCGCAATCCCCCGCTGCCGAGGTCCTGGCGGCGCGGCAACTGCTCGAATCGCGCAAGTTCGACATCGCCTTCCAGCCGGTGGTGTCGCTCGACACGGGCGCCTTCCACCACCTGGAGGCGCTGCTGCGCCTGCCTTCGGGCCAGTCGCCGGCGCAGTTCATCCATCTGGCCGAGGCGAACGGCTTCATCGCCGATCTCGACCTGGCGATCACCAAGGAGACCGTCAGCCGCCTGATCACCGTGGCCGAGAAGGGCCGGCCGACCAGCGTCGCCATCAACCTGTCCGGCCGCTCGCTGTCCGCGCCCGGCTTCGCGGCGCGGCTGAACGAGGTGTTGAGCGTGCGGCGCACCTTGAGCCAGCTGGTGATCCTGGAGATCACCGACAGCGGCGCCATCACCGACCTGCGCGCGGTCAACGAGTTCATCCAGTCGATGCGCACGACCGGCTTCAAGGTGACGCTCGACGATTTCGGCGCGCGCGGCGCCGCCTTCGAACAGCTCCGCCAGATGGAGGTCGACTACGTCAAGATCGACGGCAGCTTCATCCGCGAGGCGCGCAAGAGCGACCGCGGCAAGCCCTTCGTGATCGCCATGACCGGGCTGTGCCGCGCGCTGGGCGTGACGGCGATCGCCGAGCAGGTGGAAGACCCGGCGACGATCGACTTCCTGCGCGAATGCGGCGTCAGCTACGGTCAGGGCTATCTGTTCGGCCGGCCGATGGCCGACGCCGACCTGCTGGTGGGCGAATCGATGAGCCAGATCCGCTGGCGGCGCAGCAACGCCGAGATCATGAGCTACTACGGCAGCGAGCGGGCCTAGCGCCGCTGGGCGAAGAACGCCCGCAACAACGCTCCCGCCGCCATGTCGGCAATCCCGCCATAGACCTCGGGCCGGTGGTTGCAGGTCGCCTGCTGGAATATGCGCGGCCCGTGCTCGACCCCGCCGCCCTTGGGATCGCCCGCACCATAGTAGAGCCGTCGGATCCGCGCGAAGGCGATCGCCTGGGCGCACATCGGGCAGGGTTCCAAAGTCACGTAGAGATCGCAATCCGGCAGGCGCGGCGCGCCCGCCTGCGCCGCGGCCGCGCGCAGCGCCAGCAGTTCCGCATGGGCGGTCGGATCGCGGTCGGCCTCGACCCTGTTATGCGCGGCGGCCAGCACCCGGCCGGAAGCCGCCTCCACCACCACCGCGCCGACCGGTACCTCGCCCGTCGCCGCCGCCTTTGCCGCCTCGGCGAGCGCCAGGTCCATGAAGGAATTGCCCTCGGCGATCATCGGCCGACACTGGCCGGGGCGAAGAAGCCGGTCAAGAGCGCCAAGTCATTGATTTGGCGTCCGCCACGCCCTATTTTGGGTTTATGTCCCTGCCCATCATCGGCCTGACGCTCGACGCCGAGAAGCCCGGCGGCTATTCCAAGTTTCCCTGGTATGCCGTGCGCGAGAACTATTGCGCGGCGGTGGCGCGCGCCGGCGGGCTGCCGATCCTGCTGCCGCACGAGCCGGAGCAGGTGGCCGCCTATCTCGACACGATCGACGGGCTGATCGTCACCGGCGGCGCCTTCGATGTCGACCCGGCGATATTCGGCGCCAGCGAGCGCCATGCCAAGGTCACGACCAAGGACCGCCGCACCGCCTTCGAGCTGGCGGTGACGCGCGGCGCGCTGGAACGCGACAAGCCGGTGCTCGGCATCTGCGGCGGGCAGCAGCTTCTGCATGTCGTGCTGGGCGGCAAGCTGATCCAGCACATCCCCGACGAGGTGCCGGGCGCGCTGGCGCACGAGCAGCCCAACCCCCGCGACCAGGCCGGCCACGAGGTCGCGGTCAAGCCGGGCACGCTGCTGCATCGCGTCGTGGGCGCCGAGCGCCTGGCGGTCAACTCCGCGCACCACCAGGCGGCCAAGGACGAGCCCGCCGGCGTGATCGTGAACGCCCGCGCGCCCGACGGCGTGATCGAGGGCATGGAGGCGCCGCGCTACCGCTTCTGCCTGGGGGTGCAGTGGCATCCCGAGTTCTCGATCTCCACCGGCGACGACCGCATCTTCGACGCCCTCATCGCCGCCTGCCGCTGACGGCGGCGCGAGGCACGCCGCCGCCATGGACGCACCCCAGCGCGTCGCCAAGCTGATCGCCCGCGCCGGCCTGTGCTCGCGCCGCGATGCCGAGCGGCTGATCGTGGAGGGCCGCGTCAAGCTGGACCACAAGGTGCTGACGACGCCGGCCGTCGTCGTGGACGATCCGCGCCGCATCCTGGTCGACGGAAGGCCGCTGCCGGCGCCCGAGCGCACGCGGCTGTGGCGCTACCACAAGCCGGCGGGGCTGGTGACCACCGCACGCGATCCCGAGGGCCGCCCCACCGTGTTCGACCGCCTGCCCGAGGGCCTGCCGCGCGTGGTGACGGTCGGCCGGCTCGACCTTACCTCCGAGGGATTGCTGCTGCTGACCAACGACGGCGCGCTGGCGCGCCACCTGGAATTGCCCTCCACCGGCTGGGTCAGGCGCTACCGCGTGCGCGTGCACGGTCAGGTCGATCCCGCGAAGCTGGAGGCGCTGGCCGCGGGCACGGTGGTCGACGGCGTGCGCTACGGCCCGGTCGAGGCGCGGCTGGAGCGCGAGAAGGGCGAGAACGCCTGGCTCACCATGGGGCTCAGCGAGGGGCGCAACCGCGAGGTGCGGCGCCTGTGCGAATCGATGGGGCTGAAAGTCAGCCGGCTGATCCGCATCGCCTATGGCCCCTTCCAGCTTGGCCTGCTGGCGCGCGGCGAGGCGGAGGAAGTGCCGGCCCGCGTCCTGCGCGATCAGGTCGGCCAGGAATTCGGCAAGGCGCCGGATGCCGACCCGGCCCCGCGCAGCGGCGCCGGCGCGAAACGCCGCCGGGGCGGCGCGCATGCGCATCATCGCCGGTAGGCATCGCGGCCGCGTGCTGGCAGCGCCGGAAGGGCTGACGGTCAGGCCGACCGCCGACCGCGCGCGCCAAGCCGTGTTCGACATGCTGGCGCACGGGCCCGAGACGGCCGGCAGGCTCCTGGCCGAGGCCACCGTGCTGGACGCCTTTGCCGGCACCGGCGCGATGGGGATCGAGGCCCTGTCGCGCGGCGCGGCGCGCGCCTGGTTCATCGAGAAGGATCCCGTCGCTTTCGCCGCCATCCGCGCCAATCTTGGCCGGATCGGCGAGATCGCGCGCGCGAAGGTGATCCGCGCCGACGCCCTTGCCCCGCCGGCGGCCGAGGTGCCGGTCACGCTCGCCTTCCTCGACCCGCCCTATGGCCAGCATCTCTGCGCCCCAGCGCTGGAGGCCCTGGCCGCGAAGAACTGGTTCGCCGAGGACGCGGTGGTCGTGGTCGAGCATGCCGCGGACGACCCGGTCGCCCCGCCGCCCGCGTTCCATCCCTTCGACGCGCGCCGCCACGGCCGGGCGCATTTCCTGCTGCTGCGCTACCGGCGCAGCTAAGCCGCGCCTCGACCGCACAGCACGGTGATATCGTCCCAGGCGTAGACGATGTTGCTCGAGCGCCAGATCGGGCCGGGATCGGTGTAGGTGCCAACGGCGCGCCCGCCCATCGCCGCGTAGAACGCGATCGCCGGCGCATTGCCCTCGACCACGCCCAGCGCGACCGCTTTGCGGCCGGTTGCCGCCAGGCCGGCCGCCAGTTCGGCCATCAGGCGCCGGCCGACTCCCCGGCGCTGGAACGCGTCGTCCACGTAGAGATACCTGATCTCGGCGCGTCCGCCGAAGGCGGGATGCACCGCCGGCCCGGCAAGACCGAACCCCGCGAGCCGGCCGTCGATCCCGGCCACCAGCGCCGCCTGGCCCGGCGCGGGGTGCGACAGGAGTTCGACCCAGCGCGCGCGGCGCGATGCCTCGTCCAGCGCCGCGATCGCTTCCGGCGGCGCTAGCTCGCGATAGGTCCTGCGCCAGACCGTGGCATGGGTGCGCGCGATCGACGGCGCATCGGCGACGGTCGCCGGTCTGATCTCCATTTTCCGGTCATGCCCGATCGGTTGAAAATCCGAGGCATCGAATTGCCCCGATGGCGAGCCGCGGTCAAGCCAGCCACGCGCGCGAGGCACATGAATTTGAGCCAAGTTGCGCCCACCAAGCCGGCGTGAACAGTCACAAGAATCTCACGAGCCGGCTTGGCGCGGGTCATCTACCGTTTCTCATGCGGAAAACTCTCGCTAGCGCCGCGACCCCCTCGCCAGTTGAAATCGATCCGATGCCCAAGGCGACGTCCGAACCGATCGCGCCGTCCGGCGCGGGCAGCCGATTCACGCTGCACTACATCGGCCACGAGGCCGTGCTGTTCGACGCCATCGCCCAGCGGCTCTATGCGCTGAACGGGACGGCCGCGTTCATCTGGACCTGCTTCGAACAGTCGATGAGCCCGCAGGAGATCGCCGATCGCCTGTGCAGCACGTTCGGCTTCGCGCCGACCGTGTCGCAGGCGCATGTCCGCGACGTGATGGCGGCATGGCACGATCTGAGCCTGGCCGCCCGGCCGGCGCCGCCGAGCGGATCGCCGCTGGCCGCGCTGCGCCGCGATGGGGCCCTTGGGTCGCCGTCGCGCGCCGTGCGGCGTCCCGATGGCGAGCCCGCGTTCGAGACCACCGTCCGGCTGCTCGACTCCGTCTTCCGGCTTCGCCTGTGGCCGGCCGCCCCCGCCGCCGAGGTGGCGCGGGCCCTGGCCATGGTCACCGCCTCCGGGGATGGCGAGGGCGCCATCGGCGTCGATATCGCGGAAGGCGACGAGGGGTTTGCGATGGTGGCCGGCGGGGCGGTGCTCGACCGCTGCCGGCGACCGGACCAGGTGCTGCCGATGGTCACGGCGCGCCTGACCGAACTGGCGCTGCACCGAAGCAGCGATCTGTTCGCCTTGCACGCGGCGGCGGTCAGCCGCGACGGGCGCGGGCTGCTGTTGCCGGGGGAAACCGGTTGCGGCAAGAGCACGCTGGCGGCCGCGCTGGCGGCCGAGGGCCTGTCCTTCCTGGGCGACGATACGATCGTGCTCGCCCGCGACCTGGCGCGGGTCCGGCCGATCGCGCT